>DASUFV010000129.1:0-6375 GCA_036274415.1 Actinomycetes bacterium
AATCGTCAGTTCAGAGCCATTCGTCGGTAGCGGACGCGCGGTGGCGTCCGCTCGGCACGGAAGCCGCCGCTGAACAGGAGCGTTGAGTGCGGCTAGAGTCGACAAATGGTTGCTGGAGAGTAACGGTTGCTGTAGGGTAACGGTTATGGCTTCAGCTGACGCCGTGTTCGACGCCCTGGGCGACCCCACTCGTCGGGAGATCCTCCGCGCCTTGTCCTCAGGCGCACAGCCGGTGGGCGAGCTGGCCGAGCGTCTCCCCGTGCGTCGTCCCGCGGTGAGCAAGCACCTCCGCGTCCTCGAAGGCGCGGGCCTGGTCACGTACCAGGCGCGAGGCACGCGTCACCTGTACGCGCTGGCGCCGGAGGGTTACGTCGCCGCTCAGCAGTGGTTCGTCGAGACGTGGGACACCGTCCTGGACGCCTTTGCCCAACACGTTCGTGAGCAGGAGGACGCATGAGCGCCATCGCTCCGATTCGCCGCCAGGTCGTCGTGCCGGTCTCCTCCGATCGCGCCTTCGCCGCCTGGACGGAGCAGCTGCACGCGTGGTGGCCCTTCGCGCGGCACAGCGTCTACGGAGAGGAAGCAACCGCTGCCTTCGTTGACGGCAAGTTGATCGAGACTGCTCCCGATGGCACGAGCTGCTCCTGGGGAACGGTGACCACATGGGAGCCCGGCCGCAGAGTGACGATGACCTGGCACCCCGGACAGTCCGAGGACGCCGCGACGACCGTCGACGTGCAGTTCGACGAGATCGCCGATCGGCAGACGCTCGTGACGCTCACGCACAGTGGCTGGGAGAGCCGAGCCGACAGTCTCGAGGCGCGCGCTGACTACCGCAACGGATGGGCGACCGTGGTCGGCCTGTACGCGGCAAGCTTCTCCCCCTCCGGTGAAGCAGAGTCGGAACACGAGCCTTCGTGGCTGGTGCTGCAGCACTACGTCGCTCCCGACGTCGAGGGCAGCCCGTTCGCATCACCGCTATTCGCCGAACACACAGCGTTCCTGGCCCGCGCCTCCGAGCGCGACTGGCTGGTCGCAGCCGGCAACCTGCCCGACTCCCCCGGCTCAGGCATGACGATCCTGCGCGTTCCTCGGGCGAACGTCTCCGAGGCTGTCGCGGCGGCGCAAGACGATGACCAGAGCGTCGCCAAAGGCCTGTTCGACGTGCACGTGCGGCCCTGGAACGTCGCGCTGTCCCGCTGATGTCTGGGAGCACTCGTCGACGTCCCTAGAGTGGGCGAATGACCTGGGCGATCCTGGACGTCGACGGCGTGCTCGCCGACGTGAGGCACAGACTCACCTACGTGCAGTCCCGTCCCAAGGATTGGGACGCCTTCTTCGCCGCTGCTCCACGTGACGGCGTTCTTCCCGACGGGCTCGCGCGTGCTCGTGACCTTGCCGAGGAACACGAGCTGGTCTACCTGACCGGCCGACCAGAGCGGTGTCGCGCGGATACCGACGTGTGGCTGAGCGAGCACGGATTCCCGAAGGGCCACCTGGTCATGCGACCGGATACCGATCGACGGCCTGCGCGCCTGTTCAAGGTGGGTCAGGTCCATCGGCTGGCGAGGAAGCAAGGGGTTGCCGTGATCGTCGATGATGACGAGGCCGTCGTCGAGGCGCTACGCAGCGAGGGCTACCACGTGGAGCACGCTGTGTGGATGCAGGAAACCGAGCCGCTGCAGAGCACCCTCTTCGATGCGCAGGAACGTGAAGGCCGCACGTAACCACGAAGGGCTTCTGCTGTGAGTCTGTACCAGGAACACGTCCTGCCTCGGATCATCAACGTGCTCTGTGGTGTGAAGCTCTCGCAACCGCTCCGTGCCGAGGCGTGCTCCGGCCTCTCGGGCCGAGTGCTCGAGATCGGTTTCGGCTCCGGGTTGAACGTCCCCCACTACCCCACCGACGTGACGCGTGTGGACGCCATCGAGCCGAGTGACGTGGCATGGCATCTCGCACGCGACCGAGTGGAAGAAAGCCCGGTCGAGATCGAGCGCACCGGACGCGACGCGCAACAACTGCCGTTCGCCGATGCGACGTTCGACAGTGCTCTGAGCACCTGGACGATGTGCACGATCCCGGACGCCGCACTCGCCTTGGCCGAAGTGCGGCGTGTTTTGAAACCAGGAGGCACGCTGCATTTTCTCGAGCACGGCAAGGCTCCCGACGAAGGCGTCCGACGATGGCAGGAACGCCTGGAACCGCTGCAGATCCGCATGGCCGGTGGCTGCCACCTCACGCGCCAGATTCCCGATCTCGTCGAGTCAGCGGGTCTGCAGATCGAGTCGCTCGACGCCTTCTACCAGGAGCAGGCTCCCAAGCCTCTCGCTGCGCTGACTGTGGGTGTCGCGACCACCCCGACCTGAGCTCTCAGGCCAGCGATCGCACGAGACGTCCAAAGACCTGCGGCAGCGCTGACGCCGCCGGCACGATCCAACGCCTGCGGGTGCTGGACGCCGTCGCGCGCACCAAGGCATCGGTCAACTGCCCGGGCCGTCGCGTGATCTCGCGCCACTCAGCCGCATAGGTGTCGAGGTGACCGGTCTCGGCTGCTCGCACGGCAGCTCGGGCACTCTTCAACCCGACGGCGATGCCCTCCCCCGTCAACGCATCGACGTAGCCCGCAGCATCGCCGACCAATGCCACCCGTCCGTTCACGACTGACGCGGCAACGCGGCGCATGGGACCAGCACCGAGCACCTTGCCGACGGGTGGAGCGTCACGCAGCCGCTCTTCCAGCGCTACCAGCTCCCGGATGCGGTCGTTGAACGGCTCTCCCCTGCCGCCGAGCAGCGCTACACCGACTTGCGTGTCGTCCACCGGTGTCACGTAGGCCTCGCCGGTCGCGCCCCAGTAGACCTCGACGTCGGTCGTCCACGGCTCTACCGCGAAATGAGTCACCAACCCGAACCGACGTGGGCCGCTGGCTTCACGCTCGACCCCGATGGTTGCTCGAACCGTCGAAGACAGACCGTCACACCCGAGCACCACGTCCGCGCTGGCGCTGTCGCCGGACGCGGCGACGACCTCGACGCCGTCATACGACTGCACTACGTCGGTCACAGCCGCCGTTCGTATCTCCACACCGGCATCGAACGCCGCCCTCCGCAGGGCCTCGATCAGCCGGGTACGCCTGACGCCCAGCCCTGGACCGTTGGCGAGCTCGGCGCGGACCTGCTGTCGCCCGGATGCGTCCAAGTACCGGATGCCACCGAACGCCCGCCCCTCAAGTGACACGCCAACGGACTGTAGCTCGGCCACTGCCGATGGCATGAGGCCCTCGCCGCAGGCCTTGTCACCCGAACCATCACGGCGTTCGAACAACAGGACGTCGTGTCCTCGTTGCGCCGCGAGGGTCGCTGCAAACAGACCAACCGGTCCACCGCCAACGACGATCGCGCGCATGACAGGGCTACGTCGTCTGGTGCGAGGCGGAAGCGTCGTCCAGCAGCTGCAGCGCGCGCTCCTCCGTACCGATCCGCAGCTTCATCAGCACAGCGTTGCAGGCCGTGAATGTGAGCGAGGTGATCCAAGCGGTGTGCACGAGTGGCAGACAAAAGCCCTCGACGGCCACCGCGACGTAGTTGGGGTGGCGAAGGTGCCGGTACGGCCCTGCCGTCACACGTGACATTCCAGGTACGACGACGATGCGGGTGTTCCACTGCGGCCCCAACGTGACGATGCACCACCAGCGCAGGCCCTGCGCCAACAGCACGCCGAGCAGCATCGGCCACCCCAGCCACGGCAAGAACACGCGATCGAGGAGAACGACCTCGAGCACCGATCCGCCAAGCAGCGCCACATGTAGGGCGACCATCGCCGGGTAGTGACCGCGCCCGAACTCGACTCCCCCACGCTCGAGGGCCCAGCGGATGTTTCGCTGCGAGACGATCAGCTCGACAATCCGCTCGACGCCTACAGCGGCGACCAAAAGGATGAACCAGCCGGTGGACGTCATGTCACCACTGCATCAGCACGAGCTCGGCGCAGAAGCCCGGCCCCATCGCGACCATCACGCCGGTGTCACCGGCCACTGAGGGACGGCTTCGCATTGTCCGCGCGAGCACGTCCAGCACTGACGCGGACGACAGGTTGCCTACTTCTCGCAGCGACTCCCACGTCAACGCCGTGGCTTCTGGTGAAAGGGCCAACGCGTCCTGCAAGGCGAGCAGCACCTTGGGGCCGCCGGAGTGCGCGACCCACACGCCGACGTCGTCGATCGTGAGACCGTGCGGATCGAGTAGTCGCGGCACAACCGAGCTCATCTCTGACGCCACGATCTGCGGGACCTCCGGCGACAGCACGACGCGCAGGCCACTCGAACCGACGTCCCACCCCATCACCCGCTCGGTGTCGGCGAAGAAGTGTGAGTGCGACCCGAAGACACGGGGGCCCTTGATGCCCAGCTGTTCGGCTTTCTGCTCCCCCACCATCACCACCGCAGCCGCACCATCCCCGAAGAGTCCTGACGCCACGATGTTCGCCATCGATGCATCGTCATGCTGCAGCGTCAGCGAGCACAGCTCGACGCTGATCAGGACGGCAACCGCGTCCGGGTGGCCGTGCAGGTAGTCGGCGACCCGCGCGACTCCGGAGGCTCCGGCCACGCAGCCCAGGCCCATGATCGGGAGGCGTCGCACGTCCGTTCGCAGTCCGACCAGGGGCACCAAACGCGCATCAACGCTGGGCACGGCGACACCGGTGACGGTGGTCGACACGATCAGGTCAACGTCGGTGCCGCGCAGGCCAGCCTGCTGAAGGGCTTGATCGACAGCGCGTGCAGCGAGCAACGGTGCTTCGCGGAGGAAGACGTCGTTGGCCTTGCCGAAGTCATCGAGTGGTTCGTACTCCGGGAGTGAGAGCACCAGATGGCGTGCTTTGACTTCAGTCGCCTCATGGGTGCGGCGCACCACGTCACGGACGGCCGACGACGCCCCCGCACGCTGGATCAGCAACTCGGCGAACGCCTCTGTGACGTCGGCCTGTTCGTATCGGTGCTCTGGGAGCGCGGTGCTGGCCGCTGCGACAACGGGCACCACAGCATCCTCGCACCGCTCAGGCCGTGCCGCGCACCCCAAGCGCCGTACGGTCGAGCATCTGGGAAACCTGCGTCAGGCGTTCGCTCCCTCGAACGCCTCCACGGGCGGGCACGAACACACCAAGTGCCGGTCGCCATACGCTCCGTCGATCCGGCGCACGGGCGGCCAGTACTTGTCCTGACGCACTGCCGGCGCCGGGTAGACGGCCAGCTCGCGTGAGTACTGCGCCGTCCATTCGCCGGTCACGGACGCCGCGGTGTGCGGTGCACCGCGCAGCGGACTCTCCTCGACCGACCACTCCCCTGCTGCCACCCGGTCGATCTCGCCGCGGATCGCGACCATCGCGTCGACGAAGCGCTCGATCTCGCGGAGTCCTTCGCTCTCGGTCGGCTCGACCATGAGCGTGCCTGCGACCGGGAACGACATGGTCGGCGCGTGGAAGCCGTAGTCGATGAGGCGCTTCGCGACGTCGTCGACCGTGACGCCGGTCTGCTTGGTGATCTCGCGGAGGTCGAGGATGCACTCGTGTGCCACGAGACCGGTCTCGCCGGTGTAGAGGACCGGGTAGTACGGCGCGAGACGTGCGGCGATGTAGTTCGCGGACAACACTGCAGACTTGGTCGCTTGCGTCAGGCCGTCAGGGCCCATCAGGCGGACGTAGGCCCACGAGATCGGCAGGATTCCCGCTGATCCCCACGGTGCTGCCGAAACCGGACCGACGCCGCTCGTGGGGCCAGCTTCCGACACGAGCGGGTGGTTGGGCAGGAACGGGGCGAGGTGCGAGCGCACTGCCACAGGGCCCACGCCGGGGCCGCCACCGCCGTGCGGGATGCAGAACGTCTTGTGCAAGTTCAGGTGCGAAACGTCCGCGCCGAACTTGCCGGGCTGCGCAAGCCCGACCAATGCGTTCAGGTTGGCTCCGTCGACGTAGACCTGGCCGCCGGCGTCGTGAATCATCCCGCACACTTCGCGTACGGACGCTTCGAACACCCCGTGCGTCGACGGGTACGTAATCATCAGTGCAGCGAGCTCTTCGCGATGCTGCTCGATCTTCGACGACAGGTTGTCCATGTCGAGGCTGCCGTCGGGGCCGGTTGCGACCACGACCACACGCATGCCCGCCATCACTGCGCTCGCGGCGTTCGTGCCGTGCGCGGACGCCGGCACGAGGCAGACGGTGCGCTGAGTGTCGCCTCGAGAGTCGTGATACGCGCGTATCGCAAGGAGGCCCGAGAACTCCCCTTGGCTGCCGGCGTTCGGCTGCAGCGACACCGCGTCATAGCCGGTGATCGCCACCAGCCACTCCTCCAGCTGGTCGATCAGCTCGAGGTAACCC
>DASUFV010000130.1:0-10361 GCA_036274415.1 Actinomycetes bacterium
GAACACCGACGTCGTCGCGAGCTCGTAGCCGAGATGACCGAGGCCACGCGCGAGGAGGCGCTGGAGCCCGAGGACGCGCTCGGCGATGCGACGAAGGCCGCGCGGCCCGTGATAGACCGCGTACATGCTCGCCATGACCGCGAGCAGGACCTGAGCGGTGCAGATGTTGCTCGTCGCCTTCTCGCGGCGGATGTGTTGCTCGCGGGTCTGCAGCGCGAGCCGATATGCAGGCGAGCCATCGGCGTCCACCGATACCCCGACGAGGCGTCCAGGCAGTTGACGCTCGAGACCCTCGCGCACGGCGATGTACCCGGCGTGCGGGCCGCCGAACCCGAGCGGGACGCCGAAACGTTGCGAGCTGCCGACCACGATGTCGGCGCCCATCTCTCCCGGTGGCTTGAGAATCGTCAGGGCGAGCAGGTCAGCCACCACGATCGCCTGAGCTCCGCGCTCATGAGCTGCCGCGATCCACGGCTCGGGGTCGCGAACGACTCCGCTGCCCGCGGGGTACTGCAGCACGAGACCAGAGAACTCCCCGGCGGGGAGCCCCTCGGCCTCAAGGTCACGGACGACGACCTCGATGCCGAGTGGACGCGCACGTGTCTGCAGCACCGCCAACGTCTGCGGGAACACATCGGCGTCCACGACGACGACGTGCGCTTGCCGGGACGCCCGGATGGCCATCGTCATCGCCTCGGCCGCCGCGGTGGCCTCGTCGAGCAGCGATGCGTTTGCCGTCGGCAGCGCTGTGAGGTCTTCAACCATCGTCTGGAAGTTCAGCAGCGCCTCGAGTCGTCCCTGGCTGATCTCCGGCTGGTAGGGCGTGTACGCGGTGTACCAGCCCGGGTTCTCCAGCACGCGTCGCTGGATCACCGCCGGAGTGAACGTGTCGTAGTAACCCATGCCGATCATCTGCACCATCGGCCGGTTCTTCGCTGCGATGGCGCGAAGCTCGTCGACCACTTCGACCTCTGACAGCGCCGGGGGAAGTGCGAGCGGTTCGTCCATGCGGATCGACTTGGGAACCGCCTCGTCGATCACTGCGTCGAGGCTGGTCCGGCCGAGCGCGGAGACCATGTGCTCGGTCTGCGAGATGCCAGGCCCGACGTGCCGACGGACGAACGGCATGTGGGTCTCGAGCTCGCTCAGCGGAGCAAGACCGGGATCGGGGAACGTGAGCAGTGGCGCGTCGGTCAACGGGTGCCTCCAGATCGGTGAACCGGGGCTCCCCCTCTGTCATCGGCACCTGAGAGGTTCACGGTCGTCGCACTGCGACGCTCGCTTGCACCGTCGGTGGGGCGTCAGCCCGCTTTCCAGAGGCGCCTCACCCAAGCGGTCCGGGTGCCTGAGAGGTTCTGGGGAGAATTGCTCCTTCGGCGTCCCCACTGGCGATGAGGAACTCTTCCGCCGGGATCGTCGGCTCAGCCAGTCTACGTCTCAGCTGGCACCGCGAGCGCGGCGCCGTGCCGCCAGCTCGTCGGCAGGATGCTCGGCGGGCTCGTCGGCCTCGGGCCGCTCGTAGGGCATCTCGGCCAGCGAGCCCTCGACCTCGCGCCAGACCCGCCCTACGGCGATGCCGAAGACACCCTGCCCGCCTTGTACGAGGTCGACCACTTCGTCCGCGCTGGTGCACTCGTAGACGGACGCCCCGTCGCTCATGATCGTGATGGTCGCGAGGTCGTCGGTTCCGCGTTCGCGCAGGTGCTGCACCGCGGTGCGGATCTGCTGAAGGGAGACGCCGGTGTCGAGCAAGCGCTTGACGATCTTCAGAACGAGGACGTCGCGAAAGCTGTAGAGGCGCTGCGTGCCTGACCCGCTGGCGCTGCGGATGCTCGGCTCGACGAGGCCGGTGCGCGCCCAGTAGTCGAGCTGGCGGTACGTGATGCCGGCGGCGTTGCAGACGGTCGGGCCGCGGTAGCCGATGTCTTCAGGCAGCGCGCGTACCTCGTCGGTGAAGAGGAGCCCTTGCTGTCCCGCAACCTGACGGGCCTGCTCGTGCTTGGCCGCATCCTTCTGACCGTTCTCGGCGTTCGGCCCGGTACCCGTCACTGCGACCTCCTCCAGGACCGCGAAGCGCCCCGACGCGTCGAGCCGGGAGGCCCGGAGGAAATACACGCCTGGAGTTACCGCGGTGGGATGAACGCTAGGGGCCGTCTGGGGCAGGGTCAACGCACGGCAGGTGCGACACGCCGGGGCGAAGTCTCGAGCCACCCTTCAGGTCCGCAAAGCCTCAGGTACAGGTTGAGGGTTAGGAGGGGTCGGGCGAGCCGAAGTCCTCGGGCGAGACCCCTTCGAGGAACTCGCGGAACCGCTCGACCTCGCCCTCGGTCGGCACCCCGCCATCGCCCTCGCCGAGGTCGTCGGAGGTCTCTTCGTCGTCCGGCAGGGCGATCCCCGCCTCGTCGAGCACCTCCGGCGACGCAACGACCGGGGCGTCCACCCGCAGCGCGAGGGCTATCGCGTCGGAGGGTCTGGCGCTGATGGTGCGGCCGCCGTCGAAGACCAGCTCGGCGTAGAACACGCCGTCCGACAGATCGGTGATCTGCACCTCGACCAGTTGATGGCCGAGGCCGGCCACGACGTCGGCGAGGTGGTCGTGCGTGAGCGGCCGAGCCGGCTCGACACCTTGCTGTGCGTACGCGATCGCAGTGGCCTCGACCGCCCCGATCCAGATCGGAAGGTAGCGCTCGCCCTCGCGTTCGCGCAGCAACACGATCGGCTGGTTGGTCGGCATCTCGACCCGGACGCCAACCACGTCGACTGGCTTCATGCTGCCAGCGTACTCCGGCAAACGCTGCGCTTCAGGCCCGCAGATCTGGCCCGAGCTGAGCCTTGACGAGGGCCGCGTGGAGTCGGACGGTGAGGGCGGCGAGCGATCTCGTCGTCTCCTCCGCGCGGCCTCGTGCATCGGCACTGCGTCCACGCAGGATCGGCGTCACGACCTGCTCGATCAAACCTGCTTCTCGGTCGGCGGCAGCCTTGAAGGAACGAAGGTGCCGCGGCTCGAGACCGTACGCGGCGAGCTCGCCGGCAGCCTTCGCGACGACGACCGCGTCGCCGTCGAAGTGATCGTCACCCGATCGCGAGCCGAGCAATCCGTAGCTCTGCAATGCGGCGAAGAGGTCGTCGTCGATCTCTGCGGCTTCCATCAGCTCTTGCCGTGACAGACGAAGCTCTGCTCCGTCCCGCGCGAAATCGTCGGCGTCCGGGTATGCCCCACCGCGCACAACCGAGACCGGCACACGAGGTGTCGCGCCTGGAGCTGCTGGCGGCTCCAGTCCGCGGTCCATCGCCTCGAGGTGTTCGCGAATGACCTTCAGCGGCAGGTACTGGTCGCGCTGCGCACTCAGGATGTACCGCAGGCGTTGGATGTCCTCTGCGGTGAACTTGCGGTAACCGGACGCGGTGCGCTGCGGCTCGATCAGACCCTCGGACTCGAGGAACCTGATCTTGGAGATCGTGACGTCAGGAAAGTCCGGACGCAGCTTGGCGAGTACCTCGCCGATGCTCAGGTAGGCCGACGCCGGCATGGCGGCCGAGCGTTGCCGGGCAGCGGGACTCATGCGCCTCCTCCGGACTGGTCGGGGTCGGAATGCTGCCCTCCACCGGCAAGGAAGAGCAGCCGGTACTTGCCGATCTGCACCTCGTCTCCGGTGACAAGGGTCGTCTCGTCGATTCGGTGTCGGTTCACGTAGGTGCCGTTCAGGCTGCCCATGTCGCGAAGACGGAAGCTCTGCCCCTCACGGGTGAACTCGGCGTGATGCCGGGACACCGTGATGTCGTCGAGAAAGATGTCGCTGTCTGAGTGGCGGCCTGCGGTGGTGCGGTCGGCGTCCAGCAGGAATCGGGCTCCGGACGCTGGCCCGCGGCGAACGACGAGTAGCGCGGTTCCGGACTGCAGGCGGTCGATGACCGAGGGGTCAGCCTCACCCTCGGCGACATCGGTCGCATCAGCGGACTCGGCGTCGCCACCCATCGCTAGGACGGACGTGGCCTCGACGGCGGACTCCCCCGATTCGGCCGGTCCCCGCTCGGGAAGCGGACGGCCACATGAGGCACAGAAGCGCGCCGCCTCGTCGGGTGTGTCATGCCCACAGTGAGGGCAGACCGGCATCGTGCCTCCCGAGACGGCTCGTCAAAGGTTCAGGTGAAGGTTGAGGGTCTCGAACCTACGACCAGACGCGACGACGGTCAACCGAAACCGCCACGTCGGAGAACGACCTGCGGATCAGGAGGACGCCACGTGCTCGGCGTACTTGGCCGAGTCGAGCAGGCCGTCCACCTGCGACGCGTCCGACACCTGAACCTCGACCATCCAACCCTCGCCGTAGGGGTCGGCGTTGACCACTTCGGGGGTGGCGGTGAGTGCTTCGTTGCGGGCGGAGACCGTGCCCGTGACCGGGGCGAAGAGGTCGCTCACACTCTTGGTCGACTCGACCTCGCCGCAGGGCTGGCCGGCCGTCACCGAGGCACCGACGTCAGGCAGCGAGACGTACACGATGTCGCCGAGGGCGTCCTGGGCGTACTCGGTGATGCCGAACCTCACGGTGCCGTCGCCGGTGACGCGCACCCACTCGTGGTCCGTCGTGTACTTCAGGTCCTCTGGGTACATTGCGACGCTCTCTGTTCGGCCGACAAGACCGTTGCAATCTACTTCCAGGCGGCGCTAGAAGACGCCTCCGGGGCCTCCGCCGGTGAACGTGCCGCGGTGCGGGGGTGCCTGAGTACCAATGGCGTTGGCACGCCGGGCATTCTCGCGGGCGATCGCGCGAGCCTCATGCCGTGCTCGAGCTCGCTCGAGGGCGTCACCTCGGCCGAACATGCGTGCGACAACCAGGCGGGCCTTGGAAACCAGCGAACCCATCACGTTGCCTCCCCGTCACGCCAGATGATGATCATCTGCCGAGGCCCTGAGTATGACACCAATAACACGCTCGAGCCCCGATTGATGGTCAGTCGGATTCGATTTCGGGGATCAGCAGGGACTCGCGCCGAGCGACCGTGCCGTTGGCTCCTGCCTCGCGGACGCTCTCGAGCACTCCCCCAGGAAACGACAACCCGGTCGCCAAGGTGTCGGACGGACCGATGGCGTCGATCTGATAGGGCGACTCGAGCACGGTGTCACCGACGACGATCCCTTCGGCGCTGTCGACGATGGCGGTCTGCACGACAACGCGTTCCCCGTCGACGGCGATTGCGTCCGCTCCGGCGTCCCTCAGCTCCTGGACGGCGTCGAGCAGGTCGGACGCGTCGAGCTGCGCGTCTGGATCGGTGATGGTGAGGCTCACCCCGGGCCCGCTCACCGGGGTGACGCCGGCGAGGATTCGCAGCGTCTCGGCTCGCTCTCGCGCAGCCTCTCGGGCGGCTGCTGCTTGGTCGGCGCCACTCTCCAGCTCGCTCAGGGTGGCGCGGAGGCGTACCTCCTCGGCGCTGAGACGTTCCCGTTGCTCGGAGAGGTCGTCCAGGATGCGCACCAAGTCCGACGTTCGCGCGGCCGCGAGCGCGTCCTGCTGCGTCGTTCGTACTTGCGCGGCAACGCCAAAACCGAGACAGAGGAGCAGCACTGCGACTATCCACTGCCCGCGGGATGGACGCCGTGTCACGGCGGCCTTAATGGCCGCCCAGCCGGTGGGCGGAGCGTTGCCGTTCGAATCGTCGGGTGTCATGCGCGGAAGAGTCGACGTCGAATGGCAGCGGCGTTGGCAAAGATGCGAATCGAGAAGACCACGACGACGCCGGTCGACAGCTGGGCGCCGACGCCGAGCTGGTCGCCGAGGAAGACAACCAGCGCGGCAACCAGCACATTGCCGATGAAGGAAATGACGAAGACGCGGTCGTTGAAGACGCCCTCCAACAAAGCGCGGCTCGCGCCGAACACGGCGTCCAAGGCTGCGACGACGGCGATCGGCAGATAAGGCTGGAGACCGGCAGGAATCGTGGGTTCCAGCAGCAAACCCAGGACGATGCCGATGGCGAGCGCGACGAGCGCGATCATGGAGAGTCTCCCTCTGCCGGGCCCTCGCCGGGTGAGGACACCTCTTCTGCGTAGCGGACGTTGAGGTCAGAACGGGCCGGCACCGTCGCGTCGTCCAGACTCGTGACCTCGACGCCCATGCCGTAGGTGGCCTCCAAGCCGGCGAGCTCTGACCGCGCCGAGCTGGACTCGAAGTCGGCGGTGAGCGACTCCGACCCGACCGCCGTGATCACGTAAGGCGGCGTGAGAGGTCGGAAGCCAACCAGGACAGCTTCACCGGCCGAGCGAATCGGGGAGAGAACCGTGACGCGCTGACCATTCACCGAGACGGCGTCCGCCCCGGCCGCGAACAGCCCATTGACGACGAGCTGCACGTCAGTGTCGAGCACTCGCGCAAGGTCGGGTCCACCTTCACCAGCGGGGGCTGGCGGACCATCGGTCAACGTCACGCGCACGCCAGGCCCCGAAACGGCTCCCCCGCCAACGCGCGACTCGAGTTCGGACACCTCGTCGTTGAGCGTCTGGTCACTCTCGGAGCCGGTCAGTGCCGCGGCCCGTGCCTGGTCGGTCTGGGTTGTGAGGTCATCCACTCGGCGTTCGACATCGTTGAGTGCCTGGGTTGCTTCGGTGACCCGCTCGACGAGATCGGAGCGAGTGTCACCCGTCGACGGTGCGCCTTCGCGAACTTGCAGCACCGCAGCTACGACGAGGACGGCGGTCAGGCAGAGAACGATCGCGATCGCAACGGAATGACGCCAACCGGACGGGGAGACGTCGCCTCGGGCGTGCGCCTCGAGGTACCCCGGGTCCATGGCGTCGTCGACCAGTCGACTCAACAACGACAGCGTGGGGTCCTTGACCCGGACATCCGTGGGGCTGGTCATGCAGTGACATCCATTCGGCGACCCTGGATGACTGCAGACGCTTGTTCGGCGTACAGGATCGCTGACCACCAGTAGATGCCCGTGCCCCAGACGATGAACGCCCATGAAATGGGAAGAACGACGTCCGCGACAGCACCATCACCGGTCGTGAGCAGAAGCAGCGGCAGCCCGTAGAGCAGGCACAACGTTGCCGCCTTCCCAACGTAATGAACGGGGAGCGGCTCGATCCCCCGTCGGTGCACATACAGCTGGATCGCCCCCATGAAGAGGTCTCGCAGCACCAGGACACCCACGAGCCACCACGGCATCAGATCGCGGATTGCGAGCACCACGATGGTGCTGATCACGAACAACCGGTCGGCCACCGGATCGAGCAGCTGACCGAACCTCGAGATCATGTTGTACCGACGTGCGATCACACCATCGAGCCAGTCGGTGATCGAGCTGACCGCCAGGATGAGGAACGCCCAAACGTCTTCCTCGGGGCCGAGCGCCAACCAGATGAACAGCGGAATCAGCAGCAGCCGCAGCATGGACAGGATGTTGGGGATCGTGAGGATCTGGTGCGAGACGTCGCCAGAAACGGGCTGACGCATCACGCACCTCCCTGATGTCCCCGCACTCTGACCCCGGCTGAGCCTAAACCGCAGCGGCCCTTCAGACTCGCGCAGTCACGCACCAGGCAGCAGCGGTCACGTCGAACGGCACGTGCGGGATCAGAGCCTGACATTCCTCCTTTAGGCGGTCACGCTCTCGTGCATCGAGTTTGCCGACGTACTCGCCGGCCGGACCCACACCCAAGGTGAACGGCGTCCACCACTCGTCGAACGATTCGTGACGCACCAGCACGGTCAGGACCCGATGGCTGGTGTCGTTCATTCCCGCGGCACCGAACAGCTCGAGCAAGTGCCCCTCACCAGTCCCGGCCAGCGCCGACTCCCCCGGTTCTTCTGGGTGAATGCGACGCACCCCCTCCCAGAACAGAGTGAGCGGCCCACCAGTGCCGGCGTGGTCCCAGACCGTTGCCCCGACGATGCCTCCGGGTTTGGTGACCCTCGCCATCTCACCGAGCGCGGTGACCGGATCCCTCATGAAGTGAACGACCAGCTGTGCAACCACAACATCGAACTGATCGGCGCGGTACGGCAGATCCTCCGCGACGCCTTCGTCGACATCGACGCCGGGCATTCTCTGCCGAGCTGCTTGGACGAACGATGCAGACGGGTCGATGGCCTGGACGTGGTCGGCGCCGAGGTCGTCGACCAAGACCTGAGTGAGGGCTCCTGGACCACAGCCGACGTCCAATGCGTCGAGACCACTCCGGAGGTCGAGCAGCTTGACGAACTGGTCGGCCAGCGGCTTGGAGTAGCGACCCATGAACTGGTCGTACGAGGCAGCGTCGTCGAATGCCACCAGGCCAACGTAGGCGAAAGAGGATACGGTCAACCAGGAGGTCGAACTCATGATCATCAAGGCAGCGTTTTCCGCGCTTCTGGCGGTATCAGGAGTCGCCTTCTTGCCGGCCAGCTTTGGAGCCGCCGGTGAGACCGCGCCTACGGCGAAAGTCCGGGTCGTCGAGCGACCAGCGGTATTGCGGGACGACGGCGGCGTCCGCGTCATCGTCGCGGCTACGTGCGACGCCAGGCTGCAAGCGTTCGAGATGGGCGTGTCAATCACGCAGTACCAAGCAGCAGGGTTCCTCCTGAAGCAGGCACCTCCGGCAGTTGTGCAGTGCGACGGATTGCGGCATCGGCAGCGAGTCGTCGCCTATCCCGACGAGGGTGCCTTTTCGGCTGGCAGAGCCAACGTTTCCCTGTACGTCGGGTTCTACGATCCTGCGCAGGACCGCGATCTCGCGCGCAGGGATTCAGCCACCGTGGCGGTCGTGCAGAACTAGTCTCACTCCGCTGGCGGGATGTTCTGGTTCTTTCGGAACAGGTTCGTGGGGTCGTACTGACGCTTGAGCTCGCGTAGCCGATTCCACGCGTCACCGGGGTAGGCCTGGCGGACGCGTTCTGGCCCTTCGTCGCTCAGGAAGTTCACATAGCCCGTCTCATCGCTGCCGTGCAGCGGCTGCACGAGGTCGTCCACCCATGCCCGAGCGGCGGGGCGGTCCTCCTCCGTCCCGAGCAACGTTGCGACGTTCACCATGATTCGACGCGAACGGTGACCGAAGGCGGTGGCGTCATTGGGGACGCGACCCATGGCCCCGCCGAGCGGCCGCAGCTGGACGACGCGCATCTGTCCGACCGGCTCCTCGAGGCGCTTCAGGATCTCGCTGTAGAGGGGTGACGGGATCTCATCGACGAAGCCGGTGTGTGAGTGGGCGATGACCTTGGGTCCCTCGGGCTCCATCGGGAACATCTCGGGGTAGGTCATTGGCCGGATCATGTCCGCCAGCGGCGTAGCGAGGGACCGGAATGGGGCAAGTGCTTTCTCACCGGCGGCGGTGTCCCCCGCGTAGCAGAGGAAGGCCATCAGGATCAGCGAACCGTGGAGTTCGGCAGGGATGAACGGCATCGGAGGCGCCGGCATGACGTTGGCGACGGTCGACAGCTCCTCCGGTGCGTTGGCGGCCAACTCCATGAAGCCCTCGACGGTGTCAGGCGTGGCCGGGAGGAAGAGCATCCCGCCAACAATCGTGTCGACCGGGTGCAGCTTGAAGCGGAAGCGTGAGACGACACCGAAGTTGGCCCCTCCCCCGCGGATCGCCCAGAACAAGTCAGGGTTCGTCTCAGCGTCGACCCGGAGAACCTCTCCGTTCGCAGTCACGACATCGGCGCCGATCACGTTGTCGATGGTCAGCCCATGCTTGCGGACGAGGAACCCGACGCCGCCACCGAGCGTTATTCCGCTGATGCCCACTGTTGCGGTGTCGCCAAAGCCAGTGGCGAGTCCGTGTGCCGCAGCTGCCGACGTGTACTCTCCCGCAGTCAACCCGGCGTCCGCGACCGCGGTGCGACCCTCGACGTCGATGTCGAGACCCTTCAGCTCGCGGAGGTCCAAGACGATTCCGCCCTCGGAGGTGGAGGCGCCGCTCACGCTGTGACCACCAGCCCGCACGGCGAGTTCAGCACCCGAGCTGGCCGCGAAATCGACCACGTGGCGGATGTCGTCGTCGTTCACCACTCGAGCTATGGCAGCCGGACGCCTGTCAAACCCTCCGTAGAAGACCTCTCTGGCACTGTCGTAGTCAGAATCTGTCGGCTCGATCACGCGTCCGGCGAGCCTGCCCTTCAAACCGTCGATCGAGGACGTCGATGGAGACATGGATCCTTCCCTGACTCTTAGATGGCTGGTTCGGAGTGGGCGATGTCGGACAACCTTCGCCACACCAGCGCGAGCGTGATTCCTGAACCGACGAAGGCGAACCAGAACGGAGCGGTCAATCCCCACGTTTCGGCGATCCAGCCCCCGAGGGCCTGCCCGATGACGATGCCACCGAACACGCACACCATGTAGACACTGCTGACTCGACCCTGCAACTCCATCGGCGTGGCGCG
>DASUFV010000131.1:0-10064 GCA_036274415.1 Actinomycetes bacterium
CAAGTCATTCGCGTCATCCACCACCCTGCGCTTCGAGCCAGGCATCACCTGCGTCGTCGGGCCGAACGGGTCGGGTAAGTCCAACGTGGTGGACGCGCTGTCCTGGGTGATGGGTGAGCAGGGAGCAAAGTCGCTGCGCGGCGGAAAGATGGAAGACGTCATCTTCGCCGGCACGTCAGGGCGTCCTCCACTGGGCCGCGCCGAGGTCGTGTTGACCATCGACAACGCCGATGGTGCGCTGCCGATCGACTACACCGAAGTCACGCTTTCGCGCACCATGTTCCGCAACGGCGGGTCCGAGTACGCCATCAACGGCGAACAGTGTCGACTACTCGACGTCCAGGAACTGTTGAGCGACTCCGGCATCGGTCGCGAGATGCACGTCATCGTCGGACAAGGGCAGCTCGACTCGGTGCTGTCCGCCACCCCCGAGGACCGACGTGGGTTCATCGAAGAGGCGGCTGGCGTCCTCAAGCACCGCAAGCGCAAAGAAAAGGCCCTTCGCAAGCTGGACGCGATGGAGGCCAACCTGGTCCGGCTCACCGACCTCACTGCCGAGTTGCGTCGGCAGCTCAAGCCGCTGGGTCGGCAGGCAGAGGTCGCCAGGCGAGCATCGGTGATCCAGGCGGAGGTGCGCGACGCCAGGCTCCGCATTCTCGCTGACGACCTCACCGAGTTTCGTGCCGCTCTCGAGCAGGAGGTCGCCGACGAGAACGCGCTGTTGAAGCTGCGCGGTGAAGCCGAAGCTGCACTGGCTGCGTCCCAACAGCGCGAGATCGAGCTGGAGCAGGCGGTTGCGGCGACGTTGCCGACGCTGACCGATGCGCAAGAGACCTGGTTTCGGCTCACCGGTCTTCGTGACCGATTCACCGGCCTCGCATCGCTGGCCACCGAGCGCGTCCGGTTCGCAGCCGAGGTACCGACGCACCGAGTGTCCGGGCGTGAGCCGGAGGATATGGAGGCTGAGGCCCAGCAGATCCGGGGACAAGAGGCCGAGCTCGAGGTCGCGATCGAGCGCGACCGCGTCACGCTGACTGCAGCCGAACAACGTCGCCACGAGGCCGAGCGGGCACTGCGCGCCGAAGAGGAGCGCATTGCTTCGGTGCTGCGCGCGATCGCCGACCGCCGAGAAGGCTTGGCGACCCTCGCGGGCGAGGTCGCAGCTGCCCGCACGACCGCCGAGGCGGCGGAGGCCGAGCGCGAACGCTTGCAGTCTTCATTGGTCGACGCGCAGCGCAGAGCGGCGAACGCGCAACAGGAGTTTGCGTCGCTGGAGTCGCAGATTGCTGGGCTCGACCAGGGCGAGGTCGACCTGGACGGCCAGTACGAGTCGGCGTCCACCGCCCTCTCTCGCGCCCAGGAACGTGTGGCCGCGCTCCGCGAGGAGGAACGGTCGGCCGAACAGCAGCGCGTCGCACTGACCGCACGAGTCGAAGCCCTAGAGCTCAGCCTGCAGGGTAAGGACGGCGCTGCCGCGCTGTTGGCGGCGAACGAGCGGTTGTCGGGTCTCCTCGGTTCGGTCGCTGCGATCGTCGCGATCGAACCCGGCGCAGAGGCTGCTGTCGCGACAGCACTCGGTGCCGCTGCCGACGCTGTCGCGGTCTCGTCGCTCGACGCCGCCGTTGATGCGATGTCCCTGCTGAAGAGTGAGGACGCCGGTCGCTCGGGCATCGTCGTCGCGGGGGGCACCGAGTACGGGTCGTCAGGGTGGCCGACGCTTCCCGAATACGCGACCTACGCCGTCGACCTGGTGCGGGCACCCGAGCAGGTTCGTCCGGCTCTTTGCCGTTTGCTTGACAAGGTCGCCGTCGTCAACGGACTGAGCGAAGCGCGGACGCTGATCGCGCAGCAGCCGTCCCTCACGGCCGTGACTCGCGAAGGGGATCTGCTCGGCCAGTCGTTCGCGCATGGCGGCTCGTCCCATGCTCCCAGCTTGATCGAGGTCCAGGCCGCGATCGACGAGGCCAAAGAACAACTGGTCACGACGACCCACAGATGCGAGCGACTGCGTTTCGCGTTGTCCCAGGCAACCGACGATGAAGCCCGCGCGCAGGACCAGGTCGACACCGCGCTTGCCCGCCTGCACGAGTCCGACGCCAGGTTGGCTGCCGTTGCGGAGCAACTCGGTCAGCTCGGTTCTGCTGCACGCGCGGCAGCAGCAGAAGCGGAGCGGCTGGAGGCGGCCATCGCAGCGGCTGGCCAACGGCACGCCTCTGCTGTCGATGCCCTGCGACAGCTCGAGGAGCGGCTGTCGGCTGCGGAGCAGGCACCCGACGTCGAAGAGCCCAGTACGGCGACGCGGGACGAGCTCGGGCGGGCGCTCGTGGCGGCTCGCGAGGCAGAGACCGAGGCTCGGCTCGCCGTTCGCACGGGTGAGGAGCGGGCACGGGCGCTGCACGGCCGCGCCGACCAGCTCGAGCAGGCAGCGCTCGACGAGCGCACCGCCCGCGCTGAGGCGATCGCCTTGGCCAAGCGCGCGGCCCGTGAAGGCGAGGTCGCCAAAGCGGTGCTGCGCGCATGCGACCTCGTCGGCGTCCGGCTGGAGCGCTCGATCCTGTTGGCCGCCGAAGCACGAGCTGCGGCCGAGCACGCCAGGACAGTGCTCGAGGCCGAGTTGCTCGACGTCCGTGCGCGTTCGCGCGAGATCTCCGGTGAGCTCGAACAGCTCACCGACTCGGTCCACCGCGATGAGGTGGCACGCACCGAGCAGCGACTCAGGATCGAGCAGATCGAAGCACGAGCGTTCGAAGAGTTCGGGATCGAGGTCGAGGCTCTGCTCGCCGAGTACGGTCCCGACCAGCTCGTGCCTCCGCCACCCCTTGCCCCTGGGGAAGAAGAGCCTGACCCGCCTCGTGAGGCCGTCCCGTTCGTCCGTGAAGAGCAGGAGAAGCGGCTGAAGGCGGCCGAGCGCAACCTGGCGTTGCTCGGCAAGGTGAATCCGCTGGCACTCGAAGAGTTCTCCGCGATGGAGGAGCGCCACCAGTTCCTCACCGAACAGCTGGAAGACCTCAAGAAGACCAAGCGCGACCTGCTCGAGATCGTGCGCGAAGTCGACGAGCGCGTCGAGCAGGTCTTCACCGAGGCGTACCGCGACGTGAGTCGCGAGTTCGTCGAGGTCTTCGCCCGCTTGTTCCCCGGCGGTGAAGGTCGTCTCGTGCTGACCGACCCGTCCGACCTGCTCGCCACGGGGGTCGACATCGAGGCGCGGCCACCAGGCAAGAAGGTGAAGCGCCTGTCGCTCTTGTCCGGTGGCGAGCGATCCCTGACCGCCGTCGCGTTCTTGGTGGCGCTGTTCAAGGCTCGTCCGAGCCCGTTCTACGTGCTGGACGAGGTCGAGGCAGCGCTCGATGACACCAACCTCGGACGGCTCCTAGACATCTACGAGGAGCTGCGCGAGAACAGCCAGCTCATCGTGATCACCCACCAGAAGCGCACCATGGAGGTCGCCGACGCGCTCTACGGCGTCTCGATGCGCGGCGACGGCGTCAGCGCGGTGATCAGCCAGCGGTTGCGCGAGGCCGAGTCGGCGTAGGCCCGCCCCCCGGTCCGCCCCGGGCCCGCCCCCCTCTGGCCGCCCCCTCCGAGCGAGACGTTCGTACCTGAAAGACTCAGGCACCGTGGATCCACTGTCGTTGGTCATCGTCATCGCGGTCGCCTTGCTGCTGGTCGGCGGGGTCGCGTTCGTCGCCGCCCGAGGGCGCGGAGGACGCAGAAGCCCGAGTGATCAGCGTGGTCGGGCCGCGACCACGACGCGCACCGCGCCACACGTTCCCGGCGTCGGTGACGACGCAGCGCCACCGCGGGACACCCCCAAGCGCACCATCTCGACCATCGAGTTGCCGGAGGAGTCCGGCGACGGGCACGACGGTCTCGCCGTTCTCGAGCGACCCGAGCAAGCAGAAGGGCGCATGGCCCGGCTCCGCAGTCGACTGGCGCGCTCCGGGTCGCTCGGGCAAGGCATCGTCGCGCTGTTGTCGCGTCCGACCGTCGACGAGGAGACCTGGGAGGCGATCGAGGACTCGCTGATAGCTGCCGACCTCGGTGTCGCGGTTGCCGGGGAGGTCGTCGACCGCTTGCGTTCAGCCGTCCGCGCCAATCCATCGGCCGCACCGCGCGAACTGCTGCGCGCTGAGCTGCTCCAGTTGGTCGACCCGAACGCCGACCGCACCCTAGCCGTGCCGGCGATCGGGCGTCCGGCAGTCGTGCTCGTCGTGGGAGTCAATGGCACCGGCAAGACCACGACGACAGGCAAGCTCGCGCGGGTGCTCGTCGCCGACGACCGCGACGTGGTTCTCGGAGCAGCCGACACCTTCCGCGCCGCTGCGGCCGATCAGCTACAGACGTGGGGTGACCGCGTCGGCGTCCCCGTCGTGCGAGGACCCGAAGGCAGCGACCCGGCCAGCGTGGCGTTCGAGGCGGTCACCACTGCGATCGCTGCTGAGTCGGACGTTCTCGTGGTCGATACCGCCGGCCGACTGCACACTAAAGCCGGACTCATGGACGAGCTCGGCAAGGTGAAGCGCGTCATCGAGAAGCGTTCACCGGTGGACGAGGTGCTGCTGGTGCTGGACGCCACGACCGGTCAGAACGGTTTGGCGCAGGCTCGAGTGTTTGCCGAGGTTGTCGACGTGACGGGTGTCGTCCTCACCAAGCTCGATGGAACCGCGAAGGGCGGGATCGTCGTTTCGGTGCAGCGCGAGCT
The DNA here is from genome assembly GCA_036274415.1 of Actinomycetes bacterium. Taxonomy (GTDB): domain Bacteria; phylum Actinomycetota; class Actinomycetes; order JAHEKZ01; family JAHEKZ01; genus JAHEKZ01. The sequence goes on from DASUFV010000131.1 coordinate 4,703, forward strand.
GGGTGTTCCGGTCAAGCTCGTGGGCCTCGGCGAGGGACCAGATGACCTCGCACCATTCGATCCCGAGGTGTTCGTGGACGCCCTGGCGGGCTAGGCCGCCTGCAGCGAGAGGTTCGCCGCAACGGCTACTCTCGAGAGGTTCCCGTCTGCACCAACCGAGGGTTATCTGTGTTTTCCACGCTGCAAGATCGCTTGACCGCGACGTTCAAGAACCTGCGCGGCAAGGGCAAGCTTTCTGACGCCGACATCGACGCGACTCTGCGTGAGATCAGGGTGGCGCTTCTCGAGGCGGACGTGGCGCTTCCGGTCGTCAAAGAGTTCATCGGTGCCGTTCGCGAACGCGCCAAGGGTGCCGAAGTCTCGCAAGCGCTCAACCCGGCGCAGCAGGTCGTCAAGATCGTCAACGAAGAGCTGGTGGCGATCCTCGGAGGCGAGACCCGACGCATCCGGTTCGCGAAGACGCCGCCAACGGTCATCATGCTGGCGGGTCTTCAGGGCGCGGGTAAGACGACGCTTGCCGGAAAGCTCGGACTGTGGCTCAAGGGCCAAGGGCACCAACCGCTCCTTGTCGCCGCCGACCTGCAACGCCCCAACGCGGTTCAGCAGCTACAGGTGGTTGGCGAACGCGCAGAGGTCGCGGTGTTCGCGCCGGAGCCCGGCAGTGGCGTGGGAGACCCGGTCACGGTTGCACAAGACTCCATCGCGCATGCGCGCGAGAAGCTCTACGACGTGGTGGTTGTCGACACCGCCGGTCGCCTGGGCGTCGACGAAGAGATGATGCAGCAGGCGCGTGACATCCGCGATGCCGTGCAACCCGATGAAGTGCTCTTCGTCGTGGACGCCATGGTCGGTCAAGATGCGCTAGCCACTGCCCAAGCGTTCCTCGATGGCGTCGGGTTCGACGGTGTCGTGCTCACCAAGCTCGACGGTGACGCGCGTGGTGGTGCAGCGCTGTCTGTCAGAGGCGTCACGGATCGTCCCATCCTGTTCGCGAGCAACGGTGAGAAGCTCGCCGACTTCGACGCCTTCCACCCCGAGCGCATGGCGTCCCGCATCCTCGACATGGGTGACCTGCTCACGCTGATCGAGCAGGCCGAGAAGGTCTTCGAGCAGGACCAAGCCGAGCAGATGGCCGCCAAGCTTGCCACGGGGACCGAGTTCACCCTCGAGGACTTCCTGGCACAGCTGCAGGCAGTGCAGAAGATGGGCTCGATCGGCAAGCTGCTCGGGATGCTGCCAGGGATGAGCGAGCACAAAGAAGCCATCAACAACCTCGACGACCGGGAGTTCGACCGGATCAGGGCGATCATCCAGTCCATGACGCCGGCTGAGCGGGCGGACGTGAAGATCCTGAACGCCTCACGTCGGCAGCGGATCGCGAACGGGTCTGGAACCCAGGTGAGCGACGTGAACCAGCTCGTGACCAGGTTCCTCGAAGCCCGCAAGATGATGAGCCAGATGGCCAAGGGCGGTGGGATTCCTGGCCTTCCGGGTATGCCGTCGTTGCCCGGGAGCTTGGGCGGGGGGTTCGGCGGGGGCGCCGGACCCGGCAAGAAGGCGAAGAAGGGCAAGAAGGGCAAGCGCGGCAAGGTGAGTGGCAACCCCGCCAAGCGTGCCCAGCAAGCCCAGCAAGCCCAGCAGGCCCAGCAGGGCCAGCAGACGGGTGCGGCTGACACCGATCCGGAGACCCTCGGAGAGTTGCCTGACGCGTTCACCGATCTGCTCGGCCGCTGACGGCACACCCCTGCCGTTTGGGCGGCGTAAGGGGTGTCTGGCAGACTTGCCCGCTGTACCCGACGGGCCGGTGGCCCTCTCTCCACCGTGCAGCGTCGAGTCCCCTTGAGTCGCAGCGTGGCACCCCCACGCCCGCCGCGGCCCAAGACCCCGAAGAACCAGGAGTCCGTGCCGCCGTGGCAGTCAAGATCAAGCTCAAGCGCATCGGCAAGATGCGCGAACCGCACTACCGCATCGTCGTCGCCGACGCCCGCACCAAGCGAGGCGGACGCGCGATCGAGGAGATCGGTCAGTACCACCCGCTGGAGAACCCCTCGCGGATCCAGATCGAGTCAGACCGCGTCCAGTACTGGCTCGGTGTCGGTGCTCAGCCCACCGACGCGGTGGCGGCCATCCTGCGGGTGACTGGCGACTGGCAGGCCTTCAACGGCGAGCCCGCACCCGCCCCGATGCAGGTGGCCGAGCCCAAGGCCGACAAGAAGGCGGTCTTCGAAGCAGCAGCCAAGGAGGCGGCCGGCATCGAGGAGAAGCCGGCCACCACGCCGAAGGCCAAGAAGAAGACCGCCAAGGCCGAGCCCAAGACCGAAGAGCCGAAGGCCGACGAGGCGAAGGCCGCTGAGCCGAAGGCCGAGGAGCCCAAGGCCGAGGAGCCGAAGGCTGAGGCCGAAGCTCCTGACGCAGCGTCCGCCGAGTCCGCAGAGTCCGCAGAGTCCGCAGGGTCGGCCGAGTCTTCAGAGCCGGCTGCGAGCGAATGATCGAGCAGGCGCTCGACCACCTGATCCGCGGCATCGTCGACCATCCCGACGACGTCTCGGTTCGGCTGCGTGAGCAGCGGCGAGGCGGTCGCCTGTACGAGGTCCGCGTCCACCCGGACGACTTGGGTCGGGTGATCGGACGCGGTGGTCGCACCGCGTCATCGGTGCGTACGGTGGTCGACGCACTCGCCGGCCGGCGAGTGCGAGTCGACTTCATGGACTCTGCCGGCTCACGCTGAGCTGACGCACGAGCGACTGTGATGGCTCGAGGCGACAAGGATCAGGCGACGGTCGTCGTCGGTCGGATCGGTCGCCCGCACGGAGTCCGTGGTGACGTGACCGTGGAAGTTCGGACCGATGAGCCGGATCGTCGGTTCGATGACGGTGTCGTTCTCCACTCCGACCGCTCTGGCGTGCCCACCCTCACCGTTGAGTCACATCGATGGCACAGCGGACGCCTGCTCGTGCACCTGCGTGGGATTGACGACCGCACCGCCGCCGAGGCTTTGCGGGGCGCGTTGTTGTCGGTGTCCGTCGACCCCGATGAGCTACCGGAGGATCCTGAGGAGTACTACGACCACCAGCTGGTTGGCCTCACTGCAGTTGATCCTTCGGGCGCTGCAATCGGCGAAGTGATCCACGTCGTCCACGGCGGGCAGGACCACCTCGTCGTCCGGTTACCTTCTGGCCGCGAGGCGGCAGTGCCCTTTGTCGAAGCGCTCGTGCCCGACGTCGACCTCGCTGCCGGACGAGTCGTCATCGACGCACCAGAAGGACTCTTGGACCTTGCCGGCGAACCGATTGAATGACCCCAGCGAATGATCCGGCTAGTGACCTGTGGAGCGTAGAAGGGGAGTGCGGTGCGGATCGACGTCGTGACGATATTCCCGTCGTATTTCGACGCATTGCAGCTCTCGTTGCTGGGCAAGGCGCAGGCATCCGGCGTCCTCGAAGTCGCAGTGCACGACCTGCGCGGGTACACGCACGATCGTCACCGGACGGTCGACGACACGCCCTACGGCGGCGGTCCGGGAATGCTGATGCGACCGGAGCCATGGGGTGAGGCACTCGACGACATCGCGTCCACGGCCGGTGACGCCAAACCGCTCTTGCTGGTGCCCTCTCCCGCTGGCAAACCGTTCACTCAACGCGACGCAGTGGAGTGGGCCGACGAGTCATGGCTCGTCTTTGCCTGTGGGCGCTACGAAGGGATCGATGCCCGCGTCACCGCGGACGCCGCGCACCGATATCGCGTCCACGAGGTCTCCATGGGCGACTACGTCCTCAACGGCGGGGAGGTGGCAGCTCTCGCAATCATCGAGGCGGTCGCGCGACTCCTGCCTGGCGTGCTGGGCAACTCCGAGTCGCTGGACGACGAGTCGCACGTGAATGGGTTGCTGGAAGCCCCCGCGTTCACCAAGCCCGCCTCGTGGCGGGGTCTGGACGTCCCGGAGGTCCTGCTCTCCGGCAACCACGGTGAGGTGGCGCGGTGGCGTCGTGCGGCGTCCCTACGCAGGACCGCCGAGATGCGACCGGACCTGATTTCGACTCTCGATCCCCAGCGACTCGACCGCGCTGACCTGGACGTCTTGGTCGAGATGGGGTGGGAGGTCGCCGACGGGCGATTTCTGCGCACCCCTCGGGGTGTGGCAGACTGACCGAGCCGGTCGGTGCGCCACGTTCTGCCACAGTTCCTGCCACAGGGGGCCCTGGGAGCGGAGCGCGACGGTCGAGCCATTCCACTGATCCGCCCCGATCGGCACAGCGCTGTCGGTCATCTGTGCTCGGTTGACCTGTGGCAGCCGAAGGAGACGCCATGCATACGCTCGACGCCCTCGACGCCGCCTCGCTGAAGAGCGACATTCCCAGCTTTCGTCCCGGTGACACCCTGAAGGTTCACGTCCGCGTCATCGAAGGCAACAAGAGCAGAGTCCAGGTCTTCCAAGGCGTGGTCATCCGGCGTTCCGGCGGTGGAGTGCGTGAGACCTTCACCGTCCGCAAGATCAGCTACGGGGTCGGTGTCGAGCGCACGTTCCCCGTCCACTCACCGGTGATCGAGCAGATCGAAGTTGTCTCCCGTGGTGAGGTCCGGCGGGCCAAGCTCTACTACCTGCGCGATCGACGCGGCAAAGCAGCGAAGATCAGAGAGCGCCGCGAGACGTCAGCCGGCCAGTGACGTCGGAAGCCGCTCCACCTCCAACGCCCGTCGACGAAGCCGAGGGCTCCTCGCGCAAGCGCTCGTCCTTCTGGCGCGAGCTTCCCGTGCTCGTCGTCATCGCGTTGGCCCTGGCGTTCCTTCTCAAGACCTTTCTGATCCAGGCCTTCTACATTCCCTCGGGCTCGATGGAGCAGACGCTCCAGGTGGGCGACCGCGTGATGGTGAACAAGCTCGCCTACACGTTCGGCGATATCCAGCGCGGCGACATCGTCGTGTTCAGCGGCGTCGACTCGTGGGACCCAGAGATCCAGGTCGCCGACAGCGGTAATCCGTTGACCGACGCACTGCGATCGGTTGCTGGTGCATTCGGCTTCGCTGCGCCGAACGAGAAGGACTACATCAAGCGCGTCATCGGACTCCCTGGCGACCACGTGCAGTGCTGCGACAAGCAGGGACATATCACCGTCAACGGCATACCCCTCGACGAGGACGAGTACCTGTTCAAGGGAAACAAGCCGTCCGAGGACAACTTCAACGTCTGGGTTCCCGAAGACCGCATCTGGGTCATGGGCGACCACCGAGCCGCTTCAGCGGACTCGCGGGCGCACATCGGTGATCCGGGTGGCGGAGCCATTCCGATCGACAGCGTTGTCGGCCGGGCGTTCGTCGTGATCTGGCCGGTGAGCGACATGGGTCTGCTCACTCGGCCGGACGG
>DASUFV010000132.1:0-3779 GCA_036274415.1 Actinomycetes bacterium
GCACAGTGTCGCCGCCATGCTGAGATACCCACCGGTGAGTGCCTTGCCAACGCACATGATGTCGGGAGCGACTTCGGCGTGGTCGGCGGCAAACATGGCGCCGGTCCGACCGAACCCGGTGGCGATCTCATCGAGGATCAACAAGAAACCGTGCTCGTCAGCGATTGCTCGTAGGGCTCTCAGACACTCGGGGCTGTACACGTACATGCCTCCGGCGCCCTGGAGAACTGGCTCGATGATGATCGCCGCGATCTCGTCACGATGGAGTCTGGCGAGGTCGGACACCTCGTTCGTCCAAGGTGCGATCTCGTTCTGTGAGCGCTCGAACCCAGCCGGAGGTCGGGGAGCAAAGATCTGCTCCGGGAGCACGCCCGCGAACTCGCTATGCATGCCACGGACCGGATCGCACACGCTCATCGCCGCGAACGTGTCGCCGTGGTAGCCGCCTCGAACTGTCAGCAGTCTGGTGCGGCGACGCTGGCCTAGTGCCCTTTGGTACTGGACGGCCATCTTGACGGCGACCTCCACCGAGACCGAGCCGGAGTCCGCCAGGAAGACGTGGTCGAGCCCGCGCGGCGCCATCTCGAGCAGCGCTTCAGCCAGCTCGATGGCCGGTCGGTGCGTGAGACCACCGAACATGACGTGGCTCATCTGCGCCGCTTGGTCACTCATGGCGCGGTCAAGGGCTGGGTGCCGGTAACCGTGCACCGCACACCACCACGACGACATGGCGTCGATCGCGACGGTTCCGTCAGCGAAGTGCAGGCGAACGCCCTCTGCTGACTCGACCAAGCGTGCTGGAACGCTGGCCGGCATCGGGGCGTAGGGGTGCCACAGCACCTCGGCGTCCCGCTTCTGCAGGCGCTCGATGTCGCTCTGTTCCATCACGAGCTGACCTCGCCATGAACGGAACATCTGGCCACCCAGCCGGCCGGCGTCACCTGCACCACCATTCGCCGGCGGCACTGCGTGCAGTAGCGCGGAGGCTCCAGCTCCAAGGCGTCCCGACAGGAGGCGTGCTCCCCACCGCTCGCGCCGCAGCGCGGGCAATAGGAGTCGACCGTCGGGTTCACAACGTCTTCTGCAGCGCCTTGACTGGCATCGCAAGGTCCGACAGCAGTGACAGGTCGTCGTCCGGTGACCGACCGAGGGTCGTCAGGTAGTTGCCGACGATGATGGCGTTGATTCCGCCCAGCAGACCTTGTCGCGCTCCGAGGTCGCCGAGTGTGATCTCGCGGCCACCGGCGTATCTCAAGATGGTGCGAGGCATGGCCAAACGAAAGGCGGCGATCGTGCGCAAGGCGTCCTTGCCGTCAACCAACGGCTGATCGGACAGCGGCGTGCCTGGACGCGGGTTGAGGAAGTTCAGCGGCACCTCGTCGGGATGCAGGGCAGCCAGCTCCGCGGCCAGCTCGGCGCGCTGGACCTCCGATTCCCCGAGACCGATGATTCCGCCGCAGCACAGCTCCATGCCCGACTCCTTGACCATCTCGCACGTGGCCAGACGCTCGTCGTAGGAGTGCGTGGTGACGACGTGCGGAAAGTACGAGCGCGCTGCCTCCAGGTTGTGGTTGTACCGGTGCACGCCGAGCTCACGCAGCTCAGCGACCTGGTCGGCTGTGAGAATGCCGAGCGAGCAGGCGATGTTGATGTCGACTTCAGCATGGATCGCAGCGACGCCCTCGCGTACCTGAGCCATGAGCCGCTCGTCGGGGCCGCGAACCGCGGCGACGATGCAGAACTCCGATGCGCCCGTTGCGGCAGTCTCCTTAGCTGCCTGGACCAGCATCGGGATGTCGAGCCAGGCCGAGCGAACAGGCGAGTCGAAGACGCCGGACTGTGAGCAGAAGTGACAGTCCTCGGGGCAGCCACCAGTCTTCAGGGACACGATGCCCTCGACCTCGACCTCGTCGCCCGCCCAGGCGAGGCGCACCTCGTGCGCGAGAGCCAGCAGGTCGTCCAACTCGTCGTCGGACGTCGCGAGCACGGCGCACAACTGGTCGAGGCTCAGTCCCTCGCCGTCGCCGAGCACCTGTTGGCGCGCCTGCTCCAGCACCTCTGACATCTGCACCTCCGGGCTCTCGCGGAGCCGATGAGAACGGCCACCCGATTGTGTCGTGAGACCCGCACGTCCCGATCAGAGGGTCAGCGCGAGTCCAGAATGAGGCTCATCGCCTCTGCCCTGGTGGCGCTGTCGCGGAGCTGGCCACGCACCGCGGAGGTCACGGTCCTGGCTCCTGGCTTACGGACGCCACGCATCGACATGCACAGGTGCTCACACTCCAGGACGGTGATCACTCCCAGCGGTTCGAGGATGTCGGTGAGCGCATCGGCAATTTGCGTTGTGAGGCGCTCCTGAACCTGGGGCCTGCGCGCATAGACGTCGACGAGGCGCGCCAGCTTGGACAGCCCGGTGATACGCCCCTCCTCACTCGGGATGTAGCCGACGTGCGCGACGCCGTGAAAGGGCACAAGGTGGTGCTCACAGAGTGAGTACACCTCGATGTCCTTCACGAGCACCATCTCGTCATGGCCGAGGTCGAAGGTCGTCGTCAGAACGTCAGTCGCACTCATGCGCAGCCCTGCCAACGTCTCTGCATACATCCGGGCGACGCGGTAAGGCGTGTCGCGCAGCCCCTCGCGATCGGGGTCCTCCCCGATCGCGATCAAGAGCTCGCGCACTGCTGCCGCTGCACGGTCGTGATCGAACGGGCTCGTCACGACTCGGGCAGGCAGATCGATCCGGTCGACCACTAGTTCTGCTCTCCGACTCCGGACTCGGCTCCCTCGACCGTGGCACCGTTCAGCCCAGCAGCATCGCCGTCCGACTCCTTGCGACTGCGCACGGGCCCGCGGTCGGACACGGGGCGATCGGTCGACGACAGCCAGACCGGTCGATGTTGCCGCTTGCGAAGGGGTGCAAAGACCTCTTCCACTTCTTTCTGGTCCAGGGTCTCGCGGTCGAGCAGCTCGACCACGAGTGCGTCCAACACGTCGCGGTTCTCACGCAGGATTTCGTAGGCCTCCTGATGTGCTTCCTCGATCAGGACCCGCACCTCGGCGTCGATCACCTCGGCCATCTGCTCGCTGTAGTCGCGCTGGTGGCCCATGTCGCGACCGAGGAAGACCTCGCCCTCTCCTTGGCCGAGGCGGACCGCGCCGACCTTGTCGCTCATTCCGTACTGCATGACCATGGCCCGAGCCAGCTGGGTGGCCTTCTCGATGTCGTTGGCAGCACCCGTGGTTGGGTCGTGGAAGACCATTTCCTCGGCTGCTCGGCCGCCCAGCATGTAGGCGAGCTTGTCGAGCATCTCGTTTCGAGTGGTCGAGTACTTGTCTTCGGTAGGCAGCACCATCGTGTAACCGAGTGCACGGCCCCTCGGTAGGATGGTCACCTTGTGCACCGGGTCGGTGTTGTTGAGCGCCGCCGCGACCAGTGCATGCCCGCCCTCGTGATACGCGGTGATCTTCTTCTCCTGGTCGTTCATCAACCTCGTGCGCTTCTGCGGACCCGCGACGACCCGGTCGATCGCCTCGTCCAACGCGTCGTCGTCGATCAACGCCTTGCCCTCTCGCGCAGTGAGAAGAGCCGCCTCGTTCAGCACATTCGCAAGATCTGCGCCAGTGAACCCAGGTGTGCGTCGCGCAACCGCGGTGAGATCGACGTCTTCGGCCAGCGGCTTTCCGCGGGAGTGCACCTCGAGGATCTGCTGCCGGCCCACCAGGTCAGGACGCTCGACCGAGATCTGGCGGTCGAACCGTCCAGGACGCAGCAGCGC
>DASUFV010000133.1:0-7821 GCA_036274415.1 Actinomycetes bacterium
CAGTCGAGCTTGACGCGTTGCAACGTGCCTGCCGCGCGACCGATGAAGCACTCGGCACCGTGCTCGACCGCATCGTGCCCGGCGTCAGCGAACGACAAGTCGCACGCTGGATCGACGACGCGCTACGCGATCGCACCGAAGGTCCGGGCTTCGAGACGATCGTGGCATCCGGGCCCAACGGGGCGTCACCGCATCACGAGCCCACAGATCGACCCATCGAACGTGGGGACTTGGTGACGATCGACTTCGGAGCCCGGGTCGACGGCTATCACGCCGACATGACGCGGACCTTGCTGGTCGGCGGTTCTCCCGAGCCGTGGCAGCGCGAGATCTACGAGGTCGTGAAGGCAGCACAAGCCGCGGGCGTCGCCGCACTTGCACCCGGTCGCGCGGCGTCCGAAGTCGATGCAGCCGCCCGTGAAGTTCTCGCGCGCGCCGGATGGGGCGCGGAGTTCGTCCATGGGCTCGGCCACGGCGTCGGTCTGCAGATCCACGAGGCGCCATACCTGGGCACGACGTCCACCGATAAACTGGCCGCCTCCGTACCCGTCACCGTCGAGCCAGGTGTCTACCTGCCTGGACGCGGCGGCGTGCGGATCGAGGACACCGTCGTCGTCCATGCCGACCGCGTCGAGTCACTCACCACCACCACCCGCGACCTATTGACCGTTGGCTGAACTCGCCAGCCGAAACACGCCCGCTCGAGGAGAACCCCGCCCGTGGCCACCACCAACGACCTCAAGAACGGCCTGGTCCTGAACCTGGACGGCGACCTCTGGACGGTCGTCGAGTTCCAGCACGTCAAGCCGGGCAAGGGCGGAGCTTTCGTGCGCACCAAGCTCAAGAATGTGCTCTCGGGCAAGGTGGTCGACAAGACGTTCAACGCCGGCGTCAAGGTCGAAACCGCCAGCGTCGACAAGCGCGAGATGCAGTACCTGTACCAAGACGGCGAAGACTTCGTGTTCATGGACACCGCGTCGTACGACCAGCTGCACGTGCCGGCGTCCACCGTTGGTGACGCGTCGCACTTCCTGCTCGAAGGTCAGAACGCCACGGTCGCAACGCACGAAGGCAATGCCCTATACGTCGAGCTCCCCGCAGCGGTCGAGCTCGAGATCACGTACACCGAGCCAGGCCTCCAGGGCGACCGCTCCACCGGCGGCACCAAACCGGCCACGCTGGAGACCGGCTACGAGGTCTCGGTGCCGTTGTTCATCACGCAGGGCGAGCGCATCAAGGTCGACACGCGCGACGGAAGCTACCTCGGTCGCGCGTAGTCGGCGCGCGGTTTAGTCGGACATTCGACAGACATTCGACGGACATCGGAGCAGCGGGTGGGCGCCAGGCACAAAGCACGCAAGCGGGCGCTCGACATCCTGTTCGAGGCTGACCAGCGCGGCACTCCGGTGGACGCGATGCTCGTGGACCATCAAGGACGAGGTGAAGGCGCACCGTCCAACCCGTACACCGAGACATTGGTGAGGGGTGTGGTGGAGCACGCGTCCGAGATCGACGCGCTCATCGAGAAGCACTCGGTCGACTGGACGCTCGACCGCATGCCGGCCGTCGATCGAGCCGTCTTGCGTCTGGGCACCTTCGAGCTGAGGTGGGGCCCAGAGGACGTTGCCCCTGCGGTGGTGATCGACGAGGCGGTCCAGCTCGCCAAGGAGCTCTCGACCGACGAGTCACCCGGCTTCGTCAACGGGGTGCTGGGCCGAATCGCTGCGGATTAGCGTCTGGACGCGGTGCCCCGGGAGGGACTCGAACCCTCATGTCTTTCGACAACGGATTTTGAGTCCGCCGCGTCTGCCAATTCCGCCACCGGGGCCAGATGTGCCGTGCGCCGCTCGTGCAGAGCTCGGCCGACACGCCGGCCGTGTGAGACCGGCCCCAGAGTCTATCGACGCCCCCCAGAATCCCCGTTAACCGGACAGACGATCACAGAACGCAACTGGAAGGTCACGATGCCGCAACGACCGCGCGGCAGGGTGCCTGCGGGTGCTGCGACACGCCCCGACCGCGACTAGGTTCCACATCAACCGGCCGAGTGGGCCGGAACTTGGGGGCCCACAAGGCCCGATCGGCAAGGAGAAATGAATGATCCGAGCAAACGCCACCTGGCGTCTGGTCGCGGTCGCCGGTGCAGCGGGCTTGGTCCTCGCGGCCTGTGGCAGTGACGACGACAGCTCCGGTGACGAAGGCAGCGAGCCGGCGGCGACCGGCACGCCGCTGTACCTCGTCGACGGAAATGTCGGTAGCGGCCCATTGGGAGAACTCGAGCCCGGAACCCTTGAGGGAACCAAGGGAACGCTCCCAGGCGCCCAGATCAGTGACGACCTGAAGGAACGACTGAATCAAGTCGACCCGAAATTGGTTCGCATCGGGTACTCGTACGCGCCGGAGTCGTATGACGCAGTCATGCTGGTCGCGCTCTCCGCGCAGCAGGCGCAGTCAGACGCTGGACGCGACATGGCGGCGGAGATGCAGGACATTTCTGCTGGCGGGACGAAGTGCACGACGTTCGCGGAGTGCAACGACCTGATCTCGCAGGGTGAAGACATCGACTACGACGGCGCCTCTGGTCCGGTCGAGTTCGACGACTTCGGTGACCCGACATCCGCGTCGATCGGCATCTACCAGTACGACGCCAAGAACACCGTCCCTGGCTACAACGCCGATGGTGAGGCGCTCGCGTACCAGTCCGGTGAGATCGCCCCGACTGAGGGCAACCCGCCTGCGCTGACCGACAAGAAGAACGATGGTGCCGATGGTCAGCTGCAGATCGGTGGCTACCTGCCGTTGACCGGTTCGCTCGCATCCCTTGGCCCGCCCGAGGTGGCGGCCGTTGAGCTCGCCATCGACGAGGTCAACGACGAGGGTGGCGTGCTGGGCAAGCCCATCCAGTGGTTCCCGGGTGACTCCAGCGACTCGTCGAACTTCGACAAGGGCACGCAGACCATCCAGGGTCACATCAGCAAGGGCGTCGACGCGATTGTCGGAGCCGCCTCGTCCAGCGTCAGCCTCAACACTCTGAAGCTGGTCACGGACGCAGGCATCCTGCAGATCTCGCCGGCGAACACCTCGCCTGACCTGACCACCTTCAAGGATGGCGGGCTGTTCTTCCGCACCGCTCCGTCCGACGTGCTGCAGGGCCGCATCTTGGCTGACCTGCTGCTGGCTGACGGCGTCCAGAACCTGGCGATCATCTCGCTGCAGGACGCCTACGGCGAGGGTCTGGCGAAGTACACCACTCTCCCGTTCGAAGAGGGTGGCGGCACGGTCGTGACCGAGCCGGACACCGAGGAGAAGGCGATCTTCTACGACCCGACCGCGCAGTCGTTCAGCGCCGAGGTCACCGAGATTGCCGGTCTCGACCCCGACGCCATCGTGCTCATCGGATTCGATGAGAGCGCCAAGGTCGTCGAGGAGCTCGTGAAGCAGGGCATCGGCCCGAACAGCTGATAGCACTGGCAACAGGAGATGGGCCCGGCGCACGCCGGGCCCATCTCTTTGTCTATCTGTTGTCTGGCTGTTCTCTGGGTCTCTGTTGTTTCAGACCTTCGCGAGCGTGCCCAGGTAGAGCTCGATCACCTTCGGGTCCTCGAGCAGGTCGAGACCGGTGCCCGTGTAGGCGTTGCGGCCTTGGTCGAGCACGTATCCGCGGTCGCAGATCTGCAGGCACCGTCGGGCGTTCTGCTCGACCATGATGACCGTGACGCCGGTCGCATTGATCTGCTTGGTGCGGACGAACACCTCGTCCTGCAGCACCGGTGAGAGCCCCGCGGACGGCTCGTCGAGCAAGATGACCGAGGGATCCATCATGAGTGCCCGACTCATCGCAACCATCTGGCGCTCACCACCGGAGAGCGATCCCGCAGGCTGCTTACGGCGGTCTGCCAGCGCTGGGAACAACGTCGCAACGAAGTCGAAGCGCTCACGGAACTTCGAAGGATCCTGGTACGCCCCCATCTGCAGGTTCTCTTCGATGGTCAGGCTCGGGAAGACATTGTTGGTCTGTGGGACGAAGCCGATGCCCTGAGCGACGAGCTTGTTGGGTCGAACGTTCGTGATCTCTACCCCGTCGAACAAGACGGTGCCAGACCGCACGTTGACCAGGCCGAAGAGTGCCTTGAGAAGGGTGGACTTGCCTGCTCCGTTCGGGCCGATGATTCCCACCAGCTCGCCCCGTTTCGCGTACAAATCGCAGCCGGTGAGGATGTTCACTCCCGGCAGGTATCCGGCCACGATGTCGTCTGCGACGACGAGGGCATCCGAGGCGCCCTCCAAGTGCGCGCTGCGATCGACGGCGGGCTTGATCTCGCCGGTCTCGGCCAGCAGCGCTTCCTCGGCGCGGTTGATGCCGGCCGAGTCAGGCAGGTCGTTGCTCACGGCGCCTCCGGCGGGGGAGTGGTCGGTGTGCTCTCGTCAATGATCTCAGGAGCGTCGATTCCTTCGGCCTCTGCGATCTCGGCCAACGACTGGTCGTGGTGCGCGCCCAAGTAGGCATCGATGACGCGCTGGTCGGCCATCACTTCGAGCGGCGGACCCTCGGCGATCACTGCACCCTGAGCCATCACGATCACCCAGTCGGAGATGTCGCGCACCATGTCCATGTCGTGTTCGACGAACAGCACGGTCATGCCTTGCTCTCGAAGGTCTTTGACGTGACCGAGCAAGGACTGAGTGAGCGCCGGGTTCACTCCAGCCATCGGCTCGTCCAGCATGACGAGCTCGGGCTCGACCATCAGGGCGCGAGCCATCTCGAGCAGCTTGCGCTGACCACCCGAGAGGGAGCCGGCGAAGTCACCACGTTTGGTGTCGAGCTTGAAGCGAGCCAAGAGCTCGTCTGCGCGCTCGGTGATCTCACGCTCCTGCTTACGCCAAAGGCCAGGAATCAGGCCTGCCCACATGCGTTCGCCCAGCTGTCCCGTCGCCCCAAGCCGCATGTTCTCGATCACGGTGAGCTTGGAGAGCACTTTCGTGAGCTGGAAGGTGCGCACCATTCCCATGCGCGCGACCTTGAACGGAGGGATGCCCTTCAGCTGCTGGCCGTTGAACGTCCATTCACCCTCGTCCGGTTTGTCGAAACCCGTGATCAGGTTGAAGAACGTGGTCTTGCCTGCACCGTTGGGCCCGATCAGCGCTGTGATCGCGCCGCGTTGAATCTCGACGTGGTTGACGTTGACGGCGGTCAGTCCACCGAAGCGCCGTACCACTCCGTCGGCGATCAGGACGGGATCGGGCTTGGCCGCGCCCGGCTCGCGGTCGACGTCCTTGAGTGCTGCGACGGCCGCTTGCTTGCGTGAGGTCACGACAGCAGTCGCCGAACCTGATGTGCCTGTCTCGTCAGGCATCGCGTCATCGGGCATCGAGTGCGATCTCCCTCCGGTCTCCAAGGATGCCTTGCGGGCGGAAGATCATGAGAAGCATAAGTCCGATTCCCACGAGAACGAGTCTGGTCGGCGCGGTGTCATTGCTGTCAAGGAAGCCGATGTAGCCCACTCGGACCGCCTCGTTGAGGGTGGTGAGGACGAACTGGAATAGGAATCCGAACAAGATCGCACCGAGTATTGGGCCCATCACTCGCGCTGCGCCACCCAGGATCAGGATCGTGTAGATCGCGAAGGTGAGCGTCGTTGCATAGATGTCGGGTGACACGGCGTTGAAGAAGATTCCGATGATGAAGCCGCCGAAGCCCGCCATCAGGGCACCGAGAATCAGTGCTTGCATCTTGTACCAGTAGACGTTCTTGCCGAGGCTGCGGACGGCGTCCTCGTCTTCGCGAATGCCCTTGAGGATGCGCCCCCACGGGCTGCGGACGAGCAGGAACGTGATGATCGAGAAGATCGCGACCAGCGACCAGCCGACGATCATCACCCAGACCTCTTGATTCGGGAACAGGAACGGCCCGAACCTGATCCTGAAGTCTGAAGGCAGCGGACTCAACTCGTAGAAGCGGTTGGCGAACTGCTGAAGTCCGTCCGACCCGCCGAGCGTGTCCTTGAACTTCACCGAACGCACGACGAGCCGAACCACTTCGGCGGCGGCAATCGTCACGATGGCCAGATAGTCCGCTCGCAGACGCAGCGTTGGTAGACCAAGCAGCATGGCCAGCACCACTACGGCGAGCAGGCCGACCAGGATCCCGACCCAGAAGGACATCTCGAAGGTCGTGACCATGACGGCCATGCCGTAACCGGCAGCTGCGAGGAAAGCAGCCTGACCGAAGTTCAGCAGTCCGGTGTAACCGAACTGCATGTTCAGACCAACGGCGGCCAGGCAGTACGCGATGGTGACGGCCCCGAGCGCGTAGGAGACTGACGAGGTGAAGATGAACGACCAATCCATGGCTCCTCCTCAGCCCACTCGACTCCGCCGACCCAGGATCCCCTGAGGTCGGAACATCAGCACGATGATGAGCACCAACAGCGCGCCGACGTTCTTGAGCTCTGGTGTCACTCCGGGAATCAACGTCGAAAGGTTGATGAACAACCCGACCACCAGGCTGCCGACGAGTGCGCCGAATGCCGTGCCCAAACCACCCAGCGTCACAGCTGCGAAAATCAGCAAGAGGCTCTGAGCGCCGAGCAGCGGGAACACCTGTTGGGTAAGGGCTTGCAGGATGCCCCCGAGGCCTGCGAGCGCGGCGCCCACGACCCACACGACGAGGATGACACGCTCGACGTCGATGCCGCTGGACGCCGCAAGTGCTGGGTTGTCTGAGACGGCTCGGGTTGCCTTGCCGATCCTGGTCTTGAGAAGGGCTAGGCCGGCCAAGGTCAGGACCGTTATCGCGATGCCCATCGCGACGAGGTCTTTCGGTGTCAGGCTCACCGGCCCGAACTCGATACCGGCTTGTGTCTGGAAGTCAGTGAACGGTCGGCTGGCTCCGCCGAAGATGATGAGGTAGATGTTCTGCAGCGCGAGGGCGAGCCCAATCGACACGATCATCATGGCGATCAGGCCGGTCTGACGTTTTCGGAGCGGTTTCCAGAGGCCGCGGTCGTTGACGAATCCGAAGAGTCCTGACATTGCGATGCCAAGAACGGCCGCAAGGATGAGTGGCAGTCCGAGAGACGAATTGAACCACCACGTGATGATGGCCCCAAACGTCACAATCTCGCCGTGCGCGAAGTTCGTGAGACCGGTCGTGCCATATATCAAGGAGAGACCAACCGCGGCGAGCGCGATGATCAGCCCGAAGCGCAGACCTTCGACCGTCAGCTGTGCGGCTTGGTCCCACTTGCTGGCGATGTCGCGTTCGTGCTCTCCCAACCTGAAAAGAATGGTGCGAGGAGATCCGGGGAACACCGTCACCGTGAGGGGATTGGTGGTGGGCTCTGCGACACCATCGGGAAGCGTGTCGACGTCGAGTTCGACGTCGTACATGCCCTCCCCGGGGACCTCGATCTCCCACCTGCCGGTCTCATCGGACGTTCCCGTTCCGCTGAACCCTTCGGCGTTGGTCGCCGTGACGTCGACGCCGGCCACCGGGTCACCGCTCAGGCTGCGCAGAAACCCTTGAATGAGTCCCGTGGGCTCGTCATCGGGGGCAGCGGATGCGGCGCCAGCCGTTGCGACGCCACCGGCCAGGAGCCCGACACCGGCAATCAGTACGGCGAGGAAACGTGCAACCGACCAATGAACCACTCTCGGACTCCCTCGTGTGGTGCGGCTGACCGGCCGGTTCGACACGAGACGCGAGCCAAGCGCGAGCCAGGCGGTCGTGCGGAGCATAGCCACGTCACCATGCTCCGGACGAGGGTTCGTGGTCACGAAACGAAGAAATTCAGACCTGACTGACCGACCAGTTGTCAGGCG
>DASUFV010000134.1:0-3169 GCA_036274415.1 Actinomycetes bacterium
TCAGTGGTGATAGACGGGATCATCCGCAGCAAAGCCGATGCGCATGCACTCAGCAGCTGAACTTCCTCGATGGTGTTGGAGCCCATCAGCGGCATAGCGGTGTTCAGCTGGAACACCGAAGTGGTCGCGCCCATGGCAACCGCCGCGTCCAATCCCACGACGTGGCAGCACGCCTGGATGACCGCCTCGGGAATGACCGGGTTCACCTTTCCGGGCATGATGCTCGACCCGGGCTGAACGGCGGGCAGCGTGATCTCGCCCAACCCCGTGAGCGGGCCAGACCCCATCCAGCGCAGGTCGTTGCAGATCTTGACCAACGAGAGAGCCAGCCCTCGCATGGCGGCGGAGCCCTCGACGAGGGATTCACGGTTCGACTGAGCTTCGAAACGCGAGCGCGGTGCCGTCAGCTTGATGGCCGTGCGCTTCTCGATCGCGGCAAGTGTGCGCTCGGTGAAGTCGTCCGGCGCGTTGAGCCCCGTGCCGACTGCCGTGCCGCCCAGTGGCACCTCCAACAGTCGGGGGACGGCCGACTCGATGCGTGCAATGGCGGTGGTGACTTGCCCTGCGTAGCCGTCGAACTCCTGTCCGAGCGTGACGGGCGCGGCGTCCATGAGGTGGGTGCGGCCGGTCTTGACGACGTCCGCCCACTCGCGGGCCTTGATAGCGCAGGCGTCGAGGAGTCCTTGCAGGTCGGGGATGAGTTGGTCGCGCAGCAGCTGGGCGATCGCGAGGTGGAGGGCAGTCGGAAACGTGTCGTTGCTCGACTGTGAGGCGTTGACATGGTCGTTTGGGTGAATCGAGAGTCCGGACGCGCGACTGGCCAGCGTCGCAATGACCTCGTTGACGTTCATGTTGGCTGAGGTTCCAGAACCGGTTTGGAACCGGTCGATCGGGAACTGGTCGGCGTGCGCTCCCGCGGCCACCTCGTCGGCCGCCTTGGCGATCGCGTCAGCGACGTCGGCATCGAGGACGCCGATCTTCCTGTTGGCTTCTGCTGCCGCGGCCTTGATCGTGGCCAGCGCGACGATGACTTCGTGGGGAAGTGGACGCCCGCTGATCTGGAAGTTCTGCACCGCGCGCGCGGTGCTGGCACCCCACAGAGCATCCGCCGGCACCCGGATCTCACCCATCGTGTCGTGCTCGATGCGCGTCTCACCACTTGTCACGTTGCCACCGTACTTTGCGGCGGTGCGGGGGCCTAGGACGGCAAGTAGAAGGTGAGCAGGTCTGCCGTCTGAGGGGGGAACAGGATGTGCATGAGTTCCCGTTGCTTGCCGAGCAACGCGTCCGGCCATCGGTCCTCGAGCACTTCTGCTCCGTCGCCGAAGACCAAGGTGCCGAGTGCGTCGAGCGGTACTCCGGATCCCCCCGCCCACACCGGTGCTTGAAGCGGACCACCGGTGGTGACTTCGACCCCTTGCGCCGACCACGTCATGCGCACGTGGCTGCGGTAGAAGGACAGGAGGGCCTCGCCGTCGTCGCGGCCGGAACTCCGTGCGCGAGAGATGAGTTCAGGCGACAGCGCTTGCAGGAGTAGCGCTGGGTCCTCGATTCGGACGTAGTACCACTCCGCCCGTTCTGCATTCTCGAGCTGGTCGGAGAGGCCAGGCACGTGGGGCCGATCGTTGACGCGCACCGTTCCGTCGGGACCTGCGGCATCCAGCCCGTACGCCAGAAGTGTCCGAGTCGCGTCTTCATCGCTTGAAGCGATCTCACCGAGATCGACGCTGCCTTCGCCGTCGTCGTACACGCGGGCCAGACCCACCGGCGTTGCATCCGGGGTGACGGCGAACACCTGCTTGCTGGACGTGTGCGTTGTGAGCCACTTCCAGCAGTCGTCGCTGTGCGGCATCGTCACGTCGAACGCGGCCTGGGCGTGATCCTGTAACTGCTGGCACGTTGCGATGTCGTCGGGTGTCGCGACCGACGTCGTGTAGCCCTCGGGGGTCGGGAGCTCTTTGCGCACCGTCGCCCACGGATGCATGCGGATCGAGTAGGCGTAGCCGAACTGCCGGTAGAAGTGGGGAATTCCGATCATGACCTGGACGACGTGTCCGCGCGCCGCTGACAACGCGTGCGATCGGTTCATGAGCGCTCTCACGTAGCCGCGTCCTTCGGCGTCTCGAGCGGTTGCCACCATCTCGATCTGTCCGGCCGGAAGCGTTGTGGACCCCACGGTGAGCGTCTCGTCCAGCAGGGTGGCGATCGAAACGATCCGACCATCACGTTCAACGACGCTCATTGACTCGAGACCGCCGGGGGTGTCGGCGACGAGCTGGAGGTCGACTGCGTCGTCCTCGCCCTCCCGATCTGCCTCCAGCCGGACCATCGCGGGGACGTCGGCGCGGGCCGCGGCACGCACGATCGCGCCATCGGGGAGGCGCACGGGCGCCGGGTCAGATGACGCCAGGTCAGATGACATGGCGGGCAGTGTGCCGGAATTCCGGATCGGCGTCGTGCGAGTTAATCGCCAGAGGCGGCTACCTCACGCTGCGGGGCCAGCTCTTCTGACTCGCTCCACCGACTCGAGGGCCTCCTCGAGCTCACTGAGCCACTCCTCGGAGTGCTGACCGACCAGTCGGACGCACCACGCGAGGGCATCGGCGCGCGAGCGAGCCACGCCGGCAGCCACCAACGTGTCGAGCACTCGCCGCTCCGGCTGGCGGAGGCGAGTCATCACCGGGGCTGCGTGATGCGTGAAGAGCATGCGGTCGTCGCCGACCTGCACACCCCATGCGACAGCTCGCAGGTACCGCGCCTCGAGCTCACGGGCGATCTCGATGCGCTGCTCTCTGGTGTCCTCGCGGAACGCCTTGGCGCGCCCCTTGCGGGCCGCTGCCTGTTCGGCGTCCGAGGCGTCGGGCGCGACCGACGGCGCACTCAGCGTGCCGATGATCGTGATCTCTTCGCGGTCGACGATGACCTCTGGCGGTCCCTCGAACCACTGAGGCAGGCGTCCGGTGAGCCAGCCCCTGATCTCTGACGGTTCTGCGGCTACGGGTTCTCTTGTCATGTAATGATAATTACAAGATTACAAGATCACTCCAAGGGGTTGCCTTTCGCCTGGGGCGAACACCGAGCGCTCTGCCGGGTCTGTCGGCCTGGCGGCTATCTGCGGCTTCTGCTCCGTGGGATCGTTGCGCCGATCTGAGAGGACTCCATGAACGCT
>DASUFV010000135.1:0-20463 GCA_036274415.1 Actinomycetes bacterium
CATACGCCTGCCCCGAGTGGTCCGCCATACCGTCATCCTCGCAGCGAGGTGTCGGCGATCACCGAGGTGCCGGTCGGCCGGGGTCGTACCCTCGACGGATGCGGGTCGTCGTGGTGGGGCTTGGCGCGATGGGCCTGCCCGCCGCGGCCGAGCTCGCCAGGCGGGGTCACGACGTCGTCGCCGTCGACCGAGGCGACATCGGCAACCGACGCGCCTCGTCGTCCGGAGCGACCCGGATCTACCGGCTGGCGCACGCCGAACCCGGCTGGGTACGCATGGCGATCTGGAACCACGAGCTGTGGGACCGCCTCGAACGCGACGTGGGCCGACCGCTCCGATGGCGCCGGGGTTTGATCTGGTCGCGCGGCTCGGACGCCGACGTGGCGAAGGCGTTGGCGTCTGAGGGAGTCGAGCACGAAGTGCTGGACCGAGAGCGCCAGGCCGAGCTCTTTCCCGAACTGCGCTGGGATCCCGAGCGAACGCCGGTGTGGCAGCCGGACGCCGGCGCGATCATGGCCGATCAGGCGCTCGCTGCTGTCCGCGAGGTGCTGCAGCGGAGCGGCGGCAGGCTTGTGACCAGTGCCACCGTGCTGGACATCGTGCCCACGGCGTCCGGCGTCGACGTCACGTGGGAACGAGACGGGGAGCGCGGGAGGCACACGGCTGACCGGGTCGTTCTCGCGGCGGGTCCGTGGGCGCAGCCCATGCTGGCCGATCTGGGTGTGGGCGTATCGCTGACTCCGTACCTCGAGCAGGTCACCTACGTCCGTGGTGGCGATGCGGTGCCGTGGGCCGACCGACCGTGCTTGATCCAGCCGCCCGCTGACTCGTCCTCGTTCGGGTTCTACTCGATGCCAACGCCAGGGATCGGCTACAAGATCGGGATCGACGACACGATCGGCCGCTTTGACGCCGACGATCCGGACCGCACGCCGGTGGAGTCAAGGGAGCTGGAGGCGGTCGACCGGATCCGGCTCGAGCTGCCGAGTTTCGACTCCACCGCCTTGTGGTCCGAGGTTTGCGCGTGGACCGACTCGCCGGACGGTCACTTCGTGATCGACCGGGTAGGCGATGTGATCTTCGGCTGTGGCGACTCCGGCCAGGGCTTTAAGTTCCTCCCGATGTTCGGCCAGGTGTTCGCTGACCTGGTAGAAGACCGACCCCTGCCGGACGCTGTCGCAGCCGACGTGGCAGCGCTCGACATGACGCGGTTCGGGCACAGTTTCAGGCACGCCGAGAGCGTTCGGTGAACCGTCGGCCCCGCGGTCTAGGGTGTGCGCCATGACGACGCCCTCGACCACCGCCCCCGACTCTGCGAGCCTCTCGGTGAGCTCCGATCCGACCCCCTCGGCAGGTGGCGTGAGCGACATTCAGTTCCGCAGCGACATGACCGTCGAGCTCGTGCGGTCATCGGCCAAGGACGCCGACGTCCTGTTCGCAGCGCGGGTCTCGACCCTGGGTGAGCAGTCGCTCGACGACGTCGACGCGGACGCGAGCCGCTCAGAGGGGCTCATCCGCTTCCTCATGCGCGATCGTCACGGATCCCCGTTCGAGCACAACTCGATGACGTTCTACGTGCAGGCCCCCATCTTCGTCTTCCGCGAGTTCATGCGGCACCGCATCGCGTCCTACAACGAAGAGTCGGGTCGCTACCGCGAGCTGCGTCCGGTGTTCTACGTGCCGGCTCCCGAGCGCAAACTCGTCCAGGAGGGAAAGCCCGGGCACTACATCTTCGTCGACGGCACTCCCGAGCAGCACGCCACTGTCGTCGAGCAAACCAAGCGGGCGTGTGTGAGTGCCTACGAGGCGTACCGGCAGATGCTCGCTGCTGGGGTGGCCCGCGAGGTGGCGCGCGGCGTGCTGCCGGTCGCCACGTACTCGTCCATGTACGTCACCATGAACGCCCGGTCGCTCATGAACTTCCTGTCGCTGCGCACCAAGCGCGAGGGGTCGGCCTACCCGTCCTACCCCCAGCGAGAGATCGAGATGGTGGCCGAGCAGATGGAGCGGCTCTGGGCTCCGCTCATGCCCATCACTCACGCCGCCTTCGAGGCATGTGGCCGCGTCTCCCCCTAGTGGAGTGATCTTTGCCCGGTCCTGAGCAGCCTTTCGATTCTGGGTGTAACGGACAGGCGGTGAGAAGCGATCAACCGGTGACCCCGTCACCGACCGACCCCCCGAGCGGCTGGTGACGGGGTCCTTCACGCTCCCAGCCGCTCCGGGCCGATAACCTGACCGCCATGACCCAGCCGTCCGTCGCCTCTCGCGCTCCGCTGGGCCGGGTCATCACGGCGATGGTCACGCCCTTCCGCGAGGACCTCTCACTCGACCTCGACGCCGCCCAGCGGCTGGCGACCTACCTGGTCGACCAAGGGAACGACGGGCTCGTCGTCAACGGCACGACGGGCGAGTCACCCACCACCACCGACCACGAGCAGCAGTTGATGGTCCAGGCGGTGGTCGAAGCGGTCGGTGATCGCGCAATGGTGATCGCCGGCGCGTCCAGCAACGACCCGGTTCATGCCAGCGAGCGGGCTCGGTTGGCGGCCAAGGCCGGTGCGCACGCCCTGCTGGTGGTGTCGCCCTACTACAACAAGCCGCCACAAGAGGGCGTGCTCAAGCACATGACGATGGTGGCCGACTCCACCGAGCTGCCCGTGATGATGTACGACATCCCCGGCCGCACGGGTGTGGCCATCGACGTCGACACGATGGTGCGGGCGGCGGAGCACAGCAAGATCGTCGCGGTCAAGGACGCCAAGGGAGATCTGGCTGCGGCGTCCTCAGTGCTGGCACGTACCGACCTCGCCTGGTACTCCGGCGAGGACGTGCTGAACCTGCCGCTCATGAGCATCGGCGCGGTGGGGGTCGTGAGCGTCGCGGCTCACATGGTGGCTCGACGAATCAGCGACATGCTCGCGGCGTACGAGAGTGGTGACGTGATGATGGCGTCGCGTCTGCACCTCGGCCTGATGCCGGTCTACACCGGGATCTTCCGCACGCAGGGCGTGATGACCGTCAAGGCGGCGCTCTCACAGCTCGGCGTGATCGGCGGCGCCGTTCGACCACCGCTCGTCGAGCTCACGCAAGAGGAGTTCGCGACCCTGACTCTCGACCTGGCCGACGGCGGCGTCGAAGGTTTCGCCGCGTGACTCGATGAGCCATCCGCATCCGGAGCTGACCGCACCTCCGCCGCGTCCGCAGGGGGCATTGCGCATCGTCCCGCTCGGCGGGCTGGGCGAGATCGGTCGCAACATGACCGTCTTCGACTACGACGGCAAGCTGCTCCTCGTCGACTGCGGCGTCCTCTTTCCCGAGGACGACCAACCCGGCGTCGACCTGATCCTCCCCGACTTCGACTACGTCAGGGATCGGCTGGACGACGTCGTCGGTCTGGTGCTGACCCATGGGCACGAAGACCACATCGGTGCCGTTCCGTACCTGCTGCGTGAGCGTCCAGACATTCCTCTGTTGGGGTCGCGGCTCACCTTGGCTCTGGTCGAGGCGAAGCTTCGCGAGCATCGGCTCGATCCGCCGATGACGACCGTGCGCGAAGGGGAGCGCACGTCGTTGCAGCCGTTCGACCTCGAGTTCATCGCGGTGAACCACTCGATCCCCGATGCACTTGCTGTTGCGATCCGAACGCCGGCCGGGCTGGTCATTCACACCGGTGACTTCAAGATGGACCAGCTGCCGCTCGACGGACGCGTCACCGACCTGCGCGCGCTGGCTCGCATGGGCGACGAGGGCGTCGACCTGATGCTGGTCGACTCGACCAACGCTGAAGTGCCCGGCTTCGTCACGTCCGAGAAAGAGATCGTCCCGGTGCTCGAACGCGTATTCGCCGCGAGCAAACGGCGGATCATCGTCGCGTCATTCGCGTCCCACGTGCATCGCATCCAGCAGATCATCGACGTCGCACGCAAGAACCGACGCAAGGTGGCGTTCGTCGGCCGGTCAATGGTGCGCAACATGGGAATCGCGCGCGACCTCGGCTACCTCACGATCCCCGGCGACACTGTCATCGACCTCAAGTCGATCGAGGACTACCCGGACGACGGCGTCGTGCTCATCTGCACGGGTTCGCAAGGCGAGCCAATGGCAGTGCTCTCGAGGATAGCCGGCCGCGACCACAGCATCGTTCTTGGACCTGACGACACCGTGATCCTCGCGTCATCGCTGATCCCCGGTAACGAGAACGCGGTGTACCGCGTCATCAACGGATTGATGCGATGGGGTGCCACCGTCGTACACAAGGGCAACGCGATGGTGCACGTCTCGGGCCATGCGGCGTCCGGTGAGCTGCTGTACCTCTACAACCTGGTGCGTCCGACGAACGTGATGCCCGTGCACGGCGAGATCCGGCACCTGCGCGCGAACGGCGACCTGGCGATCGCCACGGGCGTCGAGCCGCGCAACGTGGTGATGGCCGAGGACGGTGTGGTGGTCGACCTGGTCGATGGTCACGCCCGGGTCGTCGGGGCGGTCCCGTGCGGATACGTCTACGTCGACGGGGCGTCGGTCGGCGATGTCACCGAGACCTCGCTCAAGGACCGGCGGATTCTCGGGTCGGAAGGTTTCATCTCGGTACACGTCGTGGTCGATTCGGCGTCCGGCAAGGTCGTCGGTGGGCCGGCGGTGTCCGCACGCGGCTTCCTCGAGGACGACTCGGTGTTCGACGAGGTCTTGCCGCAGATCACCGAGGCGCTGGAGGACGCCGGTGCGCAGGGCATCGGCGACACCCATCAGCTGCAGCAGATCGTCCGGCGAACGGTCGGCCGCTGGGTCAGCAACACCCACCGTCGACGCCCAATGATCATCCCGGTCGTCATCGAGGTCTGACGCCCCCACCCCCAGCCCCCTCTTTTGGGTGCAACGACGCGTTCCCTCCAAATGACGGAACTTTCGCAGACTCATGAATGGCTGACGGGCGACCTGGCCTTGGCATGACTCGGCCAAAGTTCCAAAAGACGGAGGGAACGCGTCGTTGCACCCAAAGGGGTCGGCCGACACACCGGACGGGCAGCCGGGTTATGGGGAATTGGCTGGGTAGCCTGCGCTCATGGCCTCGTCTTCCCCGCGGGGCGCGACTCGGACGCGCCCGTCGAGCAGCCGGACGCGCTCGAGCTCGAAGTCGCGTCGAACGCGTTCCCGATCGACCAGCCCGCTCGTCAAACTGCTACGCGCGATGTGGCTGGCACTCCGCGGGATCTGGGTCGGGGTCGCTCATCTGCTCGGTGCTCTCGCCCGCCGCATCGGCACCAGCGC
The DNA here is from genome assembly GCA_036274415.1 of Actinomycetes bacterium. Classification (GTDB taxonomy): domain Bacteria; phylum Actinomycetota; class Actinomycetes; order JAHEKZ01; family JAHEKZ01; genus JAHEKZ01. Next base: position 5,269 of record DASUFV010000135.1, read on the forward strand.
CCGCGAGATCGATCCGGAGCAACGCCGTGACGGCTTCGGCCTGCTGCTGCTCGCGCTCGCCATCGTCGCGGCCGCATCGCAGTGGTGGTCACTGTCGGGAGCGGTGGACGAGGTCTCGGACGCGGTCGTGATCGGCGCAGCAGGGCGACTGGCATGGGCCGTGCCCATCCTGCTGCTGGGGTTGTCGTGGTGGGTGCTTCGCCATCCGGCCGGGCATGCTCCCACGGGACGCATCGTGATCGGTTGGGCTGCGTGCGTTGGCGGTGCGCTCGGCATCGCCCACGCTCTGGCAGGGACGCCGCAGCCGGTCGAGGGCGCCACAGCGATGCGATCAGGCGGCGGGTTCGTCGGGTTCATGGTGGCCGCGCCGCTCGTGTCGGGCGTGACCGTGTGGCTGGCTCTTCCCGTCATGGTGCTCATGGTCGGGTTCGGCCTCCTGGTTCTCACTGCGACGCCCGTGCACCTCGTTCCCGAGCGACTCGCCGAGCTGCGCGACCGGATGTTGCTGCGCCACCCGCGTGAGGACGCCGACGAGTTCGATGACGACGTCATCGACCTGGTGGCCGACGACAGTCACGACCTGACGACACCGCGCCGACGTCGACGCGGATGGTTCCGACACCGTCGCGATGACGACGATCTCGCTCCTACTGGCCCCGAGGCCTACGAGAGTCCGGTCATTGCACACGAGGTCATCGACGCTGATGCTGCGAGCACCGAAGTCGCTGACGCCGATGCGAACGCCATCGACAACGTGACCGACGCGACTGCGGCGGACGTCGCACGCGACCCAGCCACCTTGAGCGAAGTCGTCACCACCTCGACCTCGACCGCCGCTGCGGGCGACATGCCGTCACGCGTTGAGCAACTGCTCCTTGGTGGCGACGTCACTTACACGTTGCCGGATCCTTCGGTGTTGCGCACCGGTACACCGCACAAAGAACGCAGCAAGACAAACGACGCTGTGGTCGCGTCCCTCACCGAAGTGCTCGAGCAGTTCGGCATCGACGCGATGGTCACGGGGTTCATGAGAGGACCGACGGTCACGCGCTACGAGGTCGAACTCGGCCCAGGCGTGAAGGTCGAACGCGTCACTGCCCTGAGCAAGAACATCGCGTACGCGGTCGCAAGCGCCGACGTTCGGATCCTGTCGCCGATTCCTGGCAAGTCGGCGATCGGCATCGAGATTCCGAACGCCGACCGCGAGGTGGTCAGCCTGGGGGATGTGCTGAGGTCGTCTGCGGCCCGGGGAGACCACCACCCCATGGTCGTGGGCCTGGGCAAGGACGTCGAAGGGGGCTATGTCTGCGCCAACCTGGCCAAAATGCCCCATGTTCTGGTCGCTGGGGCGACTGGAGCGGGCAAGAGCGGCTGCATGAACGCGCTGATCACAAGCGTTCTCATGCGCGCCACCCCCGATGAGGTGCGCATGGTCCTGGTCGACCCGAAACGGGTGGAGCTCACCGCCTACGAGGGCATCCCGCACCTCATCACGCCGATCATCACGAATCCGAAGAAGGCGGCGGACGCGCTGCAATGGGTCGTGCGCGAGATGGAGATGCGTTACGACGATCTGGCTGCGTACGGGTATCGACACATCGACGACTTCAACAAGGCAGTACGCGCCGGCAAGGTGCAACCGCCGGTCGGCAGTGAACGAACGCTCGCTCCATATCCATATCTACTCGTCGTCGTCGACGAGCTTGCTGACCTGATGATGGTTGCACCGCGCGATGTCGAAGACTCCATCGTTCGCATCACGCAGTTGGCGCGCGCCGCTGGCATTCATCTTGTACTCGCGACGCAACGACCAAGCGTCGACGTCGTAACTGGACTCATCAAAGCGAACGTTCCGAGTCGGCTCGCATTCGCGACGTCATCACTTGCTGACAGTCGAGTCATCCTCGACCAGCCTGGCGCGGAGAAACTCATCGGCCAAGGCGACGCGTTGTTCCTGCCCATGGGCGCGAGCAAGCCGATGCGGGTGCAGGGGTCGTGGGTGACCGAGCACGAGGTCTCAGCGGTTGTCACGCACGTGAAGACGCAGCTACAGCCGGTGTACCGCGAGGACATCACAGCGGCGCCGGCACGCAAGGAGATCGACGAAGACATCGGCGATGACCTCGACCTGCTGTTGCAGGCCGTCGAACTGGTCGTCGACACACAGTTCGGGTCGACGTCGATGTTGCAGCGCAAACTGCGCGTCGGCTTCGCCAAAGCCGGTCGACTCATGGACCTCATGGAAAGCCGCGGCATCGTCGGACCGTCGGAAGGGTCGAAGGCACGCGACGTGCTCATCAAGCAGGACGAGCTGCCCGCCGTGATGACATCACTGCGAGGAGACTGACCCGGCTGGCTGCCGGTGATCCATGTCACGTCGGCGGCCATGGAACGCCCCGAGGCCGCTGCTGCAACGGGCTTGACTCTGCCTTTGTCGTGTCCGGCAAAACGCGCCTAGACTGAGCGCGTTCCGATCGCATCGAGCGGCACGCAGCAGCACCCGGCAGCACCCGGTAGCAGAGCACGACGAGCACGCTGGTTTGGCCCGTCGAGTAGCTCCGTCGTAGACCGAATGCCCGCTGCGCCGCATTACGACGAGGGGAGGGTCAGCCGTGACCACCGAGTCGCCCGACCCGAGCCCGACGTCGTCGTCGGGCTCTGCAGACTCTCAGTCGAGTACTCAGTCGGGTACACCGTCCATCGGCAGCATGGTCGCCGAAGCCCGCGAGGCCGCCGACCTGTCGATCGCCGACGTCAGCGAACGGACGCGCATCCGCAAGTCGGTGATCGAGGCGATCGAGCACGACGACTTCTCTCACTGCGGTGGCGACTTCTACGCACGCGGTCACCTGCGGTCGATCGGGTCAGCCGTTGGCGCAGACCCGAGCGAGTGGGTCGCCGAGTTCGACCGCCAATTCGGGACGCCGGCACCTACGGCCACCGAGGTGTTCGAGACCGAGACCTCCGCGCCAGTGCGTCTGCGTCGTGGCGTCAACTGGAGCGCCGTCATGGCGATGGCTCTGGTGATTGCCGTCGCGCTCGTGGTGGTGCAGGTGACGTCGTCGTCCGACGAACCGACGCGAGACCGCGGGACTGTCGCAGAGCCAGAGCCAACGCCCACTGAAGAGCCGAGCTCTGAACCAACAGAAGAGTCACCCGAAGTTGCACAGGCAGAACGCGACCAAGTCGTCGTCCGTATGACCGTGTTACCCGGTCAACGGAGTTGGATCAGCGTCACGCGTTCTGATGAGTCGCTGGTGTGGGAAGGCACTCTGGAAAGCGAGCAGTCGAAGACCTTCCGCGACGACAAGAGGCTTTCCGTCGTGGCAGGGTGTGCCTCCGGAGTCGAGTTGACGGTCAACGGACAGAACGTGGGAAGTCCGGGCTCGACGTGCGGCATTGCCAGCGCCAGCTTCACGCCGAAGGACCCCGAGGGAGCGGCGGGCTGACGTGACGCCCCGGGTGTCCCTAGTGACCTTGGGCTGCGCCCGTAACGAGGTCGACTCCGAAGAGCTGGCCGGCCGCCTGGCCGACGCCGGGCTGGACCTGGTCTCTGAGCCCTCCCAGGCGGACGCCGTGGTGGTCAACACCTGCGGTTTTGTCGCCTCGGCCAAGAAGGACTCGATCGACACGATGCTGGCTGCTGCGGACCTGAAGGGGGCCGGCGGACCCCAGGCGGTGATCGCTGTTGGGTGCCTGGCCGAGCGCTACGGCACTGAGCTCGCCGATGAGCTGACCGAGGTCGATGCGGTGCTCGGGTTCGACGACTACTCCGACATCGCTGACCGCGTGCGTCGGGTTCTCGACGGTGAGCGACCTCCTGCGCCTCAGCCACAGGATCGTCGGCTGCTGTTGCCTCTTGCACCCGCCGAGCGGAACGCACAGATGAACGGTGCGGTGAATGGCGCGCACGCATCGCCTCACGATCAGGTCGGTCCGGCGTCCGGCCCGAGGACGCCGCGGCGACTGCTGAGCGGTTCGCCGATAGCTCCGGTGAAGATCGCATCAGGCTGCGATCGTCGTTGTTCGTTCTGCGCCATCCCGCGCTTTCGCGGTTCGTTTGTGTCGCGGCACGCCAGCGACATCGTCGATGAAGCACGTTGGCTGGCCTCTCGCGGTGTCCGCGAAGTGTTTCTTGTGAGCGAGAACTCGACCTCGTATGGCAAAGACCTTGGTGACCTGCGCATGCTGGAACGGCTGCTACCGCAGGTTGCCAAACTCGAGGGCATCGACCGAGTGCGGGTCAGCTACTTGCAGCCTGCCGAGATGCGTCCGAGTCTCGTCGAGGCGATGGCGTCGACTCCGGGCGTCGCGCCGTACTTCGACATCTCCTTCCAGCATGCGAGCGGGCCGTTGCTCCGCCGCATGCGGCGATTCGGGGACGCCGAACAGTTCCTGTCGCTGATCGAGTCGATCCGCGCGCTCGAGCCGCGCGCAGGAATTCGGTCCAACGTCATCGTCGGCTTTCCGGGCGAAACCGAGGACGATGTCGACGTGCTCACCAGCTTCCTGTCGGCCGCGCGGCTCGACGTCGTCGGTGTCTTCGGCTACTCCGACGAAGACCAGACCGAGGCAGCCGGGCTGAGCGGTCATCTGTCGGAGGCGGAGATCGAGCGGCGACGCCAGCACGTCGATCAGCTGGCCGAGCAGCTCACCGCAGAACGTGCCGCTGACCGCCTCGACGAGCACGTCGAGGTACTTGTCGAAGAGGTCGATGACGACGGCGCCGTCGGACGGGCTGCCCACCAGGGCCCGGAGGTCGACGGCACGGTGACGCTCCCCGGCGTCCGTCACGCGGTCGGGTCGTGGGTCTCAGCGCAGGTCGTGGCCTCAGAGGGTGCAGACCTGGTGGCGCGATGAACCTCGACGACAGCATGAACCTCGACGACAGCATGAACCTCGACGACAGTGGGGTGGCACGAAGCGCCGGACGCGACCCCGTGCCTTCGTCCGACCCTGTGTCTTCGTCCGACCCCGTGCCTTCGTCCTGGAACGTGCCCAACGCGCTGACCGTCGGCCGGTTGCTCATGGTCCCGGCCTTCGTCGTGGTCGGGTGGATCGGATTCGACCGCGGATCGGACGCCTGGCAGGCATGGGCAGCGATCGTGTTCGGCGCCGCTGCGATCACTGACCTCGTCGACGGGGAGCTCGCCCGGCGAACCAACCAGGTGACGTCGTTCGGCAAGATCGTCGACCCCATCGCAGACAAGGCACTGACCGGATCTGCACTCGTTCTCTTGTCGTGGTTCGATCTGCTGCCCTGGTGGGTGACAGTCCTGATCATCGTGCGCGAGGTCGTCGTGACCGTTCTTCGCTTCTGGGTCATCCGGCACGGCGTGATGGCGGCCAGCCGCGGCGGCAAGCTGAAGACCGCACTGCAGATCCTCGCGATCACGTTGTACCTGCTACCCCTGGCCAGCGGCGCCGACGACGTCGCCGTGTGGATCATGGCCGCAGCCGTGCTCGTCACCGTGGTCACGGGCGTGGACTACTGCATGCGTGCATTGGCGTTGCGGCGCGGTTCACACGTGGGGTGAGGGGCCTTCATGACTGACCGGCAGGTGGACGTCGCCGACCTCGTTGACCGGATGCAGAGCGCATCTCTCACCCTTGCGGTCGCCGAGTCGCTGACCGGCGGGTTGATCATGGCCCGGCTCACCGAGGTACCAGGTGTGGGCGACGTGCTCCGCGGGGGAGCGGTGGTCTACGCCACCGACACCAAGGCGTCCGAGCTGGGCGTGGACGCCGACCTGCTGGACGCGCGCGGCCCGATCGACGGTGATGTAGCGATCGAAATGGCGAAGGGCGTCCGCGAGCGGTGGCAGGCCGACATCGGCCTGGCCACCACAGGGGTTGCGGGGCCAGACCGTCAGGACGGGCACGAAGTCGGCGAGGTCTTCGTCGCGATTTCCGGGCCCTCCGGCGACCGCGTCGAGCGGCCCGAGATCGACTCGGGCGCGACCAGAAGCCACATCAGGCAGGCCACGGTGGACGCAGCGCTGGCCTTGCTGGACTCGGTCGTACGCCGCTAGCGAAACCGGTCTGCGCACGTGGTGGAACGGCGCGGGAAGCCCCTGAGGGTGGGCGCGGTTACACTGTCTGAACCTCGAAAGACCATCCGGAGGGAGCGCCGATGATCGTGCTGCGACAGCACCTCGGCGACGAGCTGCGCCGGCAACGGCAGGAGCAAGGTCGCACGTTGCGTCAGGTATCTGCGGCTGCGCGCGTCTCCCTGGGCTACCTGTCCGAGATCGAGCGGGGTCAAAAAGAGGCCAGCAGCGAGCTGCTCGCCTCGATCTGCGGTGCCCTCGAGGTGCCGCTCTCACAGGTACTGCGCAACGTCGGTGACGACATCGCGCTCGCCGAGCTCGCTGCCACCGTCACGCACAACGGCGCCGGTCGTGAGACGTCCGACTCCGACCCTCACCCCGAGGACGGCGACTCGCACACCTCTTCCGGTGTCCCAGCCGCTGTCTGAGGTCGACACCGCGACAGCTGAGCTGTCGGTGCCGTCGGCTGCCCGCGCACCGCAGATCCGAGCAGGGAACGCCATGGAGCGCGCGCGCTCGGGCATCCTGCAGGCCGCGGCCGAGCTGATCGGCGAACACGGCGTCCCGGGCATCACGATGGTCGGGGTAGCGCGCCGAGCCGGGGTCGCCAAGGCCACGGTGTACAACCACGTTCGCGACCGCGACGAGCTTCTCACGCTGGTGCTACTCGACCAGTGGGCGACCGTTCAGCGGCTGTGCAACGAACAGCCTCGAGAGCAGCGGCTCGCCACCGCAGCAGCGTGGGCGAGCGACTCGATCGTCCTCGCAGGCTTGCGGCGTCACAGCCCTGAAGTGTTGGTCGCTGTGGCGAGCGCCGCGCTGAGCGACCCACAGGTCACCGAGGTCGTGCGTGGCTGGATTCCTGACCAGCGCGATCCTGAGGCGGCGTTGCGCTGGTTGACGTCGTACCTGTTGGTGCCGCGCTGACACTGCGCTGACACTGTGCTGACACTGCGCTGTTGACACCGGGCTACCGGGCCGCCCGTAGCCGCATTCCCCGGGGCGTCACCTGAAAACCTGCCTGCCGAAGTGCGGCCGCCCACGGCGACTCGTGCACGGGTGTGCCGTCGACCTTCTGCAGGTGAACCGGCGGACGCCGCCCCTCGCGCACGGCGTCAGCGAGCGTGGCTAGTGCCGATGCCGCTCGAGGGTGGTCTGCGGCGCACCACGTAAGCACTGAGCGACCACCGCGTTCGACGAACAGCGCCAGCCCATCGGCGTCGAGCACCACCGTCGCTCCGGCCTTGCGACCGGGTAGGTGACCAACCGGACTCGACGGCCACGGCAGTGCCGCCCCGAACGGGTTGGCCGGATCGGTGGCTGCCAAGACGAGTGCCCCATCGGGCTGCGCGCCCTGCGCTTCCCGACGCAGCTCGTCGATGGCTGCAGCCGATCCGAACTGCGCCGCGCCCAGCCCCTCGACGAAATAGCCGCGGCGCGCATGTCCCGCCTCTTCCATCGCGCCGAGCACGCGGTAGAGCGCCGCGTAGCCGCCGGACACTCGCTCGGAGGCTGCAACGCCACGAGTGACGACTCCGTGTCGCATCAGCAATGACTCGGCGAGTGCGTGAGCCCGCTCGGTCGCAGACTCGCGTGTCGCGGGAACGAGGTACCAACGACCGGGCACCTGCTCGGCGTGCGTACGAGGCGGCAGCCGCCGCGCTTGTCGACGCTGGAGCCGGGGCGACCCCGGCCGCGTCGCGCGGCGCAAGCGGTCACCAGACACCCGACGCCGGACCGCGGCGAGCGAGTCATTGGTCAGGTGACCGCTCCACACCAAGCTCCACAACGCATCCTCGACGGCGTCAGCTGAGTAGTCGCGAAGCGCGTCGAAGATCGACCTGGTGAGCATGGCTGTGCCCTCGGGGAAGAGGTTCAGCACTGCTGTGTGGGCATTGGTGGGTTCGTCGATCGGGAGCGGGTCGGGCAACAGCGTCGATGCATGCTCGGCCGGCACGAAACCGAGCCATCCGTCGTCCGACGGCAGCGATCCCGCCCCGAACCACACGACATCGCCGGACGCCGTCAGCTCGTCGAGCCACTCGGGCCGGTACCCCGGCACGCGCTGCGGCAAGATGCTGCGTTCCCACTCCGACGCCGGAGCTGTGGCTCCCGCGAGCTGGTCGAGCGTCTCGAACAGCGTGTCAACGCCACGACTGTTCGACAGTGCGCCGGACGCTCTGGCCTGGACGCGCTGCCACTCCGGGAGGAACGTGGCCAGGCGATTCGCCGACACCGGCTCGATCGACTGTTGAGCGATCGCCAGGCTGGCGCGCCGGATCTGTCGCAGGACGTCGGCGTCGCACCACTCCTGCCCGCTGCCACCGGGGCGAAACTCGCCCGCCACGACTTGGCCTTTCGTGGCGAGGCGGTGCAATGTCTCGTGCACCACTGCTGGCCCGAGCCCGAGGGACGCCGCGCACTCGTCGGTCGTGAACGGGCCGTGCGTCCGAGCAAACCGTCCGACGAGGTCGCCGACCGGGTCGGGTACTGCATCGGCGAACGCGCCCGACACTCCGGGTGGCAACGGGATGCCGAGCGCATCCCGCAGCCGGGAGAGGTCTTCGACGGCGACCCAGCGCTCCTCGCCGGCGACGCGAAGTCGAACGATGCGACGAGTCTCCGCGAGGGCGGCGACCTCAGCCAGCGACGCACCGCGTTCGGCGAGCTCGTCGTCGGTGAGCGGACCCAGCACCCGCAACGCGTCCGCCAGCGCCTCTGCATCACGCAGTCGGCGCTCTTGCGTGCGCCATGAGATCCGCCGCTCGACGGCATCGATCGCCTCTGGGTCGAGCAGCTCGCGGAGCTCGGCTTGCCCGAGCAGCTCAGCCAGCAGGCCGGTGTCGACGGTGAGCGCCGCGGCCCGGCGTTCTGCCAGCGGTGCATCGCCCTCGTAGAGGAACGCCCCGACGTACGAGAAGAGCAATGACCGCGCGAACGGCGAGGCCCGCGGTGTCTCGACCTCGACGACGCGCACGCGTCCAGCGGCAAGGTCGCCTTGCAGGTGGCGCAGGCCAGGCACGTCGAAGACGTCCTGAAGGCACTCGCGCATCGTCTCGAGCACGATCGGGAACGTGGGGTGTCCAGAGGCGACACCGAGCAGCTGCGCCGAACGCTGGCGCTGTTGCCATAGGGGAGTGCGACGGTCTGGTCGCCTGCGGGGGAGCAGCAGAGCTCGAGCGGCGCACTCGCGGAACCGGGCGGCGAACAGCGCCGACCCCCACACCGCGTCGGTCACCTGGCCCTCGACCTCGTCCGGTTCGAACAGCACGTGATCGAGCAGCTCGGGGGGCGTGTCAGGGTCGACGCCGAGGTCGGGCAGCCGCAGCACGATGCCGTCGTCGGACGGCATCACCTGCACGTCCATGTCGAGGCGGTCGCGCAGCCGTGCAGCGATCGCCATCGCCCACGGGGTGTTGACGCGACCACCGAAGAGCGAGTGCACGACGACTCGCCAGTCACCGATCTCGTCGCGGAACTTCTCGATGACAACCGTCTGGTCGTCCGGCGTCACACCGCATGCCTCATGCTGCTCGGCGACATAGGCCAGCGCGTTGGATGCCGCGTTGTCGTCGAGGCCGAGCCCACCCAACAGGGCGATCGCTTGCTCGGACGTGCTGGCGCGCAACTGTCGGATCGTGGCTCCGATCGCCTGGCTGAACTCGGCCGGGCGCCCCTCGGCATCCCCGTGCCAAAAGGGCAGCTTGCCGGCGCGACCCGGCGCGGGTGCGACGAGCACCTGGTCGTGAGTGATGTCGACGATCTGCCAGGACGTCGAGCCCAAGGCGAACACGTCACCGACCCGGGACTCGTAGACCATCTCTTCGTCGAGCTCACCGACGCGGCGCCCTGGCCCGTCACCGCCCGCCAGGAAGACGCCGTAGAGCCCGCGGTCGGGGATGGTGCCGCCGTTGATGACGGCAATGCGCTGTGCTCCGGGCCGACCGGTGAGGACGCCGGTGTCGCGGTTCCACACCAGGCGCGGCCTGAGCTCGGCGAAGGCATCGGACGGATAGCGCCCGGCCAGCATGTCGAGCACGGCGTGCAGGGCAGAGTCGGGCAGAGACGCGAACGGGTGTGCGCGCCGCACAAGAGCGCCGAGCTCGTCGACGGTCCACTCGTCCATCGCGGTCATCGCCACGATCTGCTGCGCGAGAACGTCGAGCGGGTTACGTGGCACCGTGATGTGCTCGATGTCGCCGTTGCGCATGCGCTGCACCGCGACCGCGGTCGGCAATAGGTCGCCTCGATGCTTGGGAAAGATCACGCCCCGCGACACCTCGCCCACCTGGTGCCCCGCCCGGCCGATGCGTTGCAGGCCGCTGGCCACAGATGGTGGGCTTTCTACCTGCACCACCAGGTCGACTGCGCCCATGTCGATGCCCAGCTCGAGACTGCTCGTGGCGACGACAGCTGGCAGCGTCCCCTGTTTGAGCTCGTCCTCGATAACCGCGCGCTGCTCGCGGCTCACCGAACCGTGGTGAGCGCGTGCAATCTCTGTGGCGTCCTCTGGCAGCGGGAGCGTTGCGCCGGCTTGTGCCATCACCTCAGCCGGGGATGCTGACGCAGAGAGTTGTTCTGCGGCCGCTCCAGCTCGTCGAGTCGCCTCCTCGTTGAGGCGGGCGGCCAGTCGTTCGGTGAGTCGTCGGGAGTTGGCGAACACGATGGTCGAGCGGTGATCGTCGATGAGATCGACGATGCGTGACTCCACGTGCGGCCAGATCGATGGGGCAGTCGCATCGAGTGGAACGTCGTCGTCCAGTGCGAAGTCTCCAGAACCGAACGACACGTCGTCTTGCGGAGCGAAGCCGCTCGGACCGAGGGTCGAGAGGTCTTCGACCGGAACCACCACGGAAAGGTCGAGGTGCTTCTCGCTCGGTGGCTCGACGACCGTGACCGGCCGGCTGCCGCCCAGGAACGCCGCGACCGTGTCGGTGGGCCGAACCGTCGCCGAGAGACCGATGCGCTGCGCCGGAGTGTCGAGCAGGTGGTCGAGTCGTTCCAGAGACAGTGCGAGGTGGGCACCCCGCTTGGTACCGGCGACGGCATGCACCTCGTCGACGATCACCGTCGAGACGCTGCTCAAAGTGTCACGTGCCTGCGAGGTGAGCAGCAGATACAGCGACTCGGGAGTGGTGATCAGGATCGTGCTTGGACGCCGAAGCTGACGTTGGCGCTCTGCAGCTGGGGTGTCACCTGTCCTGATCGCGACGGTGATGTCGGGCGGTGCCACGCCGGACACCTGGTAGGCGTTGCTGATGCCGGCCAGCGGTGCTCGGAGGTTGCGTTCGACGTCAACAGCAAGTGCCTTCAACGGCGAAACGTAGAGAACGGTCGTGCCGCTCACCGCATCTGGACGTGACGCGCATCGGTCGAGCGCCCAGAGAAACGCCGCGAGCGTCTTGCCGGAACCGGTCGGCGCGACCACGAGAGTGTTCTGGCCCCCGACGATGGCCTGCCAGGCGGCGTCCTGGGCCGGGGTCGGCGCGTCGAAGACCGCCTCGAACCACTGCCGGGTCTGAGGGGTGAAGACGTCGAGGGCCGACATCCCTCCATCTTCGTTGCTGCCTCCGACAGCTGACCACCGGCGTGGCCCCTTGTGCCCAGCGGACCGGGCACGGATGAATGTCCCCATGACATCCGCACGGGCGGCCGCCCGATCACATTCGTCCCCCCGCCCGTCCTACCGGCGCCTGCGTCGCGGCCTCGCGATGTCAGCGATCGCGGTCGGCACCGTCGCCGCGCTCAGCGGTTGCTTCAAGGTCGACATGATGCTGGAGCTGCAGTCCGACGACACTGTCGACGGCTCGGTGATCTTGGCGGTGGCCAAGGAGCAAGCCGAGCTGCTTGGGGGAGAGGACGCGGTACGTGAGTCACTGCAGGGCGAGGGTGGCGGGATCTTCTCCGACGCGCCCGACGAGGGCACCTTCGATCAGCGCGACTACGAAGACGACGAGTGGATCGGCACCGAGGCGACCTTCGCCGATGTTCCGATCGATGAGTTCGGCGCCAGTGACACCGGCGAAGACCTGAGCGTGACGCGCGACGGAGACGAGTTCGTCGTCGAAGGCACCATCCCGGCGTCCGACGAGGTCCAGGACGAAGCCTCGCAGGCATTGCTGGAGTCAGCCGAGTTCGAGATCACGGTGGTGTTCCCAGGCGACGTCTCTGAGGCCAACGGGACGATCGACGGCAACACGGTGACCTGGGAGCCGAACCTCGGTGAGGAGCTCACGATCTCGGCCCGCGGCTCGGCCGAGTCCGGTACCAACTGGATGCTGATCGGGGCGATCGTGGCGTTGGTCGCGCTGGTGGCAATCGGCGTCGGACTGCTGATCGTCGTGCGCGGACGCCAAGCTGCGCCTGCGACGACATCGGGAGAGCCGATGGGAGACGCCTCCGCGGCGATGACCGATGTGCCCCCGGCGCCATCAGCGGCGCCACCGCCTGCCCAGCCACCTGTCCAGCCGCCGGCCCAACCACCTGCTCAGCCACCTGCTCAGCCACCGGCTCCACCGGAGAACCCGCCGGCACCCTGAGCGCAACGAACGCCGCCGTGGACGGGTTACAGTCCAGCGATGCGGTACACCGACTTCTGGGAGCGCATGGAGCGTCACCTCGGCCCGACGTATGCGCGCAGTTACGCCCACGACCAGGTACTCGCTCAGCTCGACGGTCGGACGGTCGAACAGGCCCTCGCTGACGGCGACGACGCCAAGGACGTGTGGCGTGCAGTGGTCGACGCGCTGCAACTTCCGGCGCGGTACCGGTGAACGGCGCCAGTGACGAGAGTCGGGACGACGTGAGCGTCGTCCGTGACACGGACGTCCAGAAGCGCACGATCCGCGTCTTGGGGACGGCGCAGGTCCTTTCCGGTATCGGCGTCGGTGCCGGCATTGCTGCCGGAAGCCTGCTCGTCGCCGAGATCTCCGGCAGTGAGGGCTTGGCAGGGCTGGCGCAGACGTCGGGTGTGCTCGGAGCGGCGTTGGCTGCTGGCCCACTCGCGTGGCTCTCGGCCAAGAGTGGACGCCGGTTGGGCTTGGCCACGGGTTTCTGGATCGCTGCCGTCGGCGCCGCCGTCACGGTGTTAGCCGCGACGCTGGAGTGGGTGCCGCTGGTACTGCTCGGCAACTTCGGGGTCGGCGTGGCGTCTGCGGTCAGCCTGCAAGCGCGTTATGCGGCCAGCGACCTGGCCAAGCCTCAGCACATCGGCCGCGACCTGGCCTTCGTCGTGTGGGCTACGACAGTCGGTGCGGTGCTCGGGCCCAACCTGATGGAGCCGGCGTCCCGACTGGCGGACGCGCTCTCGTTGCCGCCGTTGAGTGGTGCGTTCCTCGTCACGGCCGCGGGGGTGACCCTTGCGGCCATGGTGGTGCTCGGGTTCTTGCGCCCCGACCCGCTGTTGGAGGCGAGGCGTCTGGCGTCCGTTGGCGAGGAGTCCCCAGCGACCGAACGCCCGGGGATGGTCGCCGATCTCCGACGCGGTTGGCGGGCCGTCCGGTCAGCCCCCGGAGCGTCGCTCGGTGTGGCATCGCTGGCGGTGGGCCACGTCGTGATGATCATGGTGATGGTCATGACGCCAGTGCATATGCAGCACGTGGATGTGACGCTGCAGGTGATCGGACTCGTCATCAGCGTGCACGTTCTTGGCATGTTCGCGCTCTCGCCAGCCGTCGGTTGGCTGTCCGACCGGCTGGGCAGCACCACCATCATCGGCGCCGGCATAGTCCTGCTCGTTGCCGCGACCGCGACGGCGGGAACCGCTGCCGGTGACAGCGTCGTCCAGCTGGGAGTCGGCCTCTTCCTGCTCGGCCTGGGGTGGTCGTGCACCTTGGTCGGAGGGTCGGCGCTGCTGTCGGTTTCGGTGTCCGAGGACGCCCGCCCCGTAGCCCAGGGCGTCGGCGACACGCTGATGAACGTCGCCGCCGCGATCGGTGGGGCGGCGGCCGGACTGATCGTCTACACCGCGTCATACGGCTGGCTCAACCTGGCGGCCGGCCTGTGTCTTGTGCCCGTGGCGCTGGGCCTGGTCCGGTTCCTTTCCTCCCAGCAGAACCGGCGGCGTGTCGGAGGCGGCATTCGAACACCTGTTCGGTAGTGTCGCGGTACTTCGTCGTGAGGCGTTGCAGGTGATCCAACCCCCGGTTATCCACGGCCGGGAGCTTCAACCAGCCGGTTGTCGGTGGGGCCACGTAGCGTCGCTCGCGACACCTGATCGACCACCCAGAAGGGGTTCTGATGGCAGACCGCGACAAGGCTCTCGACACCGCACTCGCGCAGATCGAGCGTCAGTTCGGCAAGGGCTCGGTGATGCGTCTTGGTGACGAGACCAGAGCGCCGGTCGAGGTGATCCCAACTGGCGCGATCTCGCTCGACATCGCGCTCGGGATCGGCGGGCTGCCCCGTGGCCGGATCGTCGAGATCTATGGCCCGGAGTCGTCGGGTAAGACCACCGTCGCGCTGCACGCCGTCGCCAACGCGCAGGCCCAAGGGGGCATTGCAGCGTTCATCGACGCTGAGCATGCGCTCGACCCGGAGTACGCCAAGAAGCTCGGCGTCGACACCGACGCATTGTTGGTGTCTCAGCCAGACACGGGTGAGCAGGCTCTCGAGATCGCCGACATGCTGATCCGCTCAGGTGCGATCGACATCATCGTGGTCGACTCGGTCGCCGCTCTCGTACCGCGCGCCGAGATCGAGGGTGAGATGGGTGACAGCCACGTCGGCCTGCAGGCCAGGTTGATGAGCCAGGCGCTGCGCAAGATGACCGGTGCGCTCAGCCAGACCGGCACCACCTGCATCTTCATCAACCAGCTGCGCGAGAAGATCGGCGTCTTCTTCGGTTCACCAGAGACCACCACCGGCGGCAAGGCGTTGAAGTTCTACGCCTCCGTACGCATGGACGTCCGACGCATCGAGACGCTCAAGGACGGCACCGAGCCGGTGGGCAACCGCACCAGGATCAAGGTCGTCAAGAACAAGATGGCGCCGCCGTTCAAGCAGGCGGAGTTCGACATCCTCTACGGCCGCGGCATCTCTCGCGAGGGATCGCTGCTCGACCTCGGCGTCGAGCACGGCATCGTCCGCAAGTCCGGTGCTTGGTACACCTACGAGGGTGACCAGCTCGGTCAGGGCAAGGAGAACG
>DASUFV010000136.1:0-2807 GCA_036274415.1 Actinomycetes bacterium
CTTCGCCACTGAGACTGCTCACGTCGAGGTCGCAGACGGTACCCCGACCAGTGCGCTGGTCGAGACGGTTGAGCGGCTCGGGTACTCAGCCGCGCTTCCCGCGACACAGGGCGAGGACATGAGCCCCGAGCCCGACGACCCTGAGACGGCGGCCTGGAGACAACGGCTGATCGTGTCGGCCGTCCTCGCGGCGCCAGTGTTGATGATGTCGATGATCCCGGCGCTGCAGTTCGACAACTGGCAGTGGCTCGCGCTCACCCTCGCGTCTCCGGTCGTCGTGTGGGGAGCGTGGCCCTTCCACCACGCCGCATGGACCAACCTGCGTCACGGCACGGCAACCATGGACACGCTGATCAGTGTCGGCGTGGGTGCCGCATACCTGTGGTCGCTGTACGCACTCTTCATCGGGGACGCCGGCATGCCCGGCGTCACGATGGAGTTCTCCTTGACCGGATCGGGCGACGAAGAGATCTACCTCGAAGTGGCGTCCGTCGTGACCGTATTCATCGTTGCCGGCAGGTACCTAGAACGGCGAGCCAAGAGCAGATCAGGTGAAGCGCTCCGGGCGCTGCTCAACCTCGGCGCGAAGGACGCATCGGTCCTCCGGGACGGCGAAGAGATTCGCCTGCCCATCGATCAGCTGGTGGTCGGGAACACGTTCCTCGTGCGGCCAGGCGAGCAGATCGCGACGGACGGTGTCGTGGTCGAAGGCTTGTCTGCGGTGGACACTTCAATGCTGACCGGCGAGAGCGTTCCGGTCGAGGTCGGCGAAGGTGACTCCGTCGTGGGCGCCACCGTCAACGTCGGCGGCCGGCTGGTCGTGCGGGCGACTCGGGTCGGAGCCGACACCCAGTTGGCACAGATGGCCCGCCTCGTCGCAGAGGCGCAGGCCGGCAAGGCACCAGTGCAAAGGCTGGCCGACCGTGTTGCGGCCGTCTTCGTACCCATCGTGCTCGCGATCGCGGCAGCCACCTGGGTGGTCTGGATGGTGGCTGGCGGCTCGTCCTCCGAAGCCTTCACTGCCGCAGTGGCGGTCCTGATCATTGCGTGCCCTTGCGCTCTTGGCTTGGCGACCCCGACCGCCCTCTTGGTCGGCACCGGACGCGGAGCACAGCTGGGAATCGTCATCCGCGGCCCCGAGGTGCTCGAGTCCACCCGACGGGTCGACACGGTCGTCCTCGATAAGACCGGCACGGTGACGACGGGCCGAATGTCGGTCTCAAACGTCGTGCCAGCACCGGGCGTCGACGTGGAAGAGTTGTTGCGTCTTGCCGGGACCGTTGAGGACGGGTCAGAACATCCCGTCGCCCAGGCGATCAGCAAGTACGCCAAAGAGCATGTCGGCGTCCTGCCGTCGATCGAGAGTTTCTCCAACAGCGGTGGACTCGGTGTCACAGCCGTGGCCGACGGTCATGCCGTTGTTGTCGGGCGTCCGTCGTGGCTCGACGAGTGGGGCCTCACGCTGCCTGAGACGCTCGCGGAAGCGCTCGACAAGGCGCAGCAGCGTGGCCAAACCGTCGCCGTGGTTGCGTGGGACGGCGAGGTGCGTGGGCTGATCGAAGTCGGCGATGCCATCAAGCGCACCAGCGCCGAAGCCATCGCCGAGCTCAAAGCACTCGGGCTCGAACCCGTTCTACTGACCGGTGATCACGTTGTCACGGCGCGGGCGGTAGCAGACGAAGTAGGCGTCGACCGGGTTGTGGCAGACGTCCTGCCCGACGACAAGATTGACGAGGTCAAGCGACTGCAGTCTGAAGGACGCGTCGTTGCCATGGTTGGTGACGGAGTCAACGACGCCCCGGCACTGGCCGCCTCAGACCTGGGGCTGGCCATGGGCACGGGCACCGACGTCGCCATGCAGGCCAGCGACCTGACACTGGTGCGCGGCGACCTCAAGGCTGCGCCCGACGCGATCAAGCTGTCACGACGAGTTCTTTCCACCATCAAGGGAAACCTCTTCTGGGCGTTCGCCTACAACGTGGCTGCCATTCCGTTGGCCGCTGCGGGCTTGCTCAGCCCGATCATCGCCGGCCTCGCGATGGCAGCGTCCAGCCTCTTCGTGATGGGCAACTCGCTCCGGCTGCGCTCTTTCACCCCGTAAGTCCTGCTCAGTCCCCGGAGGACGAGCTTCAGGCGTCAGGTGTGCTGCCCTTGACGTCGCCGTGCGGCACGCGGGTGTCTGCCTCTGCCGGGATGCTGCCCAAACGACCGGCTTGGTAGTCCTCAAATGCCTGGACGAGCTCGGCCTTGGTGTTCATGACGAACGGGCCGTAGGCCGCGACCGCCTCGCGGATCGGCTGGCCGCCGAGGATGTAGACGTCGAACGCCGAGTGCCGAGACTCTTGCTGCTCGTCGGCGGAGATCGTGATGGATGACCCACTGCCGAAGACCGCGAGCTGCCCCCACGACAGCGGACGCCGCTCGGTTCCGACCGATCCCTTGCCTGACAATCCATAGACCAAGGCGTTGAAGTCCTCGCGCCATGGCAGCGTGACCGACGCTCCAGGCGCGATCGTCGCGTGCAGCAACGTGATCGGGGTGTACGTCACGCCAGGACCAGCGTGACCGTCGAGGTCACCCGCGATCAGGCGGACCAGTGCGCCACCGTCAGGTGAACTCAGCAGGGCGACCTTGGACGACGTGATGTCTTGGTAGCGCGGCGGAGCGAACTTCAGCGACTTCGGCAAGTTCACCCAAAGCTGCAGGCCGTGGAAGAGGCCGCCTGACATGACCACGTGCTCCGGCGGCGCCTCGATGTGCAAGATCCCCGCACCAGCAGTCATCCACTGCGTGTCACCGTCACTGAT
>DASUFV010000137.1:0-3117 GCA_036274415.1 Actinomycetes bacterium
GTCTCGCCGAGGCGTATGCGTGCCTCACTGACACCGCTTGGGAAGCCGGATGAACCCGTCCACCGCGCTGGCCACCGTGCTCGTCGACGAGCTGCTCCGCTGCGGCATGCGTGAGGCCGTGATAGCTCCCGGCTCGCGGTCGGCTCCGCTTGCGTTGGCGTTGCACGATCTCGAGTCCGAGGGACGCCTGCGCCTGCACGTGCGAGTCGACGAACGCAGTGCCGCGTTTCTGGCGCTCGGGTTGGCCAAGGCGTCCGGCACCCCGGTCCCGGTCGTCACGACCTCCGGAACTGCCGCTGCGAACCTGCATCCCGCAGCGCTCGAGGCCGACCAGACCGGCGTGCCGTTGCTGTTGCTGACCGCTGACCGGCCACCCGAACTGCGTTCGACCGGTGCCAATCAGACTGTCGACCAGGTCAAGCTGTTCGGAGACTCGGTCCGGTTGTTCGCCGAGGTCGGAGCACCCGAACGCGTCATCGGTCTGACGTCGTACTGGCGCGCCTTGGCCGGCCGGGCCTGGGCTGCCGCAGCCGGAACGCTCACCCGAAACCCCGGGCCGGTTCACTTGAACCTCGCGTTCCGTGAGCCACTGGTGCCCGATGGCTCGTTCGACTGGCCGGAGCCGTTGGGCGGACGTGAGCACGGTGCGGCGTGGACGCACGCAGAGCCGCCAGCGATCGTCGCGCCGAACGTTCGATTCCCTGCACGAACCCTGGTCATCGTTGGCGACGCGACACCGGAACTGGGCCGAGGCGCGTCCGTGCTCGCCGAAGAGCACGGGTGGCCGGTGATCAGTGAGCCCAGCGGGAACGCGCGGCGCGGGCCCAACGCCATCTCGACGGGTGGGCTGCTCCTCGAGACCGAGGGCTTTCTCGACGAGGCTCGCCCCGAGCAGATCCTGGTGGTTGGACGTCCCACGCTCTCGCGGCCGGTTCTCGCGCTGCTGCGTGACCCGCGGTCGTCGGTCACGGTCGTCGGCAGCACCGCCAACTGGGCGGACGCCACCCGCTCGGCCGCCCACGTATTGCCTGCACTACCGGCGGCTGACGGTCGGCACGAGCCTGACGAAGAATGGCTTGCCTTCTGGCGTGACGCCGAGGCGTCCGCGCGCAAAGCGGTCGACCACGTGCTGCTCGACGACGACAGCACCGAGCTCGGGCTTGCCGCGGGATTGTTTGCCGCACTCCCGGCCGACGCCCTGCTGTACCTCGGGTCGTCGATGCCGGTACGCGACGTCTTCACCGCCGCCGCGCCGCGTGAAGGCGTGACCGTGTTGGCCAACCGCGGCGTTGCTGGAATCGACGGCACGGTTTCCTCGGCGGTGGGGGCGGCACTCGCGTGGCAACGTGACGGCGGCGGCCGTGCCTTCGCCCTGATCGGAGACCTGACCGCGCTCCACGACGCCAACGGGCTCGTGCTCGGACCCGACGAGCAAGAACCCGACCTGACCATCGTCGTCGTCAACAATGACGGCGGAGCGATCTTCAGCCTGCTGGAGCAAGGAAGCGAGGACTACGCCGACGCGTTCGAGCGGGTGTTCGGAACGCCGCATGGTGTCGACTTCGCGGCATGGTGCGGAGCCACACAGACACCCCACGTCCGCGCGGCGTCCGTTGGTGCAGCCATCGACGCCGTGATGGACCCGCGCGGACAGGGTCTGCGGGTCGTGGAGGTTCGCACCGAGCGTTCGGTCGTCGCCAGGGTCCGCGCGACAGTGCACTCGGCGGTCGAGTCCGAAATGCTCAACCGGTCTTGGCCTTCTTGGTCTCCTCGATGATGGCCGGCAACACCTTGCCGACGTCACCGATGACCGCGTAGTCGGCGTAGCCCATGATCGGGGCCTCTGGATCGGTGTTGATGACGATCATCGTCTTAGAGTTGCGGCAGCCGGCGATGTGCTGGGTAGCGCCGCTGATCCCACAGGCGATGTAGAGGTCGGGCGCCACCTTGGTGCCGGTCTGACCGACCTGCTCGGTGTGCGGACGCCATCCGTTTCCGGTGACAACGCGGGAGCACCCGATCGTTCCGCCGAGCAGCTCGGCGAGCTCCTCGAGCGGCGCGAAGCCCTCGGCACTTCCGACACCGCGTCCACCGGAGACGATCACCTTGGCGTCGGCGAGGGAGACACCGGAGGACTCCTCGGCGGCCGCAGCCGGCTTGGCGATCACGACGAAGTCGACGTCCGAAAGGTCGGGCGTGAACTCCGCAACCTCACCTTTGCCGTCTCCACCCGGCTCGGCAGTGAACGTGTGCGGCACGATCGTGACGAGTGCCGGCGAACCGTGGAGGTTGGCCTCTTCGATCAGGCTGCCTCCCCAGCGCGCGCGCACCACCTGCGCGGGTGACCCGGGCGTGACCTTGACGCAGTCCGCTGCGACCGGCAGGTCGGTGATCGCACCCAGATGGGCCATCACCTCGTTGCCGCGCGGCGTTGCGGCGGCGAGCACGATCGACGCGCCGAGCCGCTCGGCGAGCTCTGCTGCGGAGCGTGCTGACGCCAGTGGTGCGTACTCGGTGAGGCTCGGGTGCGCTGCGACGTGCACCGTTGCCACACCGTGTTCGCCGAGCGCACCAGCCACGCCGCTGCCGTCTGAGCCGACGACGAGCGCGTCCAGCTGCTCACCGGTGGACGCCGCAAGCTCGCGTCCGTACGTGACGGCCTGAAGCGAGAGCTCGTCGAGCTCACCGTGGTCGTGGTCGACAAGGACGAGCACCATGTCAGATCACCCCGATCTGCTTGAAGATCTCGACGACTGCTGGCGCAGCCTCAGGGCCGTTGCCGAGCACCTGCGCTTGCTTGCTCTCAGTCACCGGCACTTCCAGCCGGGTCTTCTCGAGCTTGGGCTCAGGACGCTCAGGGGTCAGCTTCTCGATCGGCTTCTTCTTGGCCTTGATCCGACCAGGAACCGAGGGATACCGAGGGACGTTGAGCCCATCGAGCACCGTGACGACAGCGGGCAACGAAACCTCGTAGATCTCGCGTCCGGACTTCACCGGCCGCTCGAACGTCGCCTTGCCTTCCTCGACCGTCACGCCCTTGACGCCGGTGACGATCGGACGCCCGAGTGCGTGCGCTACTCGGACCCCGACCTGGTAGCCACTCGCGTCCGCTGACTC
>DASUFV010000138.1:0-2087 GCA_036274415.1 Actinomycetes bacterium
CGTTCCGGTGCTGGCGTTTGTCGCGTGTCTGGCGGTGGGCGTCGCGCTCTACGCTGCGTCCCGGCTGGCGATGAACGCCGCGAAGTCCTTCTCGTTCTGGTCGGCGTATGCCTCGCCGTACTCGACGAGGGCGCGCTCGGCGCGGTCACCGCTGCCGAGGTAGCTGGCGATTTCGACCGCATCCCCACCCCGGGCGTGCGCCCGCGCCGCAGCCATGCCGCACAACGCCGCATAACGCGGCAACATCGTGGGCGTGATCTTCTCAGGATCGACGCCGCCCTTCATATCGCGCAGCTGTCGCACGTAGTACTGCCGCGTGGTGTCGAGCGGTCCGGTCGTCCATCCGAGAAAGATGTCGCTCTGCGCTTGCATCAGGCGTTGACCCTCGACGACACGACGCCCGTGGTGCCGGAAGGCGCTCTTGCGTAGGTGTGGCTCAAGCACTGACGGCCCGGCCTCTTTCGCCTGGAGGATGAGCAGGTCACCGGCGTCCCGCCCCTCGAAGAGAAGGATCCAGCAGCGGGTGCCCACACTGCCGACGCCCACCACCTTGCGCGCAATGTCGACGAGGCGGAAACGCTCGAGCAAGGCTCGCCGATCGTTCACCAACGACGTCTGGTAGCTGCGCAAAGCACCAATCAGGTTCGCGGGATCGCCCACCTCGGCGTCCACTCTGGTCAGCAGGGGTGGGTCGGCTTTGAATCGGTGGGTGCCGTCTGCAGACACCTCGGTGAGCTTGGCGGCCGCATCTGACGACGTCTTACGTCGTGCCTTGGCGAGCCCCGCCTGCAGCACCTTGAGCTCTTTCTTACTGAGGCTCTGGGTGGCGAACTGACCCAGCAGGACCTCGTCGATCCGGTCGTACCAGACCGAGAGCGTGCTCACCTGTGCCAGCTCGTTGATGCGCGTGCGGTACGCCGTGACGACAGCCTGGGCAGCACCGGCGATGGTCGACGACGAGAAGCCGCGGTGGCGTCCCAGTACGACGAACGAGGTGACCAGTCGCTTGAGGTCCCACTCGAACGGACCTGGCAGGGTTTCGTCGAAGTCATTCACATCAAAGAGCAGCGTGCGTTCAGGTGATGCGTACACCCCCAGGTTCGACAGGTGCAGGTCACCGCACAGCTGGGTCGTGACTGGAGTGCGGGGGCTCTGCGCCAGGTCGAACGACTGGATGGCGGCGAATCCTCGGAAGAAGGCAAAAGGGGACGCCGACATGCGCTCGTACTTCAGCGGTAGCAGGTCGGCGTCCCGTCGGGAGTCGCTGGCGTGCAACAGCTCGACCGGATCGGGTCGCCCGGGCACGATGACGTGCTCGGCCAACACCCCACGAGGGGTCTGCTGCCGAGCGGCGCGTCCGGCGGCGACTCTGTCGTCGACGTTCCGATGCCCGGTGATCATGCCCGCCACGTTCTGCACTGTAGGTCAGCCTTGGCCGGTCTGGACCCCTCCGACCAGGTGAGATGGAGCCCGACGACACAGCGCGTCTCACATAGTGAGAGTTGTGTACACATGGTGAGACGCTGTGGCATTCTGGCAGACATGCCTTCGAGCACCGGAGTACTCGCGCGCCGCGTGTCCCGCTCGCGCAGTGTCGCGCTCGTGGAGCGTCGCCACGTCGACCTCATGCGCATCTCCGGCTGCCAGTGTTGCCCGTCTCAGCGAATGCGGTAGCCCACCGCACCAGCCGCTCCGTGCACCGAGCCCCTTGGGCTCTCTCGTCCGCGCATGAGCACAGCGGCGCATCGCAACCCCGCCCCAGGCACATCCCTTCGGCAGCACAGGACTCCTCTGATGACCACCGACGCCGCACCGGCACCCGCGACGGACGCCGTCCGCACGCCTGCCGCTGCCTCGGCGCCCGACTCCGGTGCGGTGCGTCGATCCAATCGGCAGAAGCGTGGTGAGGGGCAGTGGGCCTTGGGGTTCCGAGAGCCACTCAACCCCAACGAACGCACCAAGTTCGACGACGACGGCCTCAACGTCAGGGCCCGAATCGAGAACATCTACTCCAAGGCCGGTTTCCAGTCGATCGACCCGGCTGACCTGAATGGTCGCTTCCGGTGGTGGGGCCTCTACACGCAGCG
>DASUFV010000139.1:0-3438 GCA_036274415.1 Actinomycetes bacterium
ACGCAGTGACCACCGTCTGGCTTGCTGTCGGCGGCCAGCGCGTAGATCGACAGCGGCGAGACCGTGAGGAACGTCGGTGGGTCTGTGTAGCTCGCCACGAATGCTTCCGCCTGGATGAGGGAGCCGTCGACGCTCAGCGGCAAGTTCACAAATCTCCACCCGTGCCTCGGGTCATCGACGGCGAGCCCCGGTTGCCCCCATGCCACTGCCTTCGCCCGCACCTCCGTGCGGCTGACCGACGTATCAGTGCCGCTTTCTTCCAGCTGCGCGACAGTCAACCGCTTGCTGCACGCACAGGCGAAGCCCGCGGAGTCGGGCGCCCACGCGACGTTGGCGCGGCTGATGCCAGCAATGCCTGAGGCACGTGGAGAGGTGGCCAGTTCCGGAATACGCGCCATTTCACCGGTCGTCACGTTGACCACGTAGACAGCACCGATGCTCGTTCGACTGCTGGTAGGGGCCAGTCGGCCGCGGACGTCCGGAACCACACGCACCAACAGCAGCCGCGTTCCGTCCGGCGATAGCACGGCTTGCGACCACCTAAGCCGCAGCAACTCTGGGTCGCCATTGGGATCGAGCACCGATCGGATTTCACCCGCCTCGGACGCCACCAGGGGCAGGCCGTCGAAGAGGAACGCAGTGGACGCCCGATCGATTGGCGCCTGCATCAAGGACGTGGGGTCCGAGGGCACGGTGAGGTCACGCGGCACTCCCCACTCATTGACTGCTCCCTCGGCGCCCGTTGCATCATCCGATCCACCCCAGGGAATGAGTGCCGCTGCGAGCACTGCTGCAACGGCCAGACCTCCGATCGCGACCATTGCGCGGCGGTGACCGGGCTTTGTCTCTGCGAGCGCACGCTCAGCAAGATCGGGCGGGACGTCGTTCAGCGCAGCGGCATTGAGCAGCGCGAGCAACGAAGTGGTGTCCGACGCACCGAGACGTTCCCGAAACTTCTCCTCGGCTTCAACCCGAAGGCTGGCAACGTCCTCGGGGCTGTAGTGCATCCAGGCCGCGCACTCACCATCGGTGACGCCGGCGTAGGTCGGGAGAACGAGCGCGGCGCGCTGCCTCGGCGTCAGGGACGCGAGTGCCGCCCGAGCCGGCGATACGTTCTGCGGTTCTTCGGGTGCGACGTCGAGCGTGCCACGGGTTTCGTGCTCGTCGAGAAATCGCCTGCAGACCAACTCGCTCGTGCGTTGTTCGACGCGCTGATCACGAGTGAGGCTTGACCACTCCCGATGCGCCTGGGCAAGGGCGTGAACCAGGAGCAGCTCGGCGTCGTCGACGTCGATCGCAAGCAAGGACGCGGTGCGCCACAGCGCTGGGCCGCGAGCCTCGACGAACTCGGTGACCTCGGCGTCCCTGCCTCGCACCTGCCGAGTACACCACGGGGACCCTGCTAAGGCCGGTTCTACTCCGACGGAAGCTGCTGGGCCGCCAACGACGTCGACGTGGTGCTTGCGGGGAACGTTGTGAGGAGCCGGGGTGCGCTGTCGGCCGTGATGACATGTGCCAGCAGCGGTGTTGGTGGTGGGGGCTCCCCAGGTGCGGCATTCTCGGGCCGACTGATCAGCACATAGTCCGATCCAAATGCCTGGATCGATGAGACAGGCCCCGCGGGAACCTGCTTCCACTCAACCTGGCACCCATCACAAGCGACGTCGTCGATGGTGTACCGGCCTTCTCTTACTGCGGCAAACGCCGTTGGCACTGCTCCAGACAGACTGAGGCTTTCAGCTGGGCCAAGGTCGGCTTGGTTGAGGTAGTCATCACTTCGGATCTCCCACGAACCACCGAAGGGGTCGAGCTGAACGGCAAGACCGGTGACGCCAGCACTGATCTGAGATGGGACAACCTTGGAGATCTGAGAGTAGAAGGCACCTTCCAGGGTGTCGCCGATCGTGATGCTCCAGATTCCTAGTTGCGGGTCGGTTCCCTTTCTGCCCAGGCAAACGCAGTATGCCGATTTCGAATCAGGTGCCCAGGACATCAGGTTGTACTGCAGCCAGCCCTCCTCGGCGTATGCATCAGAGAGCTGTAGATCCTCAAGGCTGGATTCCGCAGTGGCCACGTCGAGCACGGCAAGCCGGATACCGAGAAGTCGCTGTGAGAACTCGGACCGCATAGCCACCAGTGCCGTGCTGCCGTCCGGCGAAAGACTGACCTGGTACGGGCGTAACGCACCGGCATCGAGACCACCGGTGTCGGACTCGTCCATCCGGGCCGCGCCGTCGTACACATAGCCTTCCGCGCTACGCGCATCGACCAAAACCAAGCGCTCGTCAACGACGTACGCAGCAGATGCAGAGCTCATCACACCCGCCTGGAGCTCAGGGAGCCCACTCGGCATAGGCATTTCGGTTGGAATCGTCGCGACATCCGTCGGGCGCGGTGCAGTTTCTGACCGCAGATCCGTGGTCGCCACAACGACACCGAGCACGAAAGCTGCGGCCGTGGCGGCGGCCGCCCCGCCGACCCACCGCTGCCGCCGACGCCGGCGGGCGCCGTCGACTGCTCGTTGCGTCAGGTCGGGCGGCACTCGATCGTCGGCCGCGGCCTCGAACATCTCGCGCAGCTGTGTGCTCATGCGCGCACCTCTTTCTGGGACGCGGGTCTGTCTTGATCGGCGGGCATCGCACCGAAGGCATCAGCCAGCTCAGGTGACAGTTCCCGAAGGCGTTGAAGTGCGTGTCTCGTCTGACTCTTTACGGTGCTGACCGAGCAGTGCATCACCTGTGCTGTGTGCACTTCGGTGAGATCTTCGTAGTACCGCAGGACGAGGACTTGCCGTTGACGACTGGTGAGACGAGCCAACGCATCGCGCAACACCAACCGGCGTTCGGCATCCGCGATGACATCGGTGGGCACGGCGGCGTCCGGCACATCACTCGTGGCCTCGGACGGACGCCGGCTTCGCCAGCGCCAGCGATCTACCACGACTCGATAAAGCACCTGCCGCACATATGGCTCGGGGTTGTCCTTGATCGACGGCCATTTCATCGCTGCCTTGGTGAGTGCTTCCTGCAGCGCGTCTTCGGCGTGACCGCGGTCCCCGGTGAGCAGGGAGGCCGTGCGCATCAGAGCCGGACTCCGCGCTGTGGCGAACTCAGCGAATCCCGCGTACCGGTCGGTCATCAAACCCCCTCGTCTCACTTGTGTATACGCCCACGGAGACGCAGACGGGTGGAACCAGGAGGTTTAGCATCGCGGCGTGGAGCAGCTCTCAGAGCTGTACGAGCTCGGACGCGAGGCCTTGGCCGCCGGCCAGTGGCAGGAGGCCGAGCGCGCACTGGCCGACGTTGACCCACCTTCGGTTGAGGCGCTTGAGCTGCTCGCTGAGAGCGTGTGGTGGCAGCGGCGTCCGCCCGACGCCATCGCCGCATGGAGTCGTGCGGCAGAGCTGAGCCACGAGAGTGGCGAAATGGACGACGCCGT
>DASUFV010000140.1:0-2801 GCA_036274415.1 Actinomycetes bacterium
AGGAACGGCTGTTCGGGTTGAGCAACAGCGAGGGCAATCACGGCGAGGACGTCAAGGAGTACTACTTCTATCTGGATAGCACGCCTACTCACTCGTACATGAAATACCTGTACAAGTACCCGCAGGCCGCGTATCCGTACGTGCCCCTCATCGAGGGCAATCGGCAACGGGACAAGCTGGCTCCAGAGTATGAGCTCCTCGACACCGGCATCTTCGACGACGACCGGTACTTCGACGTCTTCATCGAGTACGCGAAGAACGAGCCGGAGGACATCCTGATCCAGATCACGGTCTGCAACCGGGGACCGGAACCGGCAGAAATCGACGTCCTGCCGACGCTGTGGTTCCGCAATACCTGGTCCTGGTCGCGCCGGGACGACAAGCCGGAGCTGAAGATCGCAGCTGCCGGCACCAACACGCGGGCCGTCGCCGCCAGGCATCGCCGTCTCGGGGAGAGGTTTCTGTACTGCGAAGGCGTCGACGACGTGTTGTTCACCGAGAACGAAACGAACACCGAGCGTGCGTTCAATCAGCCGAACGAGCAGCCGTACTGCAAGGACGGCATCATCCAGGCCGTCGTCAACGGGAAGAAGGACGCTGTCAACCCGGAACTGCGTGGCACCAAAGCGTCGGCACGCTATCGGCTCGGCATTCCCGCCCGAGCGAGTCAGACCGTCAGGTTGCGGCTGACGGACCAGGCGCCCGATCGACTCCGCGCCCCGTTTGGGGAGTCGTTCGACACCCTCTTCCAGGCGCGGCGGGCCGAGGCGGACGCCTTTTATCAGGGCATTACCCGGGCAACGCTCACCCGTGACGAGGCGCGGGTGATGCGTCAGGCGCTGGCGGGCATGCTCTGGAGCAAGCAGTACTTCTATTACGACCTCGCGGAGTGGCTGCGTGAGCACGGGGACCGGCCGGAGGAGGGTGTGCGCGCGCCGGTGCGCAACAAGGACTGGTTTCACCTGTACAACGCCGATGTCATCTCGATGCCCGACAAGTGGGAGTACCCGTGGTACGCCGTCTGGGATCTCGCCTGCCACACGATTCCCCTGTCGATGGTCGACGTCGATTTCGCCAAGGAGCAGCTGCGGCTGTTCCTCGGCCACCACTACCTTCATCCGAACGGCCAGATGCCGGCGTACGAGTGGAACTTCAGCGACGTCAATCCGCCGGTGCACGCGTGGGCGGTCTGGACGGTCTACAACTACGAAAAACAGTTGCGCCAACGCGGCGACCTGACGTTCCTCAAGTTCTGCTTCGACAAGCTCTCGCTGAACTTCACCTGGTGGGTGAACCGCAAGGACGAAGACGACAACAACGTGTTCTCCGGGGGCTTCCTCGGGCTGGACAACATTGGCGTGTTCGATCGCAGCAGCCCGCTGCCGACCGGGGGGTCCCTCGAGCAGTCGGACGGTACCGCATGGATGGCGTTCTACGCATCGGTGATGCTCCAGATCGCCATCGAGCTCGCGATCGAGGACGAGCGGCACTACGAGGCGATGGCGCTGAAGTATTTCGAGCACTTCCTGTGGATCGCCTCGGCCATGGACAACGTGAGCTACACGGGGGTGAAGCTCTGGGACCACGACGATGGGATCTATTACGACGTGCTGCGCTTTCCGGACGGCAACGGCGTTCGCCTGAAGGTCCGTTCGCTCGTGGGGTTGCTCCCGCTGGCGGCCACGACGGTCCTGCCCGCCGACTTGCGGGAGCGGCTGCCCCGGTTCTTCGAGGAGGCGCAGTGGTTTCTGGAGCGTCATCCGCACACGGCCGCGATCCTGACCGTCCCGCTCGAGGTCGGCGCGGGCGGCAGCCGGATTCTGTCGCTGGTCAACCAGGACAAGCTCCGTCGCATTCTCGGGTACATGCTGAACGAGAGCGAATTCCTCAGCCCCTATGGCATCCGGTCCGTGTCACGGCATCACGCCGACCACCCCTACGTCTTCAACGCGGGTGGCCAGGAGTACCGGGTTGGCTACGTGCCCGGCGACTCGGACAGCGGGATGTTCGGCGGGAACTCCAATTGGCGCGGACCGGTCTGGATGCCGATGCAGCTGATGCTGATCCGGGCCCTCGTGAACCAGTACGCACATCTCGGAAACCGTTTCACGGTGGAGTGTCCGGTCGGCTCGGGTCGTGAGATGAACCTGCTGGAAGTCAGCCAGGAACTCGCGCGTCGGCTGTCACGCCTGTTCGTCCTGAACCAGGAGGGACGTCGGCCGGCTCATGGGAGCCATGGTCGCTGGAGCGACGAGCACTGGCGCGATCACGTCCTGTTCTATGAGTACTTCCACGGCGATACCGGTGCTGGCGTGGGTGCGAGTCATCAGACCGGCTGGACCGGCGTCATTGCGTTTCTGATTCAGGGGTTCACCCAGATCGAAGCCGAACAGGTCCTCGAGAAAGGCGAGATTGCGGTCGCGGAAGTGAGCGCGGAAGCCGCCAGGGACACCGATCAACCCCAGGCCGCGAAGATGGCGGAGGAGGTACACGGCGAGGTAGCGGACAAGGTCGTGGCCCAGGTGCTCGAGACGGTGCAGCAACAGGTGGCGGAAGTCGTGCAGGGTGCGCAGGCGGAGCAGCTTCAGGAAAAGGTCGAACAGATCGTCATGGAAAAGGTTGCCGAGGCCGTGCAGAAGAAGGCCGAGGAGGTCGAACAGCAGGTCGAGCCGAACAACGAGGACAAAAAGGAAGTGCTCTAGCGCGGTGCCGCCGATCGGTGGGTCGGCGATGATAGTCTCCGGGCATGGCGCAGACGTGCGACCTCCTGCTCACCAACGCAACCGTCCTCACCCTCGATC
>DASUFV010000141.1:0-4315 GCA_036274415.1 Actinomycetes bacterium
ATCCGCTCAGCACGTCGGGCTCGAGGCCTCGGCGCGTGATGACCCACGCTGGCGGGTACAGCCGTAGACATTCATCGATGACGGCAGACGTGTACGTCAGCGAGGCGAGAGTGTTCGCATCCCACGTCTCCGGTCCCGGTAGACCGTCCGCCTCGCGTTGCACCCGGCGTTCGACCTGGGGGTGCTGCGTGAGGAGGTACCACGTCCACGTCAGGGTGGCGGCGACGGTCTCGTGCCCGGCGACGATCAGCGTGACGACCTCATCGCGGACTTCACGCGCAGACACGACGCCTTGATCGAGCGCTTCAATCAGCAGCCACAAGGCGTCGGCGCCCGGAGGTTGCGAACGGCGACTGGACGCCAGATCCTCCACTGCCGCATCGACCACGGCGATCGCCTCGTCCAGGCGTCGCTTTCCTGACGTCGGAGGCCAATCCCCGAGTGTGAGCGGTTGCGCGCGGGCCACCACGATGCGGAGCGCCTCGGAAACAGCCTCGATCAGTTCCGCGCGTCCCGAGAACGACACTCCCAGCAAGGTCTCGCTCACGATGGACAGGCTCAAGTCGAGCATGGCGTCGTCCAGGTCGATCTCAGTCGACTCAGCCGACAGATTCCGTCGCACCCATTCGCTGCTGACCGAGCTGATGCGTCCGGCCATGCCATCGACCGTCTCGCGATGGAACGCAGGTGAGAGCAACCGTCGCATCCGGCGCCAAACGTCGGCGTCGGAAGCCAGCAGTCCCGACCCTGTGACGAGAGCGAGAGTGTCGTACTGAAGCGTCCCCTTGCCGTAGGCGGTGTGGTTGGCCTGCAGCACGCGCCGGACATCGGCCGGATCCGTGATGAGAACGACGTCCGCCTTGGGGATGGGAAACCGAACCACTGGTCCGTACCCGCGCGCGCACTGGGCGAGAAATTCCGGGGGACGCCGCCGCATCAGCCGGATATTCGCCAGCATCTCTGGCCCCCCGGGCCCAGGTATGTCACCGCGCGCGGCAGCGGCGCCGTCCACCATGCGGTCAGCGTAGGGACCGGCGTCCGACGCGCCGACCCGCCTCCGTGCGGAGACGTCGAACGTGACGCACCCTGGAGTCCTGGACCTCTACTTCCCCGAGGAGCCCATATGCAGGACGTCATGCACCCGCACCACCCTCACCAGCACCGCGTCTGGGTGGTCCCCGACAGCACGCTCGGGCGCTGGGCAACCTTCGTCTTCGTGATCTCTGCCACCGTCGCAGTGCTTGCTCCGGTTGTGGCGTGGGCAGCCCTGCAGCTGGCCCACCCGGGCGATGGGACGCCGTGGATGTTCGCCGCGTGGGGGTCAGCCTTGGTGGCGATGGCTGTTGCGATTGGTGCGGCCGTCGTCGCGCTGGTGGCGCTTGTGCACGACCATGCGGTTCTGCTGCTGGTGCCTGTCGCGGTCGGTGTGCTGACCATTTCGGCGATCGTCACGACGAACGGTGTGCTGAACTGACTCTGTGGCGGAAGAGCGCGTCAGGGGCGACCTGCTAGATCGCGGTGACGACGGGCTCTTGCGTTGCTTCTGGGGCGGCGCGCCCGAGGAGTATCGCCGCTATCACGACACCGAATGGGGCCGTCCGGTCCACGAGGATCGGCGGCTGTTCGAGAAGATCTGCCTCGAAGGCTTCCAGTCCGGCCTCTCGTGGCTGACCATCCTTCGCAAGCGTCCCGCCTTCCGCGCGGCATTCGCCGACTTCGACGTGGAGGCTGTGGCCGACTTCGACGAGCGGGACGTCGAGCAGCTCCTCCAGGACGCCGGCATCGTCCGCCATCGCGGCAAGATTGTGTCGACCATCAACAACGCCAAGCGATGCGCGGAACTGCATGCGGCCGGCGAGACGTTGAACGACCTGGTGTGGAGCTATGAACCACCCAAGCGGTCCCGTCCAAAGTCGGTGACCCGCAAGTGGTTGATGAACCACCCGACATCCCCCGAGTCCACTGCGTTGTCGAAGGACCTCAAACGTCGAGGCTGGACCTTCGTTGGCCCTACCACGATCTACGCCTTCATGCAGTCGGTCGGGATCGTGGACGACCACCAGGCTGCGTGTCACGTACGAGCGGCGTCTGATCGGTAGCCTGCTCTCGACGACGACCTTCCGGAGCATCGATGACGACCCACTCGCACGACTACTCGGCTACTCCTGAAGCGCTGCTCGATGCCCTTTGCGACGACGGGTACTTGAAGGCCCGCAACGAGCGGTTCGCGGGAGTGGGGACGCCGACCTGCGAGAAGTCGGATGGTTCAGCGGTGATCCGGTCGACGCGTCAGCTGCCGATGGACAAGATTCCCGGGCCGGTCAAAGGGCTCGTCGGCGACGGACAGATCACGCAGGTCGACACCTGGTCCACGGAGGCTGACGCCACAGGTGGATTCACCGGCAGCTGGCGTGCCGACCTGGGCACAGCTCCAGCCACGATCGGTGGCGACTATCGGATCGAGCCGCGAGACGGCGGCGCCACCTACACGTGCAGCGTTGACGTCAAGGTCAAGGTGCCGTTCATCGGCGGCAAGATCGAGGAGCAAGTGCGCGGCTACCTCGACCGGTTGATTTCCAAAGAGCAGGAGTTCCTCGGCGAATGGCTCGAGCAGCACTGAGCACCATGGGTGAACGTCAGGTGCGAGACGTCCGGCTCTGCATCTTGGGGTTCGGCCACGTCACACAGCGCTTCTGCGAGATGGTGCGCGAGCACGAACACCGCTTGGCGTCCGAGCACGGAGTCCGCTTCTTGGTCACGGCTGTCGGTACGGGCAGCCACGGCTCATGGCTCGACTCGACGGGGCAGACACCGCGCGAGGTGCTGAAGCAGTTCCGCGCCAATGGGGAACGCTTCCCGGACGCAGAACGACTCGGGCTCGACCTCATCAAGGAATCAGGAGCCAAGGTCCTGGTCGAAGCCACTCCCCTGACCCAACGCGGCGAGCCTGCGATCTCACACGTGGACGCGGCCTTCGACGCGGGTATGGACGTGGTGACGGTCAACAAGGGGCCCATCGCCTGGGACTACCGCCGACTCCGCGACCGGGCCGACTCCGAAGGCCGGGGATTCCGGCACGAAGGCGTCACCATGGACGGCTGCCCGGTTTACAACCTCGTCGAGTACTGCCTGCCGGGCGATCGCGTCATGGGGTTCCGCGGTGTGCTGAACTCCACGACGAACTACGTCCTCGACACGATGGCGGAGGGGGCGTCGATGGACGAGGCGATTCGCGAGGCGGTCGACGCCGGGATCGCCGAGACCGACCCCTCGTACGACATCGAAGGACATGACGCCGCTGCGAAGGTTGCGGCACTCGCCAACGTTCTTCTTGAAGCCGATCTCACCCCCGACAAGGTCGAGCGCGAGTCGATGGCTGGACTGACACCCGACGATGTCGCGAAGGTGCTGTCGTACGGACGCCGCCTGCGCCTGATCGGTGAAGCGTCACGAGATGAGGACGGCTCGGTGACCGCCCGCGTTGCCCTCATCCCCACTCGCAGCCAAGACCCGATGTACTGGATCGCCGGCACCTCCTCGTGCTTGATCCTTGAGACCGAACTCGCCGGAACGGTCGAGATCGTCGAACGCGATGGGTTGGTGACGCAGACTGCGTATGCGGTGTACGCCGACCTCCTCACGCTCACGAATGGCTGAAGTCGTGGAATCGCGGTTAGAGGGCGGGCGGATCAGCGCGCCAGCCTGACTTCCCACGGAAGCGGCCAGGCGTTCGGCTTGCATCCGTTGAGGCCCCTGCTCTTTCACACTGCATACTCATGGAGCATCAGTCGTTCGGTCGCAACGGTGCGGCAGAATGTCCATGTGAGTCGTCCGTGGTGGGTCGGGTGCCCAGTGCACTGCATCGGAATTCCTGAGATGACTGCGTGCGATCGTCCTGTGAAGTACCGCATCGCTTGGCAGGAACACGATCAACCCGGCACTTTCAGCGTCTGCGCCAGACACGTCGTGTATTACCAGTTCATGCGATTCAGTTGGAGGGGCGGCATGCGCGGTCAGCCGCAACGGATCACCAAGGAGTCGACGCTCTCCTGCGCATGTGGAAGGTCTACACACTCTGAGCACTGACCCTTCACCCGCGCCGGAGATCGCTTGTTAGTACGCCCGGGCGATCTCTCCTGGCAAAGGCCAGGGGTTCGGTCGGCAACCCTCGAGTCCCTTGCTCTGCTGCATCATCACTGGCGCGAGCTTGCCGCTTCCGCCGCAGGACGCGTGTCCCAAGCCGAACCAGTGGCCGGTCTCGTGGTTGACCACCATGGCGCGGTACTGCCGCAGGTTTCCGCCGGCTGACTTGAAG
>DASUFV010000142.1:0-3159 GCA_036274415.1 Actinomycetes bacterium
GGACGAGAGTGCGGTGTCTCCTCGACAGATACGTGACGACCTCCTTGGCGCGATCCCACCTGAGGCCAGTCAATGGTGTGCAACCGACGTCATCGTCACCGATGGTGTGCCGGCTGCCGAAATCGTGAGACTCTCGGCTGAACGAGAAGCTGACCTGGTCGTCATGGGTCCGCCGCGCCGTTGGACGTCGACGACCCACGTGGTACTGAGTCGGTCTCTGTGTCCGGTGCTCGTCACGCACGACGCACGCCCCTTCCCCTGGCCGGCGACTGAGCGGGCGACCGTGCACTCGAGACCAGTATGAAGCGGAGTCGATTGACGTCTGGCCGTCCTGTTGCGATGGGTCGCCGTCGTTGCTCGAGGAGGAGGGCGCTATGAAGTATGAGTTTCTCGTCGACACCTACGCCTCCGAGCGGCTCAAGGTCCTGAGCGCGTGGAGCGAGTTCAGAAATGAGGACCTGCCCGTGCGGCCGAACAGAACCGATCCCCGGGGTCGCAGCGTTCTCGAACACATGGTGCATCAATGCGTCAGCGAAGACCTGTGGTTTCGGAACATGCTGGGCATCGACGTTGGTGCGCCGCCCCTCCCAAGCGACGAAACGCGTTTTGGGTTCATCAAACAGTATGCGGAGGACAGCGGGAGACGGCTCGAAAAGCTTCGGCTGACAGACGACCACTGGTGGGAGCAGGCCACAACGTTCTTCGATGTAACCCGATCGCGAGCATGGGTCATGACGCGTCGATTGACTCACACATCGCATCATCGAGGCCAGCAAATGGCCATGCTGCGGATGATGGGTCGCGATCTGCACAGCAACTACGGACCGACCGCCGACACCGGAGGTCTGATGCAGAACCATGCGCCAACGATCTACGCCTACGCCAGTCTCGACGAACTCCTGAGAGGAGAGGAGCATGGCGGCGCCAAGGCTCCGTTGCCCGGGTCTCGGGGATCGAGCGTCACGGAACGACCACGTGTGGAGGTGCCGCAACACGTGCGGACGCGGCCTTATCCCATGCCCCGGTAGGAACGGGAATGGATGACCATCCTGCCGTAAGTCGAGAGTCATCGCTCGCTGGATCGAAGGCCGATGTGGACCAGCTCTGCATCAACACGATCCGGACGCTGTCGATTGATGCGGTTCAAGAGGCGAACTCCGGGCATCCGGGGATGCCGATGGGTGCGGCGACCATGGCCTACATCCTGTGGACGCGTCATCTTCGGCACAGCCCAAGAAACCCGGCGTGGCCCGACCGTGACCGCTTCGTCCTCTCGGCTGGACACGCCAGCATGCTGCTCTACAGCCTGCTGTTCCTAACCGGGTATGACCTCACGCTGGAAGATCTCCAAGAATTTCGACAGTGGAACAGCCGGACGCCAGGCCATCCTGAGCGCGGGGTCACGCCTGGCGTCGAGGTCACAACCGGACCGCTCGGTCAAGGTGTCGGGAACAGCGTTGGACTCGCGATCGCCGAGCGTTGGCTGGCGGCGACGTTCAATCGTCCCGACAACGAGGTTGTGAACCACTACACGTACGTTCTGGCGAGCGACGGGGACGTGATGGAAGGGGTCGCCGCGGAGGCGGCGTCGCTCGCCGGCACTCTCCGGCTCGGCCGTCTGATCGTCCTCTACGACGCGAACCTGATCACGCTGTCCGCGACGACGAACCTCACGATGACCGAGGACGTCGGGGCACGCTTCGAAGCCTATGGCTGGCACGCTCAGCGGATCGACGGTCACGACCCGGTGGCCGTGGATGCGGCGCTGACTGTCGCTCGGGCCGTTGAGGATCGGCCGTCGCTCATCGTGGCGCGCACCCACATCGGCTACGGCAGCCCGCACACGCAGGACACATGGCACGCGCACGGCGAACCACTCGGCGTCGAGGAGGTGCGCCTGACGAAGCGCGCTCTAGGATGGCCGGCCGATCGCCGTTTCTACGTACCGGAAGCCGCACTGCGCGAGTTTAGAACGGCGGTTGAGCGGGGCGCCGATCTGGAGGCTGCGTGGCGGTGCCGCGTGGACACGCACAGGTCTGCGCATCCCAGCCTGGCTGATCAGTTTGCGCGCGCGCTCACGGGCGAATTGCCCGCGGGTTGGGAGGCGCACCTTCCGATGTTCACGCCAGCGGACGGAGAGATGTCGACACGCGACGCAGGGGGAGCGGTGATCAACGCGGTGGCCGGCATCATCACGAACCTGGTCGGCGGTTCGGCGGACCTCGATCCGTCGACACGCACGGCGATGAAAGGATGCGGCGATTTTGAAAGTCCGCTGGTGACCCAGTCCGATCAAGAGGTGCCGACACAGGGCACGGCCGGCGGCGTCTGGGGGTACGCTGGGCGAAACATTCACTTCGGTCTTCGCGAACACGCCATGGCCGCAGTGATGACTGGAATGGCGCTTCACGACGGTCTTCTCCCGTTCGGCGCGACGTTCCTGTCGTTCTCCGACTATATGCGGCCGGGTATCCGGCTTGCGGCGTTGAGCAAGGCACACGTGATCTATGTCTGGACCCACGACAGCATCGCGCTTGGAGAAGATGGTCCGACCCACCAGCCGGTCGAGCAACTGGCGGGTCTGCGCGCCATGTCCAACATGATGATTCTGCGACCAAGCGACGCCACCGAAACCGTGGAGGCGTGGCGCATCGCGCTACGGCACAGGGGCGGCCCCGTGGGGCTCGTGCTCACTCGACAGAAGCTGCCGGTGCTGGATCGGACGGTCCTGGCCTCCGCGTCACGTCTCGCACAAGGGGGGTACGTCCTCGCAGATCCTGATGGGTCCACGCTGGAGGTGATCCTGATCGCCACGGGCTCCGAGGTCTCGCTGGCGCTGGAGGCGCACGCACGGCTCGTCGGCGCAGGAATTCGCAGCCGGGTGGTGTCGATGCCCTGCTGGGAGTTGTTCGAGCGGCAACCGCAGTCTTACCGTGACACGGTCCTTCCACCGAGCGTCCGCGCTCGTGTGAGCATCGAGGCCGCCGCGCCGTTCGGGTGGGAGCGCTATGTCGGGCTCGACGGTGCAATCGTCGGTGTGACCGGTTTCGGCACGTCGGCGCCAGGACCCATCGTCATGCGGGAGTTTGGTTTCACGCCGGAGCATGTCGTCGAGACCGTGAAGAGAACTCTTGAAATGAGGCGATCATGATCAAGAAC
>DASUFV010000143.1:0-16688 GCA_036274415.1 Actinomycetes bacterium
TGCTTCGGCAACCAGATCTTGGGTCGGGCTCTGGGGTTCGGCACCTACAAGCTGAAGTACGGCCATCGCGGTATCAACCAACCGGTGCAGGATCGCGCCACTGGAAAGGTCGAGATCAGCGCGCACAACCACGGCTTTGCCGTCGACGCGCACCTCGATTCGGTGAGCAACACCCCCTTCGGGCGGGTCGAAGTCAGTCATGTGTGCCTGAACGACGACGTCGTCGAGGGCCTACGGCTGCTCGACCGGCCCGCCTTCAGCGTGCAGTACCACCCCGAGGCCGCCGCCGGTCCGCATGACTCGAGCTATCTGTTCGACCGCTTCGTCGATCTGATGCAGGAGCGCGCCTGATGCCCAGACGCGACGACATCGAATCAGTGCTGGTGATCGGATCTGGTCCGATCGTCATCGGGCAAGCCGCCGAGTTCGACTACTCCGGCACTCAGGCTTGTCGGGTCTTGCGGTCCGAAGGCTTGCGAGTGGTGCTGGTCAACAGCAATCCGGCGACGATCATGACCGACCCGGAGTTCGCCGACGCGACCTACGTCGAGCCGATCACCCCGGACATCATCGAGAAGATCATCGCGAAGGAACAACCGGACGCGTTGCTCCCGACGTTGGGTGGGCAGACGGCTCTCAACGCCGCCATCGCTCTCAGCGACAGCGGCGTCCTCGAGAAGTACGGTGTCGAGCTGATCGGCGCGAACGTCGAGGCGATTCAGCGCGGCGAGAACCGCGAGCTCTTCAAGGGCATCGTCGAGCAGATCGGTGCCGAAGTAGCGCGGTCGGCGATCTGTCACACGATGGATGACTGCTTGGCCGCAGTCCGGACGCTCGGGTACCCGGTCGTCGTGCGTCCCTCGTTCACGATGGGTGGCGCCGGGTCGGGTATGGCCTACGACGAAGAGGACCTGCACCGCATCGCCGGTGCCGGCCTCGATGCGAGCCCGACGACCGAAGTGCTCCTCGAGGAGTCCATCCTCGGATGGAAGGAGTACGAGCTCGAGCTGATGCGCGACAAGAACGACAACGTGGTCGTCGTCTGTTCGATCGAGAACCTGGATCCGATGGGCGTGCACACTGGCGACTCGATCACGGTCGCTCCCGCGATGACGCTCACCGATCGCGAGTACCAGCGCATGCGCGACGTGGGTATCGCGATCATCCGGGCGGTTGGGGTCGACACAGGAGGATGCAACATTCAGTTCGCGGTGAACCCGACGGATGGACGCTTGGTCGTCATCGAGATGAACCCGCGCGTCTCGCGTTCGAGTGCCCTTGCCAGCAAGGCGACGGGTTTCCCGATCGCGAAGATCGCGGCTCGCCTCGCCATCGGCTACACGCTGGACGAGGTGCCCAACGACATCACCGCGGAAACGCCGGCGTCCTTCGAACCAGCTCTCGACTACGTGGTCGTGAAGGTGCCGCGGTTTGCGTTCGAAAAGTTCCCGGCGGCTGATCCGACTCTCACCACGCACATGAAGAGCGTGGGCGAGGCGATGGCGATCGGCCGCAACCTCCCAGAGGCGCTGCAGAAGGCTCTGCGCTCGATCGAGAAGTCAGACGCCTCGTTCTCCTGGCCAGAGGAGACGGCCGAGCTCTCGGTGCTCATCGACGAAGCGCGCCGACCCCACGACGGTCGCATCACGAAGGTCCAACAGGCGCTCTGGAGGGGCGCCACGATCGAGCAGCTGTACGAGGCCACCGGCATCGACCCGTGGTTCCTCGACCAGATCTGCCTCATCAACGAGATCGCCGACGAGCTGCGCGGCTCTGCCGACGTCGAGCCTGCGGTCTTGCGGCGGGCCAAGCGCTACGGCTTCTCCGACCCGCAGATCGCCGCATTGCGGGGGGTGAGCGAAGACGTTGCCCGGCACCTGCGGCAAGCGTTGGGCATCAGGCCGGTGTTCAAGACCGTGGACACGTGTGCGGGCGAGTTCGCGGCCCATACTCCGTACCACTACTCCAGCTTCGACTCCGAAACCGAGATCGAACCGCGCACGGCTCCGGCCGTGATCATCCTCGGCAGCGGACCCAACCGCATCGGTCAGGGCATCGAGTTCGACTACTCGTGCGTTCACGCCGCAATGGCATTGAGGGACGCCGGGTACGAAACGGTGATGGTGAACTGCAACCCAGAGACGGTGAGCACCGACTACGACACCAGCGACCGGTTGTACTTCGAGCCGCTGACCTTCGAGGACGTTCTCGAGATCGTCCACGCCGAGCAGCAGGTCGGTCCGGTCGCCGGGGTCATCGTCCAACTGGGCGGTCAGACGCCGTTGGGCTTGGCGCAGCGTCTGAAGGACGCCGGAGTGCCAGTGGTCGGCACGTCCCCTGAGGCCATTCACCTGGCGGAGGAGAGAGGTGCGTTCGGCAGGGTGCTTGCCGAGGCCGGCCTCGTTGCGCCACGGCACGGAACGGCCACCTCGTTCGACGGCGCCAAGGAGATTGCCGAAGAGATCGGTTACCCGGTGCTCGTGCGGCCGTCATATGTGCTCGGTGGACGTGGCATGGAGATCGTCTACGGCGACGACATGTTGCGTGACTACATCGCGCGAGCGACGCAGGTGAGCCCCGACCACCCGGTGCTGGTCGACCGGTTCCTGGATGATGCAGTCGAGATCGACGTCGACGCGCTGTTCGACGGTGACGAGCTCTTCCTCGCGGGGGTCATGGAACACATCGAGGAAGCCGGCATCCATTCCGGTGACTCCGCGTGCGCACTACCTCCGATGACGCTCGGCAGAGCGGACATCGAACGCATCAGGAGCGCAACCGAGGCGATCGCGAGAGGCGTGGGCGTTCGAGGCCTCATCAACGTGCAGTTCGCCCAGGCGTCCGACGTCCTGTACGTGCTCGAGGCGAACCCTCGAGCCTCGCGAACCGTTCCGTTCGTGTCCAAGGCGACTGCCACGCCAATCGCAAAGGCTGCGGCTCTGGTGATGCTCGGACAGTCGATCGCCGAGCTGCGCAAGACCGGGGTGCTGCCCGCAGTTGGTGACGGCGGCACCTTGCCGATGGACACGGCGATCGCTGTCAAAGAGGCGGTCCTCCCGTTCGGGCGGTTCCACGGCGTCGACACCGTGCTCGGGCCGGAGATGAAGTCGACGGGTGAGGTCATGGGGATCGACTCACTGTTCGGTACGGCGTACGCCAAGTCGCAGGTCGCTGCGTACGCAGGTGGTCTGCCGACCAGGGGTACCGCCTTCGTGTCAGTCGCCAACCGCGACAAGCGGTCGATGATCTTCCCTGTCAAACGCCTGCACGACCTCGGATTCGAGATCTTGGCGACGGCCGGTACGGCTGAGGTGCTCCGGCGCAACGGTGTGCCCGCAACCATCGTCCGCAAGCACTTCGAGGCTGCAGGCAGCGACGGCGAGCCGGACACCATCTCGCTCATCCTGGACGGATCGATCGACATCATCGTCAACACGCCGTACGGGGTTGGCGCGCGCGTCGACGGCTATGAGATCCGATCAGCTGCGGTGACCAGGGGAGTGCCGTGCATCACGACCGTGCAGGGGCTCGGCGCCGCGGTGCAGGGGATCGAGGCGCTGATTCGCGACGAGGTCGGGGTGCGCTCGTTGCAGGATCACGGCGAGCGACTCAACCGATCGCGGGAGGCGGCGTCATGACACCGGTCCAGGTGCGGGGTGAAGTTCTGGGCACCCGTCGGGTCGGGCAATACCACCAGCTCACGATCGTTGCCCCCGGAGTGGCCGAGCAAGTTCGGCCGGGGCACTTCGTGGCCCTTGCGGTCGGTGGTGAGACGTCTGCGCATCTGCTCAGGCGGGCCTTCTCTGTCTACCGCACGCAAGACCGCGGGGTGTACGGAGGAACCATCGACATCGTGCTCGCCGAGCACGGTCCTGGCACCAGATGGCTGGCTCAGGTCAGGCAGCACGACTCGATCGACGTCGTTGGGCCGCTCGGTAAGCCATTTGCCCTGCCGAAGGAGCCGGTGCCGTGCACGCTGGTCGGAGGCGGTTACGGCAGCGCGCCGCTGTTCACGCTCGCCGAGCAGCTCCGTGAGCGCGGTTGCCGCGTCGACTTCGTCCTGGGCGCTGCGACCGAACAAAGACTCTTCGGGGTGCTGGAAGCAAAGCGCATGGCGCAGTCGGTTGCGGTTGCCACCGAGGACGGCTCTCTGGGCGACCGTGGACGCGTGACTGATCTGCTTCCCGGCATGCTCAGCCGCACAAAGAGTGACGTCGTCTACGCCTGCGGGCCGATGCCCATGCTCGCCGCGGTGGCAGACCTGGCAGCGCGGTTCGGCGCACACTCGCAGTGCGCAGTCGAGGAAGCGATGGCGTGCGGTGTCGGCGTCTGCATGACGTGCGTGCTTCCCGTGATCGGCGACGACGGGGTCACTCGCATGGCTCGTTCGTGCGTCGAGGGCCCGGTGTTCCGCGGTGATGCGGTGCGCTGGTCAGAGGTAGGCACGGTTCCCGCAGACACATGGGGCGCTCCGGTGGTCGGAGCTGGTCATTGATGACCAAACTCACGCGCGTCATCGCACCGGGCAGCACCGACACTCCGCTGCCCGACGTCGACATGACGGCTCGGTTTGCTGGAATCGAGTTGCGCAGCCCGGTGATGACCGCGTCTGGGTGCGCCGGGTATGGGCGCGAGCTCGACCAGTTCTTCGACATCACCGAGATCGGCGCAGTCGTGACGAAGTCGATCATGGCGCAGCCGCGGTCCGGCCGCCCGACCCCACGTATGGCCGAGACGCCAAGCGGCATGCTGAACTCGATCGGGCTGCAAGGCCCCGGTATCGAACAGTTCGTCGAACGTGACCTGGCTTGGCTGGAGCAGCGGGGAGCGACTGTCGTCGTCTCGATTGCCGGCTCCACGGTCGACGAGTACGTGCGGCTGGCGCAAAAGCTCCGCCACTCGTCGGCGGTGACGGCAGTCGAGGTCAACATCTCGTGCCCGAACGTCGAAGACCGTGGGTTGGTCTTCGCGTGCGACCCCGTCGCGAGTGCAACCGTCATCGAAGGGGTGCGACGCAACAGCGCTCCAGGGACACCCGTCTTCGCCAAGCTCTCCCCGGACGTGACCGACATCGTCGCGATCGCCCAGGCCTGCGTCGACGCCGGCGCCGACGGGCTGTCGATGATCAATACGTTGCTCGGCGTGGTCATCGACACCGAGACGATGCTGCCGCACCTGGGCGGAACGACCGGCGGGCTCTCCGGGCCAGCGGTGCGTCCGGTCGCCGTCCGGGCGGTGTGGCAGGTGCACCAGGCGCTCCCTGACATCCCCATCATCGGTATGGGAGGCATCCGCACGGGTGCGGACGCGTTCGAGTTCGTGTTAGCAGGGGCATCGGCGGTCCAGGTCGGAACGGCGATCTTCAATGACCCGTCGGTTCCGCAGCGCGTCGCGCACGAGCTCCAACAGGTTCTGGGCGACCGGGGCTTCAGCCGCGCGGCCGACGCCGTCGGGTACGCACACCGCAGCAGTCAGCCACCCACGGCGGAGCCGGCCAGCGACGCGAGCGATGAGCAAGGCTCGGAGTCGTGAGCGCACCCATCGCAGTGGCGCTCGATGCGCCCGACCTCCCCACTGCCGTCAAGTGGGCCACCGACGTCGGGCCGCACGTGTCCACGGTCAAGGTCGGGCTTCAGCTGTTCAACGCGGTCGGGATCGATGGCGTGCAGCAAGTGCGCGAGGCGGCACCCGACTGCCGGCTCTTTCTCGATCTGAAGCTGCACGACATCCCCAACACCGTGGCGGGTGCCGCGCGCGCGGTTGCTGAGCTACTACCGGATCTGCTCACGGTCCACGCACTAGGCGGTCCCGCGATGGTCAGGGCAGCGTGCGAAGCGTTGCCTGACACGTTCGTGACCGGGGTGACGATCCTCACCTCGATGTCCGCGGACGACCTCACCACCGTGGGTCTCTCAGATTCCCCACAGGACGCGGTGCTGCGCCTGGCACGGCTCGCCGTCGACGCAGGGGCTCGCGCCCTGGTGTGCTCGCCACAGGAGGTCGCGGCGGTACGCCATGAGGTAGGGCCGAATGTCCGTTTGGTGACCCCTGGCGTGCGGCCTGCAGGCGCCGACGTCGGTGATCAGGCCAGGGTCGCGACCCCCCGCCAGGCCCTGTTGAACGGTGCGGACCTGTTGGTGATCGGGCGTCCGATCACGGCCGCCAGCGACCGAGGCGCCGCGGCGGCGGCGATTGCGGAGTCGCTGTGACCAGCGGCGTTGCCCGCGCTGTGACCACAGGGCGTGCCCGCACGACGTTGCCGCCTCAGCGGGATTGTCGCTAGGTTCGGGGCGACCGCCCGACGACGACAAGGTGCAGTGTGGCACTTCCTCCTCTCACCCCAGAGCAACGAGCAGCCGCGCTCGAGAAGGCTGCTGAGGCACGGAGGGTGCGCGCCGAGGTGAAGAACCGCCTGAAGCACTCAGGTGCGTCACTGTTCGAGGTCATCGAGCAAGGCAAGAGCGACGACATCATCGGAAAGA
The DNA here is from genome assembly GCA_036274415.1 of Actinomycetes bacterium. Lineage (GTDB taxonomy): Bacteria > Actinomycetota > Actinomycetes > JAHEKZ01 > JAHEKZ01 > JAHEKZ01. The sequence goes on from DASUFV010000143.1 coordinate 6,483, forward strand.
TGAAGGTCTCGGCGCTGCTGGAGTCGATGCCCGGTGTCGGCAAGGTGCGCGCCCGTCAGCTGATGGAGAAGATCGGAATCTCCGAAAGCAGGCGGGTGCGCGGTCTTGGCGCGAACCAGGTGGCGGCATTGCGGCGCGAGTTCGGTGGAACGGACGGGCAGGTCGGAGCACCCCGACCCTCGTGAGCGCAGAACGAGTTGCCGCGACCACCAAGCGGTCGCGCCTGACGGTGCTGTCCGGTCCATCCGGTGTCGGCAAGAGCACAGTGGTTGCACGGTTGCGGGCTACCCACCCAGAGGTCTGGCAGTCGGTGTCTCTCACGACCCGGGCACCTCGTCCCGGCGAGGTCGACGGTCTGCACTACCGGTTCTGCGACGACGCCACCTTCGACGCGGCCATCGAGGCCGGCGAGCTGCTGGAGTGGGCGGAGTTTGCAGGGCACCGTTACGGGACGCCACGCGCACCGGTTCAGGAACGACTGGAACGTGGCGAGCCGGTGCTGCTCGAGATCGAGCTCGAGGGAGCCAGGCAGGTCAGGGCAGCGATGCCCGACGCCTTGCTGGTGTTCCTGGCTCCGCCCTCGTGGGAGGTGCTGGCCAGCCGCCTCTCCGGGCGAGGCACCGAGGACCCGCTCGTCATCGCCCAGCGCCTGGCCAGGGCACAGGTCGAGCTGGCAGCCGCGTCGGAGTTCGACGTGAGACTCGTGAACGACGACGTGCGGCAGGTCTGCGAGCGCTTGGTAGCATTGATGGACGGCCACCAACCCGCCACTTGAGCATCAGGCCATTTGAGCGTCACGTAAGGGCAGTATCAGGCGGGGCAACCACAGCGTGGCGTCACCCGAGTCGCAGGTCAGGAGAACACGAGTGTCCGGAGTCACCGGCGTCCCCGAGGGCATCACCAACCCTCCCATCGACGAGCTGCTCAGCAAGGTCGATTCCAAGTACGCGCTCGTGCTCTACTCGGCCAAGCGCGCCCGCCAGATCAACGCGTACTACTCCCAGCTGGGCGAAGGCCTGCTCGAGTACGTCGGTCCGCTGGTCGACACGCACGTGCAGGAGAAGCCGCTCTCGATCGCTATGCGCGAGATCAACGCTGACCTGCTGACCTACGAGCGCTTCGAAGGTGAGATCGACCCCGCCACCGGCCTCGAGGTGCAGCAGCCTCAGCCGTTCGGTCTCGACGGTGGTTCCATCGCTCCGGCCGACGGTAACGGTGACGGAGCCTCGCAGCCGACTGACGGCTGAGACCTTCTGGCACTCCCATGGCCCGCATCGTTCTCGGCGTGGCCGGCGGCATCGCCGCTTATAAAGCGTGTGAGGTTCTGAGGGGTCTGACCGAGTCCGGGCACGACGTCCGCGTCGTCCCCACCGAGTCGGCGCTGCAGTTCGTTGGGGAACCCACGTGGGCGGCCCTCTCGGGTCATCCGGTGTCCGCCGACCCCATGCGTGACGTCCACGATGTGCCGCATGTACGGCTGGGCCAAGAGGCCGATCTGGTCCTGGTGGTTCCCGCGACGGCCAATCTCTTGGCCAAGGCAGCCCAGGGGCTCGCCGACGATCTACTGACCAATGTGCTCCTGACCGCCCGCTGCCCGTTGGTTCTCGTTCCTGCGATGCACACCGAGATGTGGGAGCACGCCAGCACCGTTGCGAACGTCCGCACCCTCCGCGACCGTGGCGTCCTCGTCGTCGAGCCAGCCGAGGGGCGTTTGACCGGTGCGGACTCCGGCAAGGGCAGGTTGCCCGAGCCCGCCCAGATCCTCGAACTCGTGCACGGGCTGCTGGCTTCCGAACGGCGCGGACTCGACCTGCAGGGTCGTCGCGTCGTCGTGTCTGCCGGAGGCACCCGCGAACCCCTTGACCCCGTGCGGTTCATCGGCAACCGAAGCAGCGGCAGGCAGGGGTATGCGCTGGCCGCGGCCGCTGCGGCACGCGGTGCGGACGTGCAGCTCATCGCCGCGAACGTCTCGTTACCGGACCCAGCCGGAGTAGCCGTGGTGCCAGTATCGACCGCCGCGGAGCTGTCTGCGGCGGTCATGGAGCAGGCGGCGGATGCTGACGCAGTCGTGATGGCGGCCGCAGTGGCCGACTTCCGGCCGTCTGACACGTCCGGGCACAAGATCAAGAAGGACGCCGGTGCACCCACCGTCGCGCTGGAGCCGACCACAGACGTCCTCGCCGCGCTCGTCGCGGACCGGCGTCGGGGTCAGGTGATCGTGGGTTTTGCCGCCGAGACCGGTGATGACGAGGCGGACTGGCTCACCAGGGGGCGAGAGAAGCTGGCTCGCAAGAAGTGCGACCTGCTGGTCGTCAACCAGGTGGGTGAGACCTTGGGGTTCGGGTCGACGGAGAACTCCGCTGTCGTCCTGGCACCCGACGGCAGCGAGACGAAGATCCCGACCGGCCCCAAGCGGGCGCTGGCCGAGGTGGTGTGGGACCTGGTGAGCGAACGATGGGCTTCCGCCTCGACGGTGAACCCCGCTCACTAGACTGCGCACACCCTCTGACCCGGATTCGACGCAAGGAGAGCACCCCGTCGTGACAGGCCGCCTGTTTACCTCCGAGTCCGTGACCGAAGGTCACCCGGACAAGATCGCCGACCAGGTCAGCGACACCTTGCTGGACGCACTGCTGAAGGAAGACCCGCGCAGCCGGGTTGCAGTCGAGACGATGGTGACGACGGGCTTGGTGCACGTGGCGGGCGAGGTGACCACGTCGGCGTACGCCGACATCCCTGGCCTGGTGCGCGAGAAGATCCTGTCGATCGGCTACGACTCCAGCAAGAAGGGCTTTGACGGGGCGTCGTGCGGCGTGTCGGTGTCGATCGGCGCGCAGTCGCCCGATATTGCCCAGGGCGTCGACGACGCGTACGAGGAGCGGCACGACCACTCCGCCGATCCGCTCGACCGTCAGGGTGCGGGTGACCAGGGGCTGATGTTCGGCTACGCCTGCGACGACACCCCCGACCTGATGCCACTCCCGATCACGATTGCCCACCGCTTGGCGCAGCGTCTTGCCGAAGCCCGGCGTGAAGGCCAGATCCCCTACCTGCGTCCGGACGGCAAGACCCAGGTCACCGTCGAGTACGACGGCGACCGGCCGGTGCGCATCGACACCGTCGTGGTTTCGACGCAGCACGCTGGCGACATCGACCTCGAGACGTTGCTGCAGCCGGACGTCGAGGAGCTCGTCATCGCGCCAGTGCTCGGAGCCTTCGACATCGACAGCGGGGATCACCGAACCCTCGTGAACCCAACCGGGCGGTTCGAGATCGGCGGCCCGATGGGCGACGCCGGACTGACCGGCCGAAAGATCATCATCGACACCTACGGTGGCATGGCGCGCCACGGCGGTGGAGCTTTCTCGGGCAAGGACCCGAGCAAGGTCGACCGGTCCGCGGCGTACGCGATGCGGTGGGTGGCCAAGAACGTCGTTGCGGCAGGTTTGGCTCGCAGGTGTGAGGTGCAGGTCGCGTACGCCATCGGCAAGGCACACCCCGTCGGCTTGTTCGTCGAGACGTTCGGCACCGGCACGGTGCCCGACGCAACCATCCAAAAGGCAGTGCTCGAGGTCTTCGACCTTCGCCCAGCAGCGATCATCGCCGACCTCGACCTTCTGCGTCCGATCTACGCGCAGACCGCGGCCTACGGACACTTCGGTCGCGACCTTCCTGACTTCACGTGGGAGCGCACCGATCGGTCGGACGCCTTGCGTTCGGCTGCTGGCTGACGGTGCCTCATTGCCGGCGCGTCACAGCCGGCGCTCAACAGTCGGCGGCCTGAGGTAGAACGTCGGCGTGAGCACGACGTCCGAGCCAGGAGACCAGCTCGAGCTCGCCGATCTGCCACCGGCGCGAGCCCGTCGTAGCGCGCGTTCAGCCCGCCGGTCAGGTCCCAAGCGGACGCCGGCTCGCGCTACCGACCGACCAGTCGCGCGGGTTGCGGTCGATGTCTCACTGCCACACCTGGACCGGCCATTCGACTACCTCGTCAACGAGCAACAAAGCACTGATGCCCAGCCGGGTGCTCGAGTGAGAGTTCGATTCGCTGGACGGCTCGTCGACGGCTTCGTGCTGGAGCGCAGGGCGGCGTCCGACCACGAGGGTCGGCTCAGCGCGATCAGCTCAGTCGTGTCACCCGTACCCGTCCTGACGACGGAGATCGCGACCCTGTGCCGTGCTGTCGCCGATCGCTACGCCGGAACGTTCGCCGACGTCGCACGACTCGCGATTCCGCCTCGCCACGCCGCGGTCGAACGCGCCCACGTCGCCGCAGCTGCTGCGGTCAGTCACGCAGGTCAGGCGTCCAATCCCGATGAGTCGACGCCCGAGACAGACGCAACAGCGTGGGCCGGCTACCGCGACGGCCGCGACCTGCTGCGTGCACTGAGTGCCGGCACCGTGGCTCGTGCGGCGTGGTGTGCGACTCCGGGTGTCGACCGGTATGGCGGCACTTGGATCGGCGCCGTCGTCGAGGCGATCAATGCCACGACTAGCGCTGGTCGAGGCGCGATCGTCGTCGTACCTGACCACCGCGACGTCGACGCAGTCGTGCGCCGTGGTACCGACTCGGGGCTCTCGCCTGTCGTGCTGACCGCCGACCTCGGGCCACGCGAGCGATACCGGCGATGGCTCGAGGTGCTGTCGCCGACGAGCGACCGGCCCACTGTCGTCGTCGGCACCAGAGCAGCGGTCTATGCACCCGTCCGCAACCTTGGCCTCATCGTGGTCTGGGACGACGGTGACGACCTGCACTCCGAACCGCGCGCGCCCTACCCGCACGTGCGAGAGGTCGCAGCCCTGCGCTCGACCCAACAGGAGTGCTCCCTGATCGTGGGCGGGTACGCCAGAACCGCGGAGGCGGCGGCGATGGTCCGCCGCAAGTTCCTGCATCCGGTCATCGCCGACCGCAACACCGTCCGAGCGATGGCTCCGCGTATCCGGGCTTCCGCTGATTCGTCGCTGCGTTCGGGCGACGACGTGTCGACGGCGGGCGCCCGCCTCCCAACGGTGGCATGGCGGGTTGCGCGGGATGCCCTCGAGCAGGGGCCGGTTCTCGTGCAAGTGCCTCGTCGTGGATACCTGCCTCGGTTGGCGTGCAGCAGATGCGGTGAGCAAGCACGGTGCGCGCGTTGTCAGGGGCCGTTGGCGATTGCGCGCGATCGGGAGCACGCCGCTTGCCAGTGGTGCGGAACCGCCGCTGGCAGCTGGCGATGCACAGCATGCGGTGGTGACCGGCTCCGCTCGGTGGTCATCGGTGCTCGCCGCACCGCAGAAGAGCTCGGGCGTGCGTTTCCCGGTGTGACCGTCGTGAGGTCAGGTGGGCGAACCGTGCGCTCCGATGTGCCGGACGAGCCAGCTCTCGTGGTCGCCACGCCTGGTGCCGAGCCCGTGGCCTCCAGCGGTTACGCCGCCGCGTTGCTGTTGGACGCGTGGGCGCTGCTGGGCCGCGCCGACCTCAGGGCGGCGGAGGAAACCCTGCGACGCTGGATGGCAGCATCGGCTCTCGTTCGCGGATCGGCAGATGGTGGCCGCGTCGTGGTCGTGGCCGACGCCGGCATCCGTACGGTGCAGGCACTCGTCCGCTGGGACCCGGTAGGTCATGCCGACGCCGAGCTTGCCGAACGCGAAGAAGTCGGCCTGCCGCCGGCGAAGCGGATCGCGGTACTTCAGGGCGCCCCCGGCGATGTCCGGGATCTGCTCGAGCGAGTGAGCTTGCCGCCTGGCGCCGATCAACTTGGGCCGGTTCCCGTGGCTCACCGAGCAAGCAGCGCGTCCGACGAAGAGGGCACCGATGTCCAAGTGGTGCTCAGAGTGGCCCGACGGGACGGGCTCGAGCTGGCTCGCGCGCTGGCAGCGGCACAAGGTGAACGGAGTGTGCGGAAGGCACCAGGGTGGGTCACCGTGCGCATCGATCCCGTGGCCTGGGGCTGACCCGTCGTTGGAGAACAACCGCCCACCTAGACTGGGAGGGCCAAAGCGGTGCCAGCATGAGCCGGCGCTGAGAGCCTGCTGAGTGCAGACAGAGACTGGAGCGATCGATGGCGGTGCAACCGATCCGGCTGTTCGGTGACCCGGTTCTGCGCATGCCGGCTCAGCCAGTGGTCGACTTCGACAAGGAGCTCCGCACCCTCGTCAAGGACCTCACCGAGACGATGCTCGACGCGTCGGGCGTCGGGCTCGCGGCTCCGCAGATCGGTGTCGGGCTGCGAGTCTTCACCTACGACGTCGACGAGGTCGTTGGTCACCTCGTGAATCCCGTCCTCGATCTGACGGAGGAGGAGCAGTTCGGCGAGGAGGGATGCCTCTCATTGCCCGGGCTGACCTTCGACTGCCGTCGTGCGTACGGGGTCGTCGCCAAGGGTTTCAACATGTACGGCGATTCGGTGGTCATCGAGGGCACGGACCTCTTGGCACGGTGTGTGCAGCATGAGACCGACCACCTCGACGGCATCTTGTTCGTCGACCGACTCGACCCCGAGCAGCACAAAGCAGCGATGAAGGCGATTCGTGAGGCTGAGTGGTCCGGGCAACCGGTACCTCAGGTCAAGGTGAGCCCGCATGCAACGCGCGGGCTCGCGCTCTGACCTGCGTTCGTCGACATGCGCCTGATTTTTGCGGGGACGCCCCAGGCGGCCCTGCCGTCGTTGGATGCGCTTGTCGCGTCCTCGCACGAGGTTGTCGCAGTGATCACGCGGCCGGATGCTGCACGGGGACGAGGCCGCACCGTTCGGGAGTCCCCGGTGGCGGCGCGAGCGACCGAACACGGCATCCGCGTCCTACGTCCGACGTCGTTGCGCGACACCGACTTCGTCGAGACGTTCGTCTCGCTCGCTCCCGACTGCTGCCCGGTGGTCGCGTACGGACAGCTGATCCCCAAAGAGCTCTTGAGCGTCCCGCCGCATGGCTGGGTCAACCTGCACTTCTCGTTGCTGCCCATGTGGCGTGGCGCTGCTCCTGTGCAACACGCGCTGCTGCACGGTGACGAGGTCACTGGTGCGACCACGTTCCGTTTGACCGAAGGTCTGGACAGCGGGCCGGTCTTCGGAACGGTCACCGAAGTGATCGGACGTCGGGACACTTCAGGTGACGTGCTGGACCGACTGGCGGCGTCTGGCGCTGCGCTGCTCGTTCACACCCTGGATGCCATCGAGTCTGGCGAGGCCGTGCCGCATGAGCAGTCGACTGAAGGGGTCAGCCTCGCTCCCAAGCTGACACCTGAAGATGCCAGGGTCCGCTGGAGCGACCCGGCACTCGCCGTCGACCGTCGCATCCGCGCGTGCACGCCCGCGCCTGGTGCATGGACGCGACACGGTGATCGCCGGTTGGGCATCCTCCCGCTCGGCAGGTCGGAGGGTTCCCCACCTAGCGTTGGCGAGCTGAGTCCTGGCGAGCTCGGCGTCACCAAGCACGCAGTGTGGGTCGGAACAGGCTCACATGCGGTCCTCCTCGACCAGGTGAAGCCCGAGGGCAAAGGGACGATGGACGCGGCCGACTGGGCGCGCGGCGTCCGCATCACCGATGGCGAACGGCTGACGTGAGCCGCGCTGACGCGGTGAAGATCGACCGGCCGAGGCAGGTCTCGTACGACGTGGTCCGCGCAGTGTCCGACCGCGGGTCGTACGCCAACCTCTTGCTGCCCAAGAGCCTCGTCAAGGTGGGGTTGAGCGGACGCGACGCTGCCTTCGCGACCGAGTTGACGTATGGCACGTTGCGCTGGCTCGGTACCTACGACGCCATCATCGACCGTTGCGTCGACCGCGCGGTCGACCCACCGGTGCGCGATCTCTTGCGCCTTGGCGCTCACCAGATCCTCGCCATGGACGTGCCAGCGCACGCCGCCGTCAGCACGACGGTCGACCTTGCGAACGCCAACGGTCTGCGCGCGGCCGCGGGATTCGTCAATGCCGTGCTTCGTCGCATCGCAGCTAGCTCCCGGGCGTCGTGGCTGGAGCAGATCACCTCAGGCATGACTGCGGATTCGGACGAGAAACTGGGCGTGGAGTGGGGGCACCCGACGTGGATGGTGACGGCGCTGCGTCGAGCACTTCTGAACACCGGACGCCCCGAGCGCGAGCTGGTCGACCTGCTTCGCTCGGACAACGAGCCGGCGCCTGTCACGTTGGTGGCTCGCCCTGGGCGGAGCACGGTCGATGAGTTGCTCGCTGCTAGCAGGGGCGGCGCGCGTGGCAGATGGTCGCCCTACGCGGTGACAATGCAGTCGGGCGATCCTGCAGCCATCGCTGCGGTACGCGAGCGCCGAGCCGGCGTCCAGGACGAAGGCAGCCAACTCGTCACGCTGGCCTTGTCGTCAGTCGAGATCGCAGGTGCTGGGGGTGTAGAGCGATGGCTGGACATGTGTGCTGGCCCTGGAGGCAAGGCAGCGCTTCTGGCTGCCCTGGCGTCATCGCGAGGAGCCGAGATCCACGCATGGGAGATCCAGCCGCATCGCGCCGAGCTGGTCCAACGTTCGGTCGGCCCCGACGTTCAGGTGCTGACCTTGGACGCCACCTCGAAAGAGGTAATCGATCGAGCCGCTGCCACGTTCGCCCGCGTCTTGCTGGACGCTCCCTGTACGGGGGTGGGAGCCCTCCGCCGACGTCCTGAGGCACGGTGGCGCAAGTCGCCGGCTGACCTGCTTCAGCTGGGCAACGTGCAGCGGCGGCTTCTTGCAGCGGCGACGCGCCTGGTTCGTCCAGGTGGCGTGATCGGCTATGTCACGTGCTCGCCGTTGGTCGAGGAGACCACCGACGTCGTGACCGAAGCGCTTGCGGCGTCCGACGGCCGACTGCGGCTGCTCGACGCTCGACCGTTGCTGCCTGGCAAGGTTCCTGATGTCGGCGAGCGGGAGTTCGTGCAGCTGTGGCCCCACCTTCACGGAACCGACGCGATGTTCCTCGCCGTCCTCCAGCGTTCCGAGCTCGGCTAGGCGACTTCGGCCTCGGCGCACAAAACCCGGTTCTTGCCTGTTCGCTTGGCTCGCAGCAGCTGCTCGTCGGCACTCCGAACCAGCTCAGGCACCTCGCGCGCGGTTCCCGTCGTCGCCACTCCGAAGCTGGCCGTCACGACGATGCCAGGCGTGATGTCGTCCCATGCACACTGCTCAAGCGCCACCCGCATCCGCTCGCAGACCGTCACCGCCTCCAGCGACGATGTGCCGGGCATCAGCAGGGCGAACTCTTCACCTCCCATGCGCACGAGCTCATCCGATCCGCGAATCGACGACGCCAGCACGTCTGCGGCACGCCGCAAAACCTGGTCTCCGACCATGTGGGTATGGCGGTCGTTGATCCGTTTGAAGTCGTCGAGGTCGATCACGGCGACGCTGAGAGGGTTGTTGCTGCGCATGGCGAAGCGGAACATCTGATCGATCGTCTCGTCCATGTGACGTCGGTTGTGGAGTCCGGTCAACGAGTCGCGCACCGACAGCTCTGCGAGCTGGGCGCTCAACCGTTGTTCTCGCTGCAGCGCATCGGCCAGTTCGTTCGTGCGTGACCGAACCCGCTGTTCGAGCTCAGCGTTCGCCACCTGCAGCTCGTCAGCCAGACGCTCGGCCTCGACGCGGGTGTGGTCGGCTTGGTCGAAGGCACGATCAATGATCATCGTGAGCGCATACGACGCTGAGGAGATGATGCAGAGCAGGACCACCACGTACGCGGTGTACTCAGCGAGGCTGAATGCGACCTCTTCGGTGAAGGCCGCAAGGATGAGCAGTTCGGCCAGCGCGATAGCGCAGGCTGCCAGGACGTGCCGCGCGGGAAGAACGACCGCAGCGGCAACGGGCACGAGCGTCACGAACACGAGGTCGATGGCGTTGGCCACGTCGCCGGGGTAGATGAACAGCGAGTTCAGCGGGAGCAGGACGAAGTAGCCGACGAAGAGCCACGCAGCCGCGACGGCATGCCGGCGACCGACGAGCCAGCGGATGGCACCGTAGAAGACCCAGCCCAGCAGTCCCAGCAGCACAGTCTGGTTGTCATCGGGAACGGTCACTCTGATCAGGACGACGACCGGGACAACGACGATCGCCAAGATCGTCGACACGCCCAGCAGGGTCCGCGCGCGACGGCGCTCTGCGCCGGTCACGCCCGCGGGAACAGCAAGGAGGCGCTCGGACCACTCTCGTCCGGCGCGAAGCACCTGCGCCCCCGTCGACATGCTCCCCTCCAGTAGTCATAGCGTGACGGAAAGTGATCAAAAGCGCCA
>DASUFV010000144.1:0-2628 GCA_036274415.1 Actinomycetes bacterium
TACGTTAGGCACCTCCGCGCGCGCACCAACCGGCAGGAGGTGATGATCGGCTACTCGGACTCGGGGAAGGATGCCGGCATCCTCGCGTCGTCGTGGGCGCTGTACGAAGCGCAGGAGCGTCTCGCGAAGTTGTTCGAAGACGCAGGCATTGCGCTCCGGCTCTTTCATGGCCGAGGGGGGAGCGTGGGGCGTGGTGGTGGGTCTCCGGTCTATCGGGCGCTCGCCGCGCTCCCGCCAGGGACGGTACACGGACGCATCAAGATCACCGAGCAGGGCGAGATCGTGTCGCAGCAATTCGGATTGCTGCCGGTGGCGGAGCGTACGCTGGAGGTGACGCTCGCCGGCGTGTTGATGCAGCAGTTCAATCCTGGACCCGACGACCCGTCCCCGACGGAGATGCGTGAATTCCGTGATGCGATGACCGACCTCGCGGAGCGTGGGCTCGTTGTGTATCGCGAGCTCGCTCACGACAATGATGCGCTGTTCCAGATGTTCCGCTCGGTGACACCGATCGATGCGCTCGCGGAAGCGCGGTTCGGCTCGCGTCCGGCGTACCGGCCCGGCGCGAAGGCGGGCATCGAGGGGATACGCGCGATCCCGTGGGTGTTCGGCTGGACGCAGATGCGTCTCATGCTTCCGGGATGGCTCGGCGTCGGGAAGGCGTTAGGCCACTATGTGGTGACCGCGGGTGGGCTCGACCTGTTGCAGCGCATGGCGCGACGCTGGCCGTTCTTCGACGATCTCCTGAGCAAGATCGAGATGGTCTGCGCGAAGGCGGACATGGAGATCGCGCGGCTCTATGTCGAGCACCTCGGCGGTGACGTGAAGCTGTTCGAGCGTCTGGAGGCGGAGTTCGACGCGACGGTCAGCGCTATTCTGCGGATCAGGGAGAGCGATGTGTTGGTGCGGGACACGCCGGTGATCCAGTCGGCGATCATGCTGAGGAATCCGTACGTGGATCCGTTGTCGCTCATTCAGGTTTCGCTGCTGCGTCGGCGAGCCGCGGACGGACGCGGCGTTCGCGAGGCGGGCGAGTCCGCGTCCGCCGCTGCTGCTCATACCGTTGATTCCGTATTGTCGACGACACTGAGCGGCATCGCGCAGGGTCTGCGGAACACCGGGTAGTTCAGCCGACGGCTGGGTGCTTTTTTGCCTAACTGCGTCTAACGGGGCCGAGGTACCAGAAGGGGTTCTGCCAGATGCCGTCGGTGCGGGCGAAGACTTCGGACGCGCTGCCCGTGACGGTGTTGCAGCGGCCTTCGTGCTCGCTCCAGGATGTAGTTGGAGAACACGAACGGCGAGCACGGGGACCGGCGCGTCGGTCGTGCAGTGAAAATCCGCAGAATGATCAGCTGTGACGTGTGGTCATCAGGGGAAGCCCGAATGGCCTAACGGAAGAGACTGTGTAAATTGGCCGAGCCTCATCGCCTGATGAGGAGGTCCACGCTGACCCACCTACAACCCGGTCCGCTATGAAGGCGTGGTTCGTGTTGGCGGCCCTAACGAGTCTGACAACCGGCGTCGAGGCGCAGCGACCGCCGGTTATTCCGCAACCGTCGATGCCGTCGGGGATCTCCGGTGCCTCCGGACGAGGGACGCAGCCAGTCCAACCTCGGCGACGACTTGAACCGACGAGTCGGGCAGCGAGAAGCGACACGACAGAGATATTGGAGGCCGTGGCACGGAGGCTCTCGTTGAACTCCCGAGACATGCAGGACGCCGTACTCTCGATTCAGAAGGACACCGCGTGGGTCACGCTCACCGACAAGAGGTACCGCGGCTCCTCATTCCGACTCGAGCGTCATCACGCGTGGAAGGTCGTCGACCCGGAGTAAGATGATGAATCGGGCCCTGTTGTTCTCCCCATGATCATCGGTGTGGCGCGCATGGCCCAGGCGAAGGGCTCTCGAAAGGCATCGTGTGTGCTGAAGGGCTGAGCTCGAAGGGGCCTGCAACATCCGACCGAGCACTACTTGGCGGTCACCGCCTTAGCACGAGTGCCACTCGCGATGACGTAGCGGCCCTTCACCAAGCGCGGGATGCCTCGGACTACCTGGCCATTGACGACAACGACCGTCGAGACGCCCTTCTTCGCCAGATCCGTCATCTGGGCACGGACTCCTCTCTCGAATACGCGCTGCGTTTCGCGGGCCAGAGGGGTCATCGGTGCCGTTGGGTCGAAGACGACAGCGCCCTTGCCCGATCGCAGCCCGGATGTCGACCGGTTCGTGGTGGACTTTTTCGAAGCCACCTTTCCCGGCTTGGCTGCGCTACGTGTTGTTTGCTTGTGATTCCGGGTCATTGGATGGTTCGGTGGGCTATTTCCAAGATACGGGGGAGTCCAGCTGGCGACAAAGTGAAGGACGCAACCTCACTGCCGCGTCGCGTTTTTCTCTATCTGCCCCATCATGATCCTGAGCAACTCCTGATTCGTCCACGGCTGCCACCCATGCGGCTTGAGCGGCCTCCCATACTCGACCGTCCCTGCATAGTACGGCCCCTTCCCCTCCTCCTTCGTACTCTCCAGAAACGTCTCCATCCGATAGACGCCGAGGTTGAGGAAGTAGTTGTCCATGTCCCCGACCGCGACGTGCAGCTTCCCCACGAGCTGCGGGCCTAACGTCTTCC
>DASUFV010000145.1:0-7794 GCA_036274415.1 Actinomycetes bacterium
GCCAGCACCCCCACCCGGAGTGCCAGACGGACTGACCAAGTGCACGCGCGCGTACGCCGCGTGGTGCGGCAGTCTCGAGGTGCCGCTGGACCGCACGGGCAAGACCGCGGGCACCGTCACCATCGACTTCCAGTACTTCCCCGCGCGCGAGACCACCAATCCGCGAACGACGCTCGTCGCTCACGAGGGTGGCCCTGGTTACTCCACGACTGACGGTGAGGACTACTTCCTCGACTTGTTCGCCCCGTTGATGGACACCCGAGCCGCTCTGCTCGTGGACGAACGCGGCACCGGGCTCTCCGACCCCATCAATTGCCCAGAGGCGCAGAGCTACAACGGCGACTGGGTAGAGAACGCGCGCCTCTGCGGACAACGGCTTGGTGATGCGGCCGACCTCTACACGACCGCGAACGCGGCGGCCGACATGGCAGATGTCCTGGACTACTTGGGAATCGACAAGATCGACCTGTACGGCGACTCGTACGGGTCATTCTTCGCGCAGACCTTCACCACGCGCTACCCCCAGTACGTCCGCACCGCCATCTTCGACGCCACCTACCCGATCACCGGCCTCGACCCTTGGTACGCCACGACAGCGCAGCGACTGCGCGAGAACGTCAGGCTGTTCTGCGCCAAGAGCCCCGCGACCTGCCCAGTCGCACCGCGCGAGATGTTGCCGCTGCTCGCCGATGTCGTCGAGACGGTTCGCGACGAGCCCATCCGCACCACCGCACCGGACTGGCTGGGATACGAAGTCCCCATCACGATCACGCCACGGCGTGTGATGGACGCGTTGCTCTATACCGACGTCACACCTGGCTACGTGCGCGAGGTTCCCGCAGCGCTCATTGCACTGCTCGACGGCAACCCGCGCCCGTTCGCGCGGATGATCGCCGAGGTCGAAGGCGCGAGCGCGGACGCCGTCGCCGGCAAGATGGGCATACCGCGTCCGAACCAGGAGATCCGCTTCTGGTCAGAGGGTGCCTATCTCGCATACGCGTGCTCTGACTACCCGCAGCTCTGGGACAAGCAGGCCGGCCCGGCAGAGCGCCAACGCCAGTTCGCGGACGCCGTCGACGACCTCGATCCACGCGTCACGAGGCCGTGGACGCCGGAAGAGTGGGCGTCCAGCGACTTCTTCGTCTACGACTACTGCATCGGCTGGCCGAAACCGGACGCCGGGACCGAGCCGCCGTTCCCGAACGGTGGACAGTTCCCGAACACCCCAGTGCTCGTGCTGAACGGCGACCTCGACCTCCGCACCGACGTCTACCAAGCACGCGAGGTCGCCGAGAACTTCCCCAACTCGACCTATGTCGAGGTGCCAAACTTCGGGCACGTCAACGCGATCTACGACGCCGACAAGTGCGCTTCAGTCATCGCACGAACATTCATCGAGACGCGCAGCGTGGGGAACACGTCGTGTCTCAGCGACATCCCCGAACACCGAACTGCCGCCGCGTTCGCGGAGACGGCATCGGGCATTCCGCAGGCCACGGTTGCCAGCGGCCGCGACCAGTCAACCGCTCGAGACCGCAGGGCCGCGTACGTGGCAATGGAGTCGGTCTCGGACGTGGTCGACCGTTGGTACGCGATTCCCGGCTACACCGGAAGCGGCCTCTACGGCGGCCAGTTCTCGATGTACACCACGAGCACCGACCCGTTCGTCTCGCGCATCTTCACGCTCAAGCTCAACCACCTGCGGTGGGTGCGTGACATCCAGGTGACCGGCACCGGCTCGATCCCACGGGCGAACGGCCCGGCATCCGTGACAGTGACCATCCGAGGTGCCGGAACGGACAAGGGATCGCTCGAGATGCATTGGCATTCGCGCGCCAAGAACGAGATGGCATCAGTCACGGGAACGATCGGCGGACGTCGGATCGACGTGCTCGTGCCTGCGCCGAGCTACTACTGACCGATTCGCGCGGACCGGAAACGCTGTTCACTTGTCGGCGCTGCGGCACGCGACGAAGGTTGTCGCGACAAAGGAGGGCGACATGCCCAAGTACCTCATCAAGGCTTCGTACAGCAACCAGGGAATCAAGGGAGTTCTTCAGGAAGGGGCCGTCAACTTGCCCGACAACCGTGCGGCTATCGCGCTAGCGGCGACCGTGGGGGCGACCGGCGCATTGAGCGCCTACGAGACCGTTGTGCTGCTCGAGTCTGAAGAGGTCGACGCGGCGATCCGCCAGTCGGTCGACTACCGCCCGCCAGGCGGCTGAGCCTCTGAAGCAGCAGTAGTCTGCGAAAGGCCCCTCCCGCTTTCGCGAAAGGGGCCCTCGTCGCAACCGGACAGGGAAGGGGACTCGTCCGGCTACCACGTCAGGCTGTCGATCGGCCAGACCTGCCTGACGCCGTGCGTGCCATCCACTGCTGCATCGCCACTACCTAGATCACCTGGTGCAGCCAACGCACCGGTGCGCCGTCGCCGGCGTAGCGGAACGTCTCGAGCTCGTCGTCCCATGGGCGTCCGAGCAATTGGTCGAGCGCTTCGGGCAAGGAGGCCTTGTCGCTTTCGGCGTCCAACATCGCGAGGCGAATGCGGTCTTCGGGCACGAGGATGTCGCCGTGGATGCCCATCACCGCGTGGAAGATTCCCAGCGACGGCGTGTACATGTAGCGCTCACCCTCGTAGCCGGGTGACGCCTCTTCGGTGATCTCGTAGCGCACGTGCTCCCAGCCGCGCATCGCCGACGCGAGGGTGGACGCCGTGCCGGGCTCGCCCTGCCACGACAGCTCCGCGCGGTAGAACGCCGCTTGCGCGGGTTGCGGCGTCCACTCGAGGCTGACTTCGCCCCCGAGGACACCGGCGATCGCCCATTCGACATGCGGGCACAGCGCAGCAGGCGCGGAGTGGACGAACACCACTCCACGGGTCGTAGGGGTCAGCGACATCTCCGGCCTCCTTTGCGAGGGTCGCCTTCCCCAGCTGCCTCGCTGTCCGGACGCCGGACGTCTCGTGCGCATTGTGCCCGACCCGCCGCTGCGCCTGCCACCTTCAGGCCCGCGTGTCGGTGGTCGGCCGCAGGGGCCCTGGGCCCTGGTCCGGCGGGGCGGGGCTAGGCGGGGTCAGGAGACCCAGACGCCAGCCAGCCAGACGCCCAGAATCGCCGCACCGGCCGCGAGCTGCACCAGCGTCCCGATTCCGTACCCCTGCAGGGCGGCCCAGGTCGTGTCCCACGCGGCTCGCGGGTCTCGCAGCCGCAGCAGCTCGACCAGCCAGAGCGCGCCCACACCCCCGACCACGATGCCGAGCACCGGGATCGTGAAGAACCCGACCACCGCACCCACCATTGCCACGGTCAGCGCCCACCACGGCGCCCCTGCGCCGGACGCCTTGCGTCCCGACCAGACGATGGCGGCGATGGTGCCGACGAGAGCCAACACCGACACGAACGCGAACGTCACCCAGCGCGTCACGCCACCGCCGTCCAGCAGCGCCCACACGCCGACGGCAGCCCACATCAACACGAGTCCGGGTAGCACGGGTACGACCAGCCCGACGATGCCGACCACCATCGCGACGGCGACCAGCAGTTCGAGCCACGGACTCATGACACGGATGCTTCCACGTCAAGATGTGGTCCCGCGCGATCAGCACCACACTTGAGCGCATGGTTCGGGATTCAACGTCGCAACCCCGGCTCGTCCTCGTGACCGGTGCAACGGGTTACATCGGCGGACGACTGGTTCCCGAGCTCCTGGACGCTGGGTTCGACGTGCGCGTTCTTGTCCGCAACCGGGACCGCGTCCGCGACCACCCCTGGGCGAAACACGTGCAGGTGGTGACGGGTGACGCAACGAGCTCGCACGATGTCGCCAGGGCGCTCAAGGGAGTGGATGTTGCTTACTACCTGCTGCACTCCTTGATCGAGGGTCGAGGTTTCCAACGTCTCGAAGCGGACATGGCAAAGAACTTCGGTGCAGCCGCGAGCTCGCAAGGCGTTCAGCGCTTGGTGTACCTGGGCGGCTTGAGCCCAAGTGGGGAGCCGTTGTCTCCACACCTCGAATCCAGGGCCCGCGTGGGCGCGATCCTGCGCTCGTCGGGTGTTCCTACAGCCGAGTTTCAGGCTGCGGTCATCATCGGTTCCGGGTCGGCGTCCTTTGAGATGCTGCGCTACCTCACTGAGCGATTGCCCGCGATGGTGACGCCTCGGTGGGTACGCAACCTGGTGCAGCCCATCGCGATCCGCGACGTGCTGCGCTACTTGACGCGCGCCGCCGACCTACCTCCAGGCGTCAACCGATCTTTCGACATCGGCGGCCCCGACGTCCTCACTTACCAAGAGATGATGCAGCGGTATGCCCGAGTCGCTGAGCTGCCGCGTCGGCTGATCGTGGGCGTCCCCGTGCTGACACCTTCGCTGTCGAGTCATTGGGTAGGACTCGTGACCCCCGTGCCCAACTCGATCGCGCGGCCCCTGGTCGAGTCGCTGCGCCACGAGGTTGTTTGCAGCGAGCACGACATCGCGACTTACATACCCGACCCGCCAGAGGGACTCACCGGTTTTGACCGCGCCGTTGAACTGGCGCTGCGGCGCATCCAGGACGCGGACGTCGCCACCCGCTGGTCCAATGCATCGGTGGTGGGTGCGCCGAGCGACCCGCTGCAGAGCGATCCGGACTGGGCGGGTGGGACGCTCTACACGGACGCACGGGAGCGTGCGACGACGGCGTCCATCACGGCTTTGTGGCAGGTCATCGAGGGGATCGGCGGCGAACGAGGCTGGTATTCGTTCCCGCTGGCGTGGGAGGCCCGCGGATTCTTGGACCGGCTGGCCGGGGGTGTCGGGCTACGGCGCGGGCGGCGGCACCCGGACCACGTGTTCGTGGGAGAGTCACTCGACTTCTGGCGGGTTGAAGAGCGGATCCCGAATCAATTGCTGCGCCTACGCGCAGAGATGCGACTCCCAGGCCTGGCGTGGTTGGAGCTTGGGATCAAGCCTGACCCGGTCACCTACCGCCAGCGTGCCGTGTTCTATCCCCGTGGCCTCTGGGGTCACCTGTACTGGAAACTGCTGACTCCGGTCCACGGCGTCATCTTCGGATCGATGGCGCGCAACATCGTCCGCGAGGCGGAGACTCTCGACAGGCTGGTCGATGAGCAGACCCCAGTGCGTCCCCCTCATAGGACCTCGTCAGCCCAGGTTCGGTAGCCAGGAGCGACGCGTGGCCATGGATGCTCCTGCTCCCAGCGCGCAGAAAGCTCGAGCAGCAACTCATCGCTGTAGCGCGGTCCGATCACTTGCAGCCCGAACGGCACGCCGATGTCCGTGACCCCGGCGGGCAACGACAGGGTCGGATGCGACGTGATGTTGGTGAACGGAGTGTTGAAGACCTCAGCAGGGAGCATGCCGGGTTCATCGCCGGCCTGCATGCGGCCGTCCGCCAGCCAGCCCGCCGCAGCGTTGACCGGGCTGAGCAGGACGCCGTCATCGCCGAGCAGCGCGTCCAGTGCGCGCACACCGTCGAACCGACGCCGCCGCGCGGCGAGGTACTTGTCGATGTCGACGCCGAGGCCCCACTCCATGAAGCCGCGCGCACCTGGGTGCATTTGCTCGAGGCCGCGTTCGACCCACTCGCGTCCGAACTTTGCGATGTGCTCGGCCGTCGCGACCGTGAACCAGTCGTCGTCGAAGTCGACGTCGCCCCAGAGCTCGCGCGAGCTGACTGGCTGCACCGGGACACCAAGCATCTCGGCCATGTTGTGCACGGCAGCCTCGAACAGCGGGCCGATCGCGTCCGGCAACGGGGCGTCCGATGCGAACCGCCCGATGGCAAACACCCGCCGTACGTCGGGCAGGCTTCCGCCGAGCACCGGACGCGGCACCGATCCGGGATCACCGGCTTCTGGCCCCGACATGACCTGCCAGAGGAGCGCCAGGTCTGCGGCGCAGGTCGCGAACGGACCTTCGGTCGACAGGTCGATCCAGTCCGGCGCCGGCCATCGTCCGATCAGGCCGTGCGTCGGCTTCAGACCGACCAGAGCGCAGAACGCGGCGGGGATGCGGATCGACCCACCGCCGTCGGTCGCCGTCGCGATCGGGATCATGCCGGACGCCAGCGCCGCCGCACTGCCACCGCTCGACCCGCCAGGTGAGTAGTCGGGCTGCCACGGGTTGCGGGTGACGCCGAAGACGAGGTTGTCCGTGTATCCCTCGGTGGCGAACTCCGGAAGGTTCGACTTGCCGACGATGACTGCGCCGGCGGCGGTGAGACGTCGAGGCACGGTGCTGTGCGCGGACGCCGGCGGCGAGTCCGTGAGAAGCAGTGATCCCTGCGTGGTGATCATGCCCGCGACGTCCTCGAGGTCTTTGACCAAGACCGGAATGCCAGCCAGCGGTCCGGGATCCTCACCTCGCGCAACCGCCGCATCGATCTCGTGCGCGACCCGTTCGGCCTCGTCGTCGCATCGGGCGACCACCGCGTTCAGCTCAGGGTCGAGTGCGTCAATGCGTCGCAGTGCTTCGGCGACGAGATCAGCCGCAGTCACCTGCCCGCGCCGGACGGCGTCCGCCAACTGCGCGAGCTCGCCAGGTGCCATCCGGCAACGCTACTGCCGCCCGCAGCCGCCACGGCTGCTTCCGCGCTACTCGCCACTTCTCCGGTTCACTTCTGCCGCTTCTCCGCTTTGCATTCGTCACCGAGAGAAGCGGTAGGGGCAGAATTTCGTGCGTTTCAGGCTGATTCCTGTCCCTCCGGCTCCCCTCGACGGCTGAGCCATCGCATTGGTTCGTCGGATCCGGGCGGGGGTCGCTGAAACACCTCGAGGCGCGGTGGTGGCGTCCAGAGTCGTCCACGGGCATGGTCGGCCCTGCGCATGAACCTGTCGTAAAGGCCATCGGGTGCGAGCCGGACTTCTCGGTCGCCATAGCGGAAGACCGTGAGGCCGAGTGTGTCCTCGAACCATTCTTGTCTGAGCTTCTCCTCCCACAGAGCTTCTCGAGCTCGATCTCCCGAGTACTTGAGGACGCCATCTGCCTCACCGACGAGGGGGATGTCTGGCCACCAATGATCAACCCGAAACTCCGTTTCGCCGATCCGAAAGCTGACGTTGCACAGGGGTCGCGGCGCGCCACGCATAACAAGCTCGCCTCGACCACGCGATTCGAGCGCCGATTCTGCGTGAGGATCGGCGAGCTCGACGGTGAGCCTGGCGGATCGGCACCCTCGAACGCCACCGAGTGCGACGAGGATCTCGCTCATGGCTGCACTGGTGGCACCACGGCGTATGGCCGCATCAACAGTAATGAGCGCCTCGGGGGTAGGGAGGTCGAGCGCCACATCGACAGCCGTCCTTGCGAGTGACGTCACCGGCACGCCTCGTACCAACTGCACGTCGCCTGGTTCGAGGGGTCGCCGGAGCGTTCGGGCCCCTAGCAGGACAGCACTCCCAGGCGGGCGAATCACTTCGGGTCGTTCCGGAATCCGGTTCACCGGAAGCGTCCGTGCGAGCGCTGCGGAGCTCAGCGCAATGGTCACCGCGCCCACGTCACACATGGCGGCCGCATGTCGAAGGTGCTCCGACCGCTGTTGCTGCCATCGGTCCTCGTCGTGTGCGTGGCCCAGAGCGTAGAAACCCCGCGCGACACGCGTCAGCGCGCCCTCGTAGCACATCCGATTCAGATCGCGTTTGTCCGCGCCGAGCGCAACCAACGTCTCGGTCGCGGCGCCACCCCCGGTGGACAGCAGAAGTTGCGTGACACGTTCACACACGTCGAAGTAGCGACGACTCATGGGGGCGGAGTCTTGTCAAAAGGTCCGGATGGTGGACGGACAGGAATGACAGCT
>DASUFV010000146.1:0-4486 GCA_036274415.1 Actinomycetes bacterium
TCGCCCCCGAGCCCGTCGTGGGTGTCGAATCCGCGACTATTCGGGACTGTCTCTTCACAGTGATCGAGGAGCACCTGCTGCACCGGCGGTACGCCGTGCGAGACCTGAGGGTTCTTGAGACCGGGTGATCTCCAGCGCGGATCTTCCGCTCTTCACTATTGGGCACTCCAACCGAACGCTCGGGCAGTTCCTCGATCTCGTCAGCGAGTCCGGCATCGAACTGATCGTCGATGTCCGCAGGGTGCCGGGCTCAACGCGATATCCGCAGTTCAATGCGGATATCCTCGCCAGTTCCCTCGACGAGGCAAGTGTCAGTTTCCGGCGCCTTGAAGGCCTGACCGGCCGCCGCCCTGCGAGCAAAGAAGTACCGTTCGAGGTCAACGCCTGGTGGGAGAACCGCAGCTTCCATAACTTTGCCGACCACGCCCTCTCCGAGGAATTCAGGAGCGCATTGAACAAGTTGCGCGAATGGGCCCGCTCCCAGCGGACGGCCGTCATGTGCTCGGAGGTTCTGTGGTGGCGATGCCACCGTCGCATCATCGCCGACCACCTCCTCGCTCACCGCGAGGACGTACGCCACATCGTGAAGGGGAACCACGTTGAGTCGGCACAACTCAGCGCTGGCGCAGTCGTTGGTCCTGACGCGAGCGTCACCTATCCGGCCGTCGAGAAGGAACATCAGCCGTCAGACGCCACATGAGGAAGATTTGAACAAGTGCAAGAACTTCGGTGGAGCTAAGGGGATTCGAACCCCTGACCTTCTGCATGCCATGCAGACGCGCTACCAACTGCGCCATAGCCCCGGAGAGGGACCTCAGCCTACCGGGGGCGTCCGAGCCCTCCAAACCGAGCAACGGCACGCCTTTGGGGAACATCTTCAGGGTCATAGGCCCGAGGAAGTACCCCAAAGGTGTGCCGTTTCGGCGACGATCAGCGATCGTCGCCCAGGACGACCTGCGGAAGGCTATGGGCGTTGTGCTCGGTCAGACGCCATCGACCACGAGACTCTTCGAGGACGGACCAGCAGCAGTTGGCGAGACCGCCGAGCACTCGCCACTCGTCGACCGGAAGCCCGACGAGACGTCCGATCAGCGCGCGGATCGTCCCACCGTGGGACACCACGACCGCCACGCGTCCCTCCTCAAGCCGGGTCAACGCTTCGTTGACGGCGACAAGAGCACGCTCGCCCACCTGCGACCGCGATTCCGCTCCTCCAGCCTGGACATCGTCGCCCGCCAGCCACTGCACATAGACGGGGTCGGATGCCAGATCGTCGGCGAAGCGCCCCTGCCACTCCCCGCCGTTCGTCTCGCGGAGCGCCTCGGTGCGCTCGATCGGGACACCGGAGACCTCGCTCAGGATCTCGGCGGTTTCTGCGGCACGCGAAAGGTCGGACGAGACAATCAGCTGCGGCTTGAGCAGCGCCAGTTGTTCTGCTGCCTGCACGGCCTGCTTGCGACCGACATCATCCAGCGCGACGTCAATCTGCCCCTGGAAGCGACGGGAGTCGTTCCACTCGGTGCGGCCGTGCCGCCACAGGACGATCCGCCGGCGCTTCGCCCCGGGTATGAACTCGACGCTCAGCGTGACACCTCAACCGTGTCGTCGAGTGGAATGGCAGGGCAGTCGCTCCACAGTCGCTCGAGGGCGTAGAACGTGCGCTCCTCTTCGTGCTGGACGTGCACGACGACGTCCAGGTAGTCGAGCAGCACCCAACGGTTCTCGCGCTCGCCCTCCCGATGTGCTGGCTTCACGCCGTTCGCGGTCAGCCGTTCTTCGACAGCCTCGACAATGGCGCGCACTTGCCGGTCGTTGGGCGCAGAACACAGCACGAATGCATCGGCTACGGCAAGCTGCTCACTCACATCGAAGGCCACGATGTCTACGGCGAGCTTGTCGGACGCCGCTGCTGCCGCCTCGTGCACGAGGTGGACAGACTCACTACTGGCGGTCACACATCTCCCTGGCTCGCTTATCTCACCCGACCCGAAGGTCTAGGGCGCAGACCCAGCCTCTCACGGCTTGAAGTCTTCGCCCAACACGACGATGACGTCGGCCACCGAACTGCCCTGATCACTTACTTCCACCGCAGATGCCGGAACGCCGAGCGTCTTGGCAACGTCTTGACCGAGGGTCTGGGACGCCGGGGTCGAGTCGGGCACGAACACCACGGTCTGCTTCACGCCGAACTCGTTGGCGTTGCCACCGTTGAGGAAGTCGAAACCGTCATCTCTCAGAAGGTCTGCGGCATCCTGCTCGAGCCCGGGCGTTCCGACACCGTTCTGGACCAGAACCGTCACCTGGTCTCCGCCTGCGTCAGGAGGCAACGAATCAGCCAACAACCCGTCCCGTAGCCGCTCCAGCCCCGCCGGGTCGACGGTGAGCGCCGTCTGGTTGCCGACCGTGTTGAGCACGGTGGTCGGCAATGACTGATACGTCGCGTCTCCGCCGCGAGCAACATCGCCGTACTCGAGCAGGAACGTCGCGAGCTCATCGGCGCTGAGAGTGGCATTGTCGACGGCGCCTGCTTGTTCGATCAGGTTCACGAGGGTGTTGCTGTTCTCAGGCAGGCGCTGCATCAGTTGGTCCAACACATCGCCAAACCTGGCGAGCCGCGCTTCCTCCACCTCCCCGTTACCGAGGTAGGTGGCGTAGACGACAGCTTGGTTACCCTTCAACAGCTGGTCGTCGCCCTGCGTAAGAACGACCTGACCGTTGCGCACGATCTCGGAGTCGACGTCGACCAGGACGCCTCCGACGTCATCGACGAGTTTGGCGAGCACGTCGTCCGACACCTGCCACGTGTCGTCGACGATCACGTCCAACGTGTCCGCCAGCGCAGTGCCAGGAGCCGCGTCATCACCGAGCAGCACCGTGTCACCGAACGGCAGTCCGTCTGGCGTCGGCCCCTCGACGAACAACTGCGACGGCACCAGCACGGACGCCGCCCCCGGGCCGACGGGATCGTTCACCATCAGCGCACCCGAGGTCGCTGCTTCGTTGTCTGCTGCCAAGGTCATCGTGAGAGTGCGTTCCACTCGCTCCGGACCAGCGGCCGTCGGCTCGTCGCTGCCGCGTCCGGACAACCAGATGACCAGCACGACACCGATCGCGACGACCGCCACGACCGCAAGCGCCGTAAGGATCCATCGCTGGCGTTCCTGGCGCTTCTGCGCCTCTCGCTGCTCACGCAGCTGTTTGCGCGTCTGCTGCCGCACTGGCGCGGCGTCGCGCTTACCGGGGAGGACAGTGCCCGGAGCCTGCTGCTTGTTCGGCGGTTGGTTTCCGCCGCGCTGGTCGCGGGTCTCCCGGCCTTCGGTCGCGCGCTCCTTGCCTCTCCCCTTGTCGCGGCCTTTTTCCTGACCCTTGTCCTGACCCTTGTCCTGGCCGGGAAGAACAGACCCAGGCGGTACCGCACCACCCTTGCCCGGAGGACCGAGACGATCGGCGATCGAGACCTCGTCCCTGCGGCGACGCCACCCGCCCTTGTCGCGTTTGCCTCCAGACCCGCGACGAGAGCTCGGACTCATGTTCCGGCTCCTCGGTAAAGGCCCCGCTTGCTGATGTACCGCGCCACACCCTCGGGCACGAGGTAGTCGATCGGACGCCCGGTGGCCACTCGCTCACGGATGTCCGTGGACGAAATCGCCAACGCAGGGATCTCGACCAAGGTCACTTCGCCAGGTGGCAAGCCGGGGTCGGCCAGCGTGTGGCCCGGGCGCGTCACCCCGACGAAGTGGGCCAACGCATACAACGATTCAAAATCGCGCCAGCTCAGCAATTGCGCCATGGCATCGGCGCCCGTGATGAAGTACAACTCGCCGGCGTCGGGATGAGCTGCGTGCAGGTCGCGCAGTGTGTCGATGGTGTACGTGGGGCCGCCCCGATCGATGTCGACCCGGCTGACCGAGAAACGCGGGTCCGAAGCAGTGGCGATGACGGTCATCAGGTACCGGTCCTCCGGAGGCGACACCGCTCGATCGTCCTTCTGCCACGGTATTGCAGTTGGCACGAAGACCACTTCTTCGAGATCGAAGGACGCCGCCACCTCACTAGCCGCCACGAGGTGTCCGTGATGTATGGGGTCGAACGTGCCGCCCATGACCCCGATGCGCCGCATGGTGGTGACCCTACTTGCGTTCGGGGCTCAACCGGCGTCGCCGACGCCCGCAACGAGTCGATCAGCGGTCGGGATTGAGCCGAGTCACCGCGAGCAACAAGATTGCGAACGCGATGAAGGCGAGTACGCCAAGAGTGACGGCCAACGGCATGGCATCGGCTTCCTCTTCAGCCACCGTCTCCGACAGCAGGATCAGAGTGTTCATGCCTCACCTCTACGACGCACTACACGCGGACGGACGAGCAAACCCTACCGAAGCGAGTGCCGAGGACGACGCACGGCCACCGACGCGTCGCCCTATTCCCTGATCTGTCCTTCACCTGTCACGACGTATTTCGTGCTGGTCAGCTCGGTCAGCCCCATGGG
>DASUFV010000147.1:0-2078 GCA_036274415.1 Actinomycetes bacterium
AGGCGCTTGGGGCCGCGACGACTGGTCGCGCGTCGGTCCGATCACCCGCACCGTCGCCGACGCTGCCCTGATGGTCGACCTCACCAGCGGACGCCACGTCCGCGACCACTTCTCACTGCCCGGCCCGACCAACCTCGTTGACCTCCGGCCTGAGGTGAAGGGACTCCGCGTTGGTCTGTCGCTCGACCTCGGCGACTGGCCCGTGGTCGCGGAAGTCAAAGCAGCGGTGTCGGACGCGGCGCGCGCGTTGGAAGAGCAGGGCGCGATCGTCGAGACACTCGATCTCACGATCGAGCGAGATCTCGTGCGTCAGGCGTCCAACGGTCACAACGGCGGACTGTTCGCCGCCAGCTGCGAGGCCGAGATCGCCGGACGCGAGGACGACGTGAATGCGTACACGCTGGCGTGGCTCGCCGAGCTGGCCGGCGATCGCGACGACATGTCGTTCTTCAAAGCGCGCGAAGTCGAAGCGGTCATCTCCGAGCGCATCGACCGCGCGCTCCTCGACCACGACGTGATCTTGTGTCCGGTCATGGCGATCCCGGCATTGGACGCCGGCGTCGACTACACACAACAGCCCTTGATCGTCGACGGCGTCGAGCGCGACTCTTTCCACGACATTCACCTGGCCGAGGTGTTTAACGTGGCCAACCGTTGCCCGGTGTTGGTCGTTCCGGCTGGGCGCGGGGCGTCCGGCGTCCCGATCGGCGTCCAGATCGTCGCCCGCGGCTACGACGAAGCGACCGCATTCGCTGTGGGCCTGGCGCTCGAACAAGCCCGCCCATGGCCGCTGCTTGCGCCAGACCTGAGTTGATCTCGGCTTGATCTCGGTGCCTTCCGAAGGCGCGAAAAGACGCGCCACCGCCCTCCACCCCTCGGCGCACTTCGCGACGTATACAGGGTGGACGGGGGAGGTGGAGGAACCACATGACCGATCGGTACGCCGGCTACAGAGAGTTCGTCGACTCCCGAGGCGGCGCGCTCCTGCGCACGGCCTGCCTCCTCACGGGCGATCGCACCGAAGCTGAGGATGCGCTGCAGGACGCCCTCGTCAAGGCGGCCATGAAGTGGCCACGGATCAACCGTGACGGCAACCCCGAGCCCTACGTCCGCCAGATCCTCTACACGGTCACGATCGACCGCTGGAGGTGGCGCAACCGCCGCGCTCCCGAGCAGCTCGGCATCTCGCACGACCGCGCCGTCGAAGGAGACCCGGGAGGGGACGTCGACCGCCGACTCATGGTGAGCGCCGCGTTGGCGAAGCTGACTCCCCGACAACGGCAAGTGCTTGTGCTGCGCTTCTACGAAGACCGCACGGAGTCACAAACCGCACAGACCATGCGGTGCTCGGTGAGCACCGTCAAGAGCCAGACCCGCTTGGCGTTGCAACGGCTTCGTGAGCTCGCTCCAGAGCTGGCCGAGGCCGTTGGCGCTGTGCCGCTTGAGAACGGCACGCAATTCGAGAACGAGGTGCGCGCATGACCGGCCCTTCACCCCTGCGCCAGTTGCTGGACGCGTCAGTCGCCGACGCCCAACCGCGCGACGACCTTGCCACGAGCACGCTGAACCGCGCGCGAACGCAGCGACGTCAACGGTTCACGATCGCGGGCTCGGCGATCGCAGCTGCAGCGGTCGTCCTGGGCGTCGTCGTCGTGACGCAGCCCTTCGAGCTCGGCAACTCGCCTCGTCCGGACGACGTGGCGTCCAACTCCGCCCCGACGCCAGACCCCGACGGCGACGGAAAGGTCAAGCTCACGCTGAATGCGCCGCGGGTTGAGGGCGCGCATGTCGGATGGCTCCAGGGCACGACGCTGCATCTGCCGAACGGCGAGACGGTTGAGCTGCCGAAGGCTTACGACGACGTCGTCTCATTCCAGGGTGGCTACCTGGCTGCGGACGTCACCACCGAAACGATCGACAGGATCGTCGACGGCGAAGTCGTCGACAGCTTCTCCGGTTCGGGATTGCTGGCCAGTCCGGACGGCATCTTCGTGGCGTGGTTCGAGCCGAACGACGACGGCCCCGGTCAGCTCAAGGTGAGCTTCTCGGCCGATCCCGAGGCCGGCTATGCCGAGTCA
>DASUFV010000148.1:0-19232 GCA_036274415.1 Actinomycetes bacterium
CGTGGTGCTCTCAGGGATGAGGTCTTTGAGGACGATCTCGGCGAGGGCCAAGTCGACGGGCTGCCGGTTCAGGCTGGCGAACGCGGTGACCCGGATGAGCGCACCTTCGAGCTCTCGGATGTTCGTGGCGATCTTGCTGGCGATGAACTCGAGCACCTCAGGTGGTGCCTGCAGCTTCTCCTGAGCAGCCTTTTTGCGGAGGATCGCAATTCTGGTCTCGAGGTCTGGCGGCTGGACGTCGGTGGTCAGACCCCAAGTGAATCTCGTACGCATGCGGTCTTCGAAGCCCGACAGCTGCTGCGGTGAGACATCGCTGGTGATCACGATCTGCTTGTTCGCGGTGTGAAGCGTGTTGAAGGTGTGAAAGAACTCCTCCTGGGTCTGCACCCGCCCTTGCAGAAACTGGATGTCGTCGATCAGGAGGACGTCCACGTCGCGGTACCGCCGCTGGAAGGCCTGCGCCTTGTCGTCTCGAATCGAGTTGATGAAGTCGTTGGTGAACTCCTCAGAGCTCACGTAGAGCACTCGGGTGCCGGCGTAGAGGCTGCGGGCGTAGTGGCCGATCGCGTGCAGGAGGTGGGTCTTGCCCAACCCGGAACCGCCGTAGATGAACAGCGGGTTGTAGGCCTTGGCCGGTGCCTCGGCCACTGCAATGGCGGCCGCGTGCGCGAAACGGTTGCTCGCACCGATGACGAACGTGTCGAACGTGTACTTCGGGTTGAGCCTCGAGTCCGAGTCGAATCGGGGAACTGGACCGGCGGTGCCCGGTCGGGCCTGGTCGATCTCGGGCAGCCGGATGGCGTCGGCCGCGAGCGTTTCGGCGTCCAACTCGTCGTCGTCGCCGGCCGGCAGGTCGTCGGACAACTCCGGCTCGACCGTGACCGCGATCCGCACTTCGCGGCCCAGCTCACGGGAGAGCACGTCGGTGACCTGCGGGCGAAGCCGACTCTCGATCAAGTCCTTGGTGAACTCGTTGGGTGCGGCCAGCAGGGCGGTGTCTTCGACGACGCCCACCGGTCTGGTGAGCTTGAGGAACGCTCCTGCCTGGGGGCTGGCCTCGTCGGCCAGTGAGTCGAGGACACGGTTCCAGACCGTGGCCAGGTCATGAGTCTGGGTGGTCACAAGTGCCCTTCCACTCTCCCCCGCGCGCAGCCGAGTCGCGTCGTCCACAACCGAAACCTGCAGGTCAGGGCCTAGATCCACACGTTCATCCACATGCTGTGGGTGGGACTGACCGGCGCCAAAGGGCGCGGGCGGACGTTACCGGCTGCCGGAGACGACGTCCAGTGGTTGTCCACAACAACGACAGCACCGT
This sequence comes from Actinomycetes bacterium, assembly GCA_036274415.1. GTDB lineage: Bacteria > Actinomycetota > Actinomycetes > JAHEKZ01 > JAHEKZ01 > JAHEKZ01. The sequence continues at coordinate 1,316 of DASUFV010000148.1, forward strand.
AGCGAGCAAGATGCGGCGTGTCTGCAGCACCCCGGAAGAGAACTCTGGGACGCTGCCCGCTCGCCCTGCTGGCTGGCGGCTGGCTGACGGTCTGATGGTTGGCCGGTTTGACCCACCCCGGGCAGCGCGTTGTACCGTAGGTCGCTGCATGTCTTGCCTGGTGGGGGCTGTCCCCACCCCTGCACCGCATCAGACCGCATCAGACCACACCAGCCCAGCTGGCCAGATCCGGAGTCCCTCGTGTCGAAGCGAACGTTCCAGCCCAACAACCGCCGTCGGGCCAAGACCCACGGGTTCCGCCTGCGCATGCGGACGCGCGCTGGCCGCTCGATCCTGAACGCGCGTCGCCGCAAGGGCCGCGCACGCCTCGCCGCGTAGCTCAGGTGCTGCCTGCGGCCCACCGCATGCGACGCCGCGCCGACTTCACCGCCGCGGTGCGAGCCGGACGCCGTGCGTCCAGCAGCTCACTGGTCCTGCATATCGTCCCCCGCCCCGACCGCGACGACCCGGCCAAGGTCGGCCTGATCGTCAGCAAGGGGGTCGGCGGATCAGTGGTTCGCCACCAGGTCGCGCGCCGGCTCCGCGCCGTGTGCGCCGGCTCGCTGGATCGCTTCGCCGATGGAGACCTGGTGGTCATCCGAGCACTGCCGCAGGCCGCCATGGCGAGCTCAGCTGAGCTCGCCGACGACCTCGAGCACGCCGCCGAGCGGCTGGGACGGCGGGCTGAGTCCCCCGTCGAGTCGGTCGCGACGGGGTCGAAATGACCGTCGTGCGGGGACGCGCCGCCGTCCGATATGTGGCACTAGCCCCGATCTGGCTCTACCGCCACCTGCTCTCGCCGCTCATGCCCCGCACCTGCCGCTACTACCCGTCCTGCTCGGCTTACGCCGAAGAGGCGATCAAGGTGCACGGCCTGGGTCGCGGCTCGTGGCTCGCCGCGCGGCGGCTGCTGCGGTGCCATCCCTGGACGCCAGGCGGCGTCGATCACGTGCCACCCGCATCGGGCCGAGCCGCCGAGGCGGACGCCCCTGCTTCTTCAGCGACAGGAGTCTGACCGGTGGGCCTGCTTGACCCGTTGTATTGGATCGTCGCGTGGGTCCTGGTGCAGTTTCACGCGTTCTGGAGCCTGTTCTTCGCCGAGACGAGCGGCGCCGCCTGGGCGCTGTCGATCGTCGGCCTGGTCGTGGTCATCCGAATCCTGCTGATCCCGCTTTTCGTCAAGCAGATCAAGGCTCAGCGGGGGCTGCAGATTCTCCAGCCGGAGATCAAGGCGATCCAGAAGCGGTACAAGGACGATCGCCAAAAGCAGTCAGAAGAGATGATGAAGCTGTACCGCGAGACGGGCACGAACCCGTTCGCGTCGTGTCTGCCGATTTTGCTGCAGATGCCAATTTTCTTCGCGCTCTTTCACGTCCTGAATTACGGCGTGGCCCAGGACCACCCGGTCGGCCCGATGACGCAAGAATTGGTCGACCAGGCCAAGGAGGCGACGATCTTCGGCGCCCCCATCTCGGCCACCTTCTTGGGCAGCGACGAGCTGAACGTCAAGATCGTCTCCCTCGTCCTCATCGCGCTGATGACGTTGACGACCTTTATCACCCAGAAACAACTCTTGGTAAAGGGCATCTCCAACGCCGATACAAACCCTTTCCTGCAGCAGCAAAAACTGTTGGTTTACATCTTCCCGCTGATGTTCGCCGTCTTCGGGATCAACTTCCCGATCGGTGTGCTCATCTACTGGCTCACCACCAACCTGTGGTCGATGGGGCAGCAGTACTACGTGATCAGGAACAACCCGGCACCGGGGAGTCCGGCGTACGCCGAGTGGGAGCAGCGCCAGGCGCGCAAGGCCGCCAAGCGCGCCGAGCGGCAAGGCGTGGCGCCACCCACCGCGGTCGTTGAGGCTGAACCTGAGGCTGAGACCAAGCCGGCCAGACAACAGCCGAAACGACGTTCGCGCAGTCAACGTAAGGGGCGAACCGGCGGCTCGTCGCCGTCCGACAAGCCCAAGGAGGAATCATGACCGAGGCCCCAGAGGCTCCCGCATCTGGCGACTCAGCTCAGACAACTGAGGGCACGGACGCCGCCGTAGACCAGGCCGACCAGGGCGCCGACGAGACCGGCCAGCGGAGCGACCTCGCCGAACGCCTCGAGCGTGAAGGCGACGTCGCGGCTGACTACATCGAGGAGCTGCTCGACATCGCCGACCTCGACGGCGACATCGACATGGACGTCGAAGGCGAGCGCGCCATGGTGTCGATCGTCGGCGGTGACGTCGAGCATCTGGTCGGCGACGAGGGCGCTGTGCTGGACGCACTTCAGGAGCTGACCCGCCTGGCGGTCCTTCGCGAGACCGGCGAGCGCAGTCGCCTGATGCTCGACATCGCAGGGTGGCGGGCGGCCAAGCGGGCCGCGCTCACCGAAACGGGCACGAGTGCCGCAGAGGCGGTGAAGAAGTCCGGCGAGCCTGTCCGGCTCGCGCCGATGACGCCCTTCGAGCGCAAGATCGTCCACGACGCCGTGGCGGCTGCTGGCCTCACCAGTGAGTCCGAGGGCCAGGAGCCGAACCGCTACGTCGTGGTGCTCCCCGCCTGACGTTCCACGTGAAACCGCTGGAGGCGCCGAGCGAGGTGTGCTCGCTGCTTCCCTCCTCCTCCCGCGTCGACCTCCTCGAGCGGTATGCCGGCTGGTTGGCCGGACCGGGCATCGAACGAGGGCTTCTCGGGCCGCGAGAACGCGACCGGATCTGGTCGCGGCACCTGGGAAACTGCGCGCTCGTCGAGCCACTGGTGGCTCCGACCGGATCGATCTGCGACCTGGGCTCAGGCGCCGGGCTACCCGGCGTGGTGCTTGCCATCGCTCGGCCCGACCAAGCGGTGGTCCTCCTGGAGCCGTTGCTGCGCCGCAGTCAGTTCCTGGCCGAGGTGGTGGACGATCTGCAGCTGTCCAACGCCGAGGTGGTCCGGGCCAGAGCCGAGGACTACGCGAGCACCCGGCCTAGCCACAGGACGGTCGTCGCCAGAGCTGTGGCACCGCTGGATCGCCTGGTGGGCTGGGCGCTGCCGCTGCTGCGCCCAGGCGGTGAACTGCTGGCGTTGAAGGGCACGAACGCACCGTCGGAGCTGGCCGATGCCGGCCCCGCCCTCGACCGCGCAGGTGTTCTCGACCGGGAGGTCATCCCCCTGGGTCGAGGCGGTAACGTGACGCACGCTGTCCGGGTGGTGTCCCCCGGACTCGACCATGCTGGTCCTGAGCCGGCCGCGGAGGATCGATGACCGAGGAGCCGACCGAAGTCCGGTACCCACTGACGGTGGCGCCCGACGGTGCAGTTTCACGTGAAACCGCTCCGCCCGACACCGACCCTGAGGTCCGGTCAGAATCCGGTCACGAGACCCCGATCGCGCTCGCCGCAGAGGCCGCCGCCCGCATTCGGGGAGGCCGCATCGAGGCGTGGCCGCAGCCGGCGCAGACCCGGGTGATCACCGTCGCCAACCAGAAGGGCGGGGTCGGAAAGACCACGACGACGGTGAACTTGGCCGCGTCCTTGGCCATGCACGGCCTCCGCGTTCTGGTCGTCGACCTCGACCCGCAAGGCAATGCGTCCACGGCACTGGCCGTCCCCCACCACGCGGGTGAGCCCAGCGTCTACGAGGTCCTGGTGTCGGGGGAGCCGTTGACCGGGGCGCTGCACGCGGTCGAGGCGATCCCCGGCCTGGACTGCGTGCCGGCGACGATCGACCTGGCCGGCGCCGAGATCGAGCTGGTGTCGCTGGTGGCCAGGGAAAGCCGTCTGCAGCGCGCCCTGACCGAGCTGCTGAAGTCCTCCGACCGGGCCGGACGCCGATACGACTACGTCCTGATCGACTGCCCGCCGTCCTTGGGGCTGCTGACCATCAACGCCTTCGTCGCGGCCGAGGAAGTGCTGATCCCCATCCAGTGCGAGTACTACGCCCTGGAGGGGCTCGGCCAGCTGCTGCGCAACGTCGAGCTCATCCAGTCGCACCTCAATCCTGGCCTTGCGGTCTCGACCATCCTGCTCACGATGTACGACGGGCGGACCCGGCTGGCCGCTCAGGTGGCCGAGGAGGTGCGCGAGCATTTCGGCGACGTCGTGCTCTCGACCGCGATCCCTCGCTCGGTCCGCGTGTCAGAAGCACCGAGCTACAGCCAGACCGTTCTAACCTACGACCCAGGGAGCAGCGGGGCGTTGTCCTATCTCGAAGCGGCTCGCGAGATCGCTCACCGTGGGTCGAGCCAAGGCGGTGCCTGATGACGGACAAGAAGCGCGGTCTGGGTCGTGGACTGGGCGCCCTGATCCCGAACTCTCCCGGCCCGCGTCCGGCCGGTTCGACCGTCGTCGCTGACGCGCTGCTGACCCCGTCGTCGTCCCCCGACCTCGAGGTCGTGCGGGGCCAGCACGACGACTCCGCACCCGCGCACTTCGCCGAGCTGCCGCTCGAGCAGATCTCCCCGAACCCGCGGCAGCCCCGCCAGGTCTTCGAAGAGCAGTCGCTGGCCGAGCTGGTGTTCTCGCTCAAGGAGATCGGGCTGCTGCAGCCGGTCGTGGTGCGTCCAGCGACCGACCGGGCGGCCAACGGCTCTCCGCGCTTCGAGCTGGTCGCGGGCGAGCGGCGGTGGCGAGCCGCCCAGCAGGCCGGCTTTTCCACCATCCCGGCGATCATCCGCGAGACCTCCGACGACGTTCTGCTGCGCGACGCGCTGCTGGAGAACCTGCACCGCGTCCAGCTCAACCCGTTGGAAGAGGCGGCCGCCTACGAGCAGATGCTGAGCGACTTCGGCTGCACGCAGGAAGAGCTGGCGACCCGGATCGGGCGCTCTCGGCCGCAGGTCTCGAACACGCTGCGACTGCTCAAGCTGCCTCCGAGCGTCCAACGTCGGGTGGCGGCCGGCGTCCTCTCAGCCGGCCACGCTCGCGCCCTGTTGGCGCTCGACGACAGCGACGATCAAGAGCGGCTTGCCGCGCGAATCGTGGCAGAGGGTCTCTCGGTGCGGACCGTCGAGGAACTCGTCGCGCTTGGGGATATTGGGGACGAACAGAACAAACCCGCCCGAACTCGGACAAAGCGTCCGCAGAATCCGGCGCTCGCCGACGTCGCCGCAGCTCTCTCGGACGATCTCGAGACCAGGGTGACGGTCGACCTGGGCAAGTCCAGGGGCAAGATCACGATCACCTTCGCCTCCGTCGATGACCTCGAGCGCATCGTGGGTCAGATCGCTCCCAAGGCGGCTCAGGCCCTCCGCGGGACGCGGTAGTGCGCCGGTTGTTCTGGGCTGTGCTCAGCGCGTTCATCCTGGGAGCGCTGATCGCGTTCGCGATCTCGTTGGTGCGCCGACCGCCGCAGTTCACCGGCTCCGGCTACGAAGCGCCGACCCCGGTCGACGGCCCGACCGCCGCCTGACCTACCGGACCGTGCACGGTCATGCCCGCTGGTTCGCACCGGGTCGGGTGAACCTGATCGGCGACCACACCGACTACCAGCTTGGCTGGGTGCTCCCGTTCGCGGTCGCCCAGGGGACAACTGTCACCGTTGACCTGAACGACACCTCGAGGCTCGAGCTCCGGTCGAGCCAGTTCGGCGCTGCTCCCAGCCGTGACCTCGATCGGCTGGCGACCTACCCGCGTTCGTGGGCGAGCTACGTCGACGGAGCCGTCGTGCTGCTGCGCTCAGAGGGCGTCGCGATACGGGGCGCGCACATTGAGGTCGACAGCGACCTGCCGCCCGGAAGCGGCTTGGCGTCGTCGGCCGCAGTGACGGTTGCGACTCTGGCCGCGCTTCTGGACGCCGCTGGCGGCGAAGCCGAACCGGCTGCCGTCGCAGCCTTGGCCCAGCGGGTGGAGAACGAGCACGTCGGAGCAGCGGTCGGATACATGGATCCGGCCGCCGTCATGTTCGGCAGTGCAGGACATGCCTTACTCATCGACACCCGCACACACGACGTCGAGGCTCTCGCGCTGCCGACGGTCAGCGCGGGCATCGCCTTCGTGCTCTTTGACACCGGACGTCGTCACGCAACGAGTGGCGCGGAGTACGCAGCTCGAGTCGCCGAGTGCGCACGCGCTGCAGCAGCGATGTCCGTGCCGAGTTTGAGGGACGTCGACGACGCAAGCGCGCTGATGAACGTCACCGACCCCATCGTGCGCGCACGTGCTCGACATGTCGTGACGGAAAACTCCCGCGTCCTGAAGGTTGCAGAGCTCCTGCGGAGCGGTGACGTCGCGAGCATCGGTGCACATCTCGTCGCTTCGCATGTGTCACTGCGGGACGACTTCGACGCCAGCACACCAGAGCTGGACGCCATCGTGGACGCCGCACTGTCCGCAGGTGCGCTGGGTGCGCGCCTGACTGGAGCCGGGTTCGGCGGCGCAGTCTTGGCCATGTGGCGTAACGACGAGGTGAGTGCGGTCGTTGACGAAGTGCGTGCCACGGTGGCATCCCGAGATATGCCGCCACCGACGGTTCGCGAGGTGACACCGTCCGCCGGAGCAACTGCCGTGCCGTTGTAGCTAACGAACTCCTGTCGGTAGCTGCACGACCGTAGGCCTCAGGTCGGTCGTGGGCTGATACAGCTGCTGCAACGCCACGAGGACTGCCTCAGCGATGGTGTCTCTGAGTGCCGGGTCGGCGAGGCGTGCCGCGTCGCCCGCGTGGGTGAGGTAGCCGACGTCGATGCGGACCGCAGGCATGCGCGTGCGCTGCAGGATGTCCCAGGTCTTGGCGTCGGTTCTGCCGTCCAGCAGATCGGTGCGACTGACGATCTCGCGTTGCACGAGCTCGGCGAAGGCCTCGCCGATGACTGAGTGGACGCCGTCGTCATCGCCACCGCTACTCGTTCCGTAGTAGTAGGTGGCGACGCCTTGCGCATGCTGACTGTTGTGACCGTCGGTGTGCAGCGAGATGACGAGATCGGCGTCCACTTCGTTGGCGAATGTGGCGCGTTCTATCTCGGTCGCACTGGGACCATCGCTGCGCGTTCCTCGGGTCAGGAACGCTGTGACGCCCATGGCTCCGAGTCGACCCTCGATGCGGGATGCCAGGTCGCCCACCACTTCAGCTTCGACCAGCCCGTTGGCCATGACACCGTGGTCGTCGCCGCCATGTCCCGGATCGATCACGATGACCTTGCCGGCCAGGCCAGGACCGCGGTGATGCAACCGCTCCGCTTCACGGATGCGATGCGGTTCGCCGCCCACCACGGTGCGCGACAACCGCTCGAGGGCGCGGAAGGTGACCGGGCCACACAGCCCGTCCGCGGGCAGACCCAAGTTGCGTTGCAGCTCTTTGAGCCCGTGCTCGGTGTCGGGGCCGAAGATGCCGTCGATCCGTCCCGGATCAAAACCCAGGTCGTGCAGCCGGCGTTGCAGCGCCGCTACATCGTCACCGTGCTGCATGTGGCGAGCGCCGTACCGCAATACCCGGTCACCGAGTGCCCACCGCGCTCCTTCGAGTCGACGCCACGTGGACGGTCCCACGATGCCGTCAGCGATCAGGCCGCGCTGCTGCTGGAAAGCGCGAACAGCGGCGTCAACCTCTTCGTCGAACACGGCGTCCCACTGATTGCCGCGACGCTGGCTCGGCTCGCTCGGCAACAGTCCGAGCAGAGCGAGGTGGTCACGGATCTGGGCGACCGCGGGTCCGTGGTCACCGAGGCGGAACGACGTTGACGTCACAGCACCTCCGCACGGTCCGGGCCGCTGACGCAGCGCTGGGGCTATCTCACTGAGGGTAACCCGGGTGAAGCGGCGACCCTAGCGCCTGGAGACGAGGGTTGGCGAGCGCGTCCGGCCGCCGACTATGCCGAATGGGTGGTGCGTTACTGCAGGTCAGCAGCCTGCCGAGGTGTGGTCAGAGGAACTCGGCCAGGTCCGAGAGCAGGGACTGCTTCGGCTTGGCGCCGATGATCATCTTGACCACCTCGCCGCCCTGGTAGACCGCGAGTGTCGGGATGGACGTGACGCCGGCCATCGCCGCTGCCTTCGGGTTCTCGTCCACGTTCAGCTTGGCGATGGTGAGCTTGTCGGCGTGCTCGGTCGCGATCTCTTCGAGAATCGGCGCAACCATGCGGCACGGTCCGCACCACTCAGCCCAGTAGTCGACGAGCACCGGCTTGGTGCTCTTGATGACGTCACTGTCGAAGGTGTCGTCAGTGACGGTGATCGTGGACTGGCTCATGGTTCTCCTTGTTGCTGGCCCTGCTGCGGGTGCGGGTGCGGGTGGCTGCGCGTTCTGTGGTGCGGTCAAGCTGTGGCATCGGCGAGCGGACGTTGCCCTGCGGCGTCTGGCTCGGCGTCCGCCAGCGATGCGAGATGCCGTTCGGCGTCCAGTGCCGCCGCGCAGCCGGTGCCGGCGGCGGTGACAGCCTGACGGTACGTGTGGTCGACGAGATCACCGCAGGCGAACACGCCGGGAAGGTTCGTCAGCGTCGAACGGTCCTGCACGAGCACGTAACCCTCGTCGTCGACGTCGACCTGTCCCTTGACGAGCTCGCTGCGCGGGTCGTGCCCGATCGCGACGAACAGGCCCGTGACGTCGAGATCGCGTTCGGCACCCGTCGTGGTGTCGCGCAGGCGGACGCCGGAGACCTTGTCGTCTCCTTTGACCTCGACCACCTCGCTGTTCCAGGCGAACGAGATCTTCTCGTTGGCGAACGCGCGGTCGGCCATGATCTTGGACGCGCGCAGCTCGTCGCGGCGATGGATGACGGTGACTGAGTCGGCGAACTTGGTGAGGAACGTGGCCTCTTCGATGGCCGAGTCGCCACCTCCGACCACCGCGATGTTCTGGCCCTTGAAGAAGAACCCGTCACAGGTCGCGCACCATGAGACGCCGCGACCGGACAATCGCTTCTCGCTGTCGAGGCCGAGCTCGCGGTAGCGCGATCCCATGGCGAGGATGACCGTCTTGGCGCTGTGCGTCGCGCCGGACCCGACGGTGACCTGCTTGATCTCGCCGGTGAGGTCAACCGACACGACGTCGTCGCTGATGATCTCAGCGCCGAACCGAAGCGCCTGGCCGCGCATCTGCTCCATCAGAGCGGGGCCCATGATGCCGTCCTGGAACCCGGGGTAGTTCTCGACTTCGGTGGTGTTCATGAGGGCGCCACCGGCGGTGACCGAGCCCTCGAACATCAGCGGGCGCAGGCTGGCGCGGGCGGTGTAGATCGCGGCGGTGAACCCGGCGGGACCGGATCCGATGATGATCACGTCGCGGACCTCGCTCACCGCGGATCTCCTCAGGGTCGGGACAGAATTCGATCGGTAGTCGATCAACGGTCGACCAATCGTCGGCCGATGCCTACCGGTCAACGAAGTCTAGAGGCGTGGGCATTCCCGGGCTTGCTAAGGCACAGCAGCCACGGGGCACAGGGGCGCGAAAGGGGTATTCCGGCTCAGCGCTCGATGGTCGCGAAGTAGTAGAGCGGGTCCTGGGTCGATGACGTGGAGCAGCTCGGTTTGATCACCCAGACCTCGACCACCGTGGGGTCTTGTAGGGGCAGCACGATGACCGCGGCGGGCTTGCCTTCCCAAGTGCCGATGTCGATCGCCAGCGGGGTCACGCCAGAGGCGTCCAGGTACTGCTCGAGGCACTCCTGGGCCGCGGCCGGGCTGGTGGCGAGAGCCGAGGAGGCGGCGCGCTTGGTGAGCTTCGAGGCTTCCGGGGTCGAGGTCGGGGCGGGTGACGCGCTGGACGAGGGCTGCGGTGATGTGTCGAGGGTCGTTGACGAGTCGCCCTCGGCTTCACTCTCGTCCGCACTGCCAACGAGCCCCTCGACCATCACACCGCGGGCTGCCACGAGGGAATTGACCTGCTGACCGAGGTCGTCGGGTTCGTAGCGGGTGCCCGTCTTGGTTGCGGTGAAGTCCGCCGCCGACGGCGCCTGTTCCCCGCCGCTTGCCGCGGCCGGTCCGCCGCTGGAGTCACTGGCAGAGTTCACGCCGCCATTCAGCAGAGTCGGCACCGCGATGGCGCTGACCAGAGCGATTCCAGCGGCAGCCGCGACCACGCCGATGCCAGGTCGTCCCAAGCGCCGCTTGCGTTCACCAGCGCGCTGTCCCCTGTCGGGCGCATCGATCGGAAGCACGGTGGCTGCACCCTCAGGGGTGAGCACCGGCTCCGCCGCGATCGCCTCGGCCAGCTCCTCCCAGACCGCTTCGGGCATGGGTTCGGCCGGCTGCTCGCTGAGGCGCTGCAGCGCCTCTGACAGCGATGCCAGGTCGGCGTGCAGTGCCTGACACTGCACGCACTGCTCGAGGTGGTGGCTGGCGTGCTCGGTTGAGGCGGCGTCCAGCAGGCCGAGGTCAAGATCAGCAAGCGTCTCGGCAGACAGGTGATCTGAGTCCGGGTGCACCGGGTCGTGGTGCTGACTCATGACTGCGCTCCGTGGTGGTGCGGGTCGGCCGGTGTTGCTGTCGCGGTGCCGGTGGACGGGTCGACGGGTTGTCTGCCCTGCACTGGGACGCTGTCGTCGGCGGCGCGGTTCCGCAGGTGCTCCAGTAGGGGGACGAGCTTGGCCCTTCCCCGGGCGCAGCGGCTCTTGACGGTGCCTGACGGGATCCCGAGCAGCTCGGCCGTCTCATCGACCGAGTACCCCTCGACGTCCACCAACACGAGGGCTGCGCGCTGCTCGTCCGGCAGCGACTGCAGCGCCCGATCGATTTCCCACGCCAGCTCGCGGCGTCCCAAGGGGTCGCTCGGCTCGATCGGATGGGCGCTGTCGTGCTCAGGCAGGGGGACCGTCGGTCGAGCCTTCGCGCGTCGCAATCGATCGAGGCAAGCGTTCACCACGATGCGGTGCAGCCAGGTCGTGACCTGCGCGTCGCCGCGGAAGGTGCCCGCAGAGCGATGAGCAGAGAGCAAGGCGTCCTGCAGCGCGTCCGCCGCCTCGTCAGGGTCACCCGTTGTGCGCAGGGCCACCGCCCAGAGCCGGTCTCGGTGCCGCCGAACCAACGTCGTGAACGCTGTGGGGTCGCCAGCGACATGCGCCGACAGCAGGTCGACGTCAGGGCGCTGGTCATCTGTCACGTGGCGAAGCGTATTTCCTGTTGGCTAGGGAAAGAGCGTCGCCTCGACGACGCCGCCCTGATATCCGTCGGTCGACGGCGGCAGTGCCTTCAGCCAGATCACCACACGATCTGTGGTGACCGCAGGTGAGAATCGCCACGTCGCCAGGTCGCTGGCACCCCGGACTCGGGCCAGCCGCATGTAGCCCTCGAGCGGATCGTCCGGGTCGGGCTTCTTCGGCGGGGATCCCTTGGGGTCGGTGGACGGCCGCGCCGCCCACACCTGTACGTCGCTGCCACGTCCGACGAGGCGCAGCTCGATGCCGCCCAGCGACTTTTCGGCTCCGAGGTCGAGCTGCAGCCCCACTCCCTCTTTGAGCCCGCCGAGGCTCCGACTCGCGTATGTGACGGTGGTCCAGGCGGTCGTCGGGTCGCCGTCGATCGCCAGGTCGGTGTCCTCGTCGTTCTCGGTGCCATCGCCGAGTGGGTCGAACACAGTGGCCCGCTGCACACGCAGCGGTCCGGAGGGCGGTGAGTCCGACGGGCTCGCGGTCGGCAACGGCGTTGGCGCACCTGCAGGCTGCGGCTCGGGTCGTTCGGAGTTCTGCCAGATCTGCCACGCCACGAGCACCGCACCGGTGGAGAAAAGAGTCAGTACCAAGATCAGACCGAGCCACCGCCAGACCGCACCTGTCACCGGCTCGGGTGCTGCTGGTCGTGATGCGACTGGCGGTGCCGCGAGCGCATCACGGATGGCCCGAGGTGTGACTAGCGGGTCCTCGTGGTCGGGGTCGAGCGCGCGCCATGCGATCTCGTCGAGGTCATCCGGTACACCTGCCCGCACCTGACGCGGGCGTGCCACTCGATGTCCAACCACCGGAGCGCCGGGCAGACCGGCACAGGCGAAGCCTGGCCACTTGGCCGTGAGCGTTGCGTAGAGCAGAGCGCCCAGTCGCCACGCGTCGACGCTCTCGGCGTCCGCCTCAGGCTGCACGCCTTCCAGTGCAGCTCGGACGCCGATGCCGACCACGACGACGCCGTGGTCGGTGAGCAACACGTCATTCGGGTCGAGGACGAGATGGTGCACGCCTTCTTTGGCAGCCTCAGCCAGGGCATCGGCGACCGACCGGACGACGTATCGCGCCTCATCGGGCGTGAGGGGGCCGACTGCGAGCTGCTCGCTGAGCGGAGTACCGGCCAGCCACCGGGTGACGACGAAAACCCGCCCCTGGTCTTCGGCGGTGTCGATCACCCGCAGCATGCCGGCATGCTCGACGGACGCGGCGAGCTGCGCGGCGCGACGCACCTCCTCAGCGTGTGGATGGCCCGCGTCGAGCAGAAGCACGCCGACGGGCCGGTCGAGCACCGTGTCGTGTCCGCGCCACAACGTGCGCCCGCGTCCACGCGCGACCTCCTCGCGGAGGTCGTACCGACCGGCCAGGCGTTCCATTGACGACGAAACTACTCGTGGACGTTCACAATCCCGGCCGCACCGTGCCGATGATGCCGTCGGTGTAGACCGGCACCACCTTCACGACGTCGCCGGTGTGCGGAGCGTGCACCATCTGGCCGTCGCCGATGTACATCGTGATGTGGTGGATCGTCGACTCGTCGTTGACGTCGTACGCGTAGACGATGAGGTCGCCTGGTTGCATCTGGTCGTAAGGCACCGGCGTGCTTGCCCGGTACTGGTCGCTGGCCAAGCGAGGCAACACGAGTCCGGCCTGCAGGTACGACCATTGCACGAGCCCGCTGCAGTCGAACGTGTCAGGCCCTTCGGCTCCCCACACGTACGGTGCACCGAGAACACTGAGCGCGGCAGCGATCGCAGGTTCGGCGTACGGCGTCGGACCGGACGGGATGGGGCCGGTCCATGTGGTGAGTGCGGCTTGCTCGCGTGCTTCTTGCCGTTCAATCACGCGCAGGGCGTGAGCGACGTCGGCGTCCGCTTCCTGGACCATGCGCCGTTGCTGCTCGACGAGTGCGTCGGCCTGCTTCGAGAGACGCTCGATGCGTCGCGTGAGTCGCGCGCGCTCATCGGCGGTGGCATGCAGCCGATCACGGACCAACGCCATCTGGTCGCGCGCCTCCGCCGCGTCGTTGGCGTTGACGACATCGGTGGTGAGCACGGCCTCGAGGGCCGCCACATTGCTGGTGACGTCGGTAATCGCGTCGGCGTTCAGTGCTTGCGAGTACAGCGCGACAGTACCTCCGGACTGCTCGATTGCCTTGACCCGGTCGAGCAGGTCGAGGTCTGCCTCAGTGGTGTAGCCCTGGAGCTCTTGCAGCTGCTCATCTGCAGAGATGGAGGTGGTCGTCGCCTGTGCCAACTGGTCTTGCGCGTAGGCGAGACGTTCGTGGGTCCAGTCGGCCTTTGCATCGAGTCGGTGCAGCCGATCCCGCAGCGCATCGGCTCGTTGCTCGAGCGCGTCGACGTCAGGGGTGGAGCGAACGGCGGTGCGTCCGGTTGGCCAGCCGACCGCTGTTGGCAACGGAGTGAGCGGGGTCGTGGGTGCGGCTACGGCGTCGGCACCGCCGGGTATCCAACCGGCGATCAGAACCGAGACGACAACAACGAGCAACGATGCGGTCGGGCGCGGCCTCACGGCATCGCGCCGCCCTGGACGATCGGTTCCTCGTAGACGTTGGTCTTGACCTCGGCCAGGTCGGCAGTGACGTCCAAGCGGTAGAGCAGCAGCGTCGGCGCGGTCTTCTCGAGCTTGAACGACACCGAGTCGTTGGTGATGACGAAGGACTTCTTGAGCAGGGTGGCGCCGTTCTCGGACGCGTAGGCGTCGGCGCTCAGGAAGGCCTGGTAGGGGTCATGGGTGTCGGCGTACGTCGTCAAGGCCCGGTCAGCAGCGGTGCGTCCGATGTCGTCGACCGCCACGTGGGCAACCACGATCGACAGCAGCTCGAACGCCGCGAGCCCCAGAACCGTCAGGGTGAGTGCGACCCGGCCGAGCCAACCGAACACGATGCTCCCCGCATCGTTTTCGAGCAGCCCAGGGCCCAGCTTCGTCATGGCGCAAGAATCGGCACCTGACTAGCCCCTCTTGAGGCGACCAAATGGGTGTCGAGGGCCGTCGACGGGCCCCTCGACGGCACTCGACGGCCGGGACGACAGGGGCTATTGGGGGGTCAGCGCCGTCTGGCGATCAGGCTGAGAACGTCGCTGACCTCGGTGATCCGAAAGACCCGTACTCCGACCAGGTAGCCGGCAGCGCCGAAGACCAGCCCGGTGACGACGACCACGAGGCTGCTCGTGATGTCGACCGCTCTGCCCACGAACGTCACTGCAATGGCCGAGCCAGCCACCATGGCCGCGGTGGCGATGAGGGATGCCAACACCACGCGAACGTGCGTTCGCACGACGAGGTACCCGTCCAGTCGCTCAAGCCGACGCCGGAGCTGGGTGGCCAGCGCCACGAGGCCAACCCAGTATGAGATGGCATACGCGAGTCCCAGACCGGGAATCGCCCAGTCGGCGGACAGCCAGTGAACCGCCGCGACTGCGAGGACGATGTTGACGCCCACCTGGATCATGGCGTTGAGCGTCGGCGTGCGAGTGTCTTCGAGGGCGTAGAAGCCACGCATCAGGATGTAGTAGGCGCTGAACGCAGGCAGCCCGATCGCGAACGCACTCAGCGTGAGGCCCAAGAGCCGCGCTGACTCAAGGCTCATCGAGCCGTGGCGGAACAGCAACACCGCGATGGGGACGCCCAGCACGATGAACGCTGCCGTCGCGGGAATCATCACTGAGCCGGACGTGCGCAGCGTCCATGCGAGACGCTCACGAACGACGTCCAGACGGCCTTCCGCTGCGCGTTGCGAAAGAGACGGCAGCAACGCCGTCACCAGTGACACGGTGATGACCGACTGCGGCAGCATGAAGATGACGAAGGCCATCTGGTACACCGCGACACCTGCATCGGCGTCCGACGTCGCGTTCACGCCAGTGGCGAGCCGGCTCACGATGAGCAAGCCGAGCTGGTTGACGAGCACCAGGATGATCGCCCAGCGAGCGAGGGTCCACGCCTTGCCGAGGCCAGCACCCTTGAGGTCGGCGCGCAGCCGCAGCCGGACGCCGCACCGTCGTAGTGGCGGCCAGAGGACGATCGACTGAGCAACTGCGCCGAGGGTCGTGCCCAACCCTAGAATGACGATCTCCGAGTCGGTGACCGAGTCGGTGGTCGGTCCCGTTCCGGCCACAGCGATGAATGCCAGCGCGCTCGCAATCGTCACGATGTTGTTGACGACCGGCGCGAACATCGGCGCGCCGAACTTCCCTCGTGTGTTGAGCACCTGCGACACCAGCGCGAATACCCCGTAGAAGAAGATCTGCGGCAACAGCAGTCGGGCGAACGTTGTCGCGACCTCGATGTCTTGGTCGGTCCACCCGGTGGAGTAGAGGCGCACGAGCAGCGGTGCGGCGATGACCGCACCGACGGTGATGACAGCCAGCACTCCGACGACCGCGCTGAACAAGCGTTGCGCGTACGCGGTTCCGCCGTCCTCGTCGCGGTCCATGTGCCGAACCAACTGCGGAATGAAGACCGCGTTGATCGCTCCGCCGATCAGCAGGATGTACACGATGGTCGGCAGAGTGTTGGCGACCGAGTAGGTGTCGGCGAGGACGCCACTGCCGACGGCGGCCAGGAGCGCAGAGTTCTTGACCAGGCCGGTCACCCGGGAAGTGACCGTTCCGACCGCCATGACTGAGCTGGAGCGCAGCATGAACTGGTTGTCCGATGGCAACGTGGTCATGTCGCGTTGCGCCTCGCGTTACGGATGCGGCGAACGATGCGCAGGCCTGCCGCAATGATCAGTAGCCCGGCGGCGGCCCCGAACACGACCAAAGTGATTCGCCCAAAGCCCCGCACGTCGACCGAGACCGTGACCGGATCGTCGTACGGAAGGCCGCGCGGTGTCTTCAGCTGCGCTTCGAACGAGAGCCGTCCGCTCGTCACCGCGTCCAGTTCGACCTGACGACTCTCCGACCCCTCAGCGGCCACACGAATGCGGTCGTCTGGTCCAGTGACGCGAAGCCGCAGTGGGTCGGTGGAGGTGACATCAAGTGTCACGACGACTGCCTGGTCGAGCTGGTTGCGCACAGTTACGGGGAACGAGCCCCGGTCATCGGCAAGTGTTCCGCCACGCGACACGATCCGAACCTTGCTGCGCAGATCACTCAAGTGATCGACCGTGGCGTCCTGCGCCTCCTCGGCGGCCACTCGATCGGTACGCCACGCCGTGCTGATCGACGTGAACAAGTCGTCCTCGATCGGAGGCGCGACCTTACCTGGGCGGGTCAGGATCGCGGCGAGGCGTCGGTTGTCCAAGAGCGCCGACTGCGCATTGGTCACCATGCTGGCGGGCAGCTGTCGCGCTGCGGAATCTTCTGGGATCGCGGGTGCGTCGCGTACGTATGGCACGACGGTGGGCTTGACGGCTTCTTCGAGGCCCACCGAGTCGAGCCAGTTGGCGTGACGGATTCCATCGACGAGCGCTTCGGCCCAGCTGGGCGATGGGTCCCACCGTCGAGGTGGAGCGACGACGAGCAGTCGCCCCTCGACGTCGTTGAGCTCGAGGGCATGCAGCAGGGTCTCGGCGAGAAAGCGCTGACGGGCGAGCAGGACGTCCTCAGCCGTTCCCGCCGGTGACGCTGCGAGCGCGCTGGCCGCCTCGTCGGCGAGCAGCACATCCAGCTCGGGGTCGGGCCAGTCGATGCGGCCGGACGGCGTGTAGTCCTCGGGCGTCACGAGTGGCACGTTCTCTGCGTCGAGCAGCACGAAGTTGTCGCCGGCGCGGCCGGACGTCGTGATGGTCTGCTCGTCGCCGGCCCCGTCGGCCGGCCAGGACAGATCAGTACGAGGCGTGGCAGCGAGCAGCCGGTCGAACACCCGCGCCGCCTTCTCATCGCCTTCGACGAGAACACCGGGGCGCCCGGCAGCTGCGACGGCCGCCACATCGGGGTCGCCATAGGGCAGGGCCACCACGTGCTCTTCGTGCGCCTCGTCGGCGACTCCGTTCAAGAAGTCTTCAGCAGAGGGAGTGCCCAGCTCGTCCGCCTGATCGATCAGGGCGGGATCGACCACCCAGGTCGCACGGGCGCGGGCACCTTCGGTGACGAGGGTCTCCAGGCGCCCTCCAGGGGACATCGCGGTGTTGAAGAGTGCGGCGCGATCCACCGACTCGTCGGCACCGGCTGTGGTGAACTCCGCGTTGCCGATGAGCGGCCAGATCATGAGCAGCCGGGACGGTGCGGGACCCACACCGGACGGGGACCAAGGCAAGAACGTCGAGACCGAGGCCAGCACCTCGCCGGTGACCCCGTCAGAGGCGACGATCCGCATGGGGAAGACACCGGGATCGAAGAAGGGCAAGTTCTCGGCCGGGAAGGCGATTCGGAACGGCACGGTCTCCCCCTTGCGCACCCGGCGCAAGTCATCGGTGGCGTCGAAGACCGGCGATGTGAATGGGGGTGTTGACGCCGCTTCGGTCACTGCACTTCGGGAGAAGAACGCCGTGTTGCCAACCTCGAGCTGCACCACCACGTCCGCGAGGTTCTTGTTGGTCGTAAAAGTCCCCGACGCTCGGACGGTCTTGCCGTCCTCGACCGAGATCGGTGAGAAGGACGTCAGATTCAACTCGGCCTTCAGCGGAGCGGCGTTCGCCCCGTCAGTCGCCACGAGCGGAACAACAACCATCGCTCCAGTCAGTACCGCGAGTGTGGCGCGGGTCCATCGCCGGACGCCGCGCGCCGGACGCCGACGGGAGGACGTCATGCTGCGATGGTAGCCAGCAGACATACGTGGTCAGTGCGGTCGAGCGATAGGCTGGCCGCCCGTGTCCCCGTCCAGTGCGCACCTCGCTCGCGACCGCGCGATCGCCGAG
>DASUFV010000149.1:0-3143 GCA_036274415.1 Actinomycetes bacterium
CCGAGCACGGCAAGGTGCTCTCGGACGCACTCGGAGAGGTGACCCGCGGTCAAGAGGTGGTCGAGTTCGCCTGCGGAATCCCGCACCTGCTGAAGGGCGGATTCTCCGAGAGTGTGTCGACCCGGGTTGACGTGTACTCGATTCGCCAGCCGCTCGGCGTCGTCGGCATCATCTCGCCGTTCAACTTCCCGGCCATGGTGCCCATGTGGTTCTTTCCGATAGCGATCGCCGCGGGCAACACCGTGATCGTCAAGCCGAGCGAGAAAGACCCTTCGGCAGCCAACTTCATCGCCCAGCTCTGGGCCGAAGCCGGCCTGCCATCGGGCGTCTTCAACGTCGTGCACGGCGACAAGGTTGCGGTCGACCGTCTGCTCGACCACCCGGACGTCAAGGCGGTGTCGTTCGTCGGCTCGACGCCCATCGCGAAGTACGTGTACGAGAACGGCACGAGCAACGGCAAGCGTGTGCAGGCGTTGGGTGGCGCGAAGAACCACATGCTCGTCCTGCCGGACGCCGACCTCGACCTGGCCGCCGACCAGGCCATCAACGCCGGCTTCGGCTCAGCTGGTGAGCGGTGCATGGCGATCTCTGCACTGATCGCAGTCGACAGCATCGCCGACGAGCTAGTCGGAAAGATCCAGGACCGCATAAAGAGGCTGCGTACCGGCGATGGACGCCGAGGCTGCGACATGGGCCCCTTGGTCACCGCCGCACACCGCGACAAGGTGAGTGGGTACGTCGCTGCGGGTGTCGAAGAAGGCGCAACGCTCGTCGTCGATGGACGGGACGTGCAGCCCGACGGTGAGCCGACCGGCTTCTGGTTGGGGCCGACACTGTTCGACAACGTGACGCCCGACATGAGCATCTACCGCGACGAGATCTTCGGTCCCGTGCTCTCAGTTGTGCGCGTCCACTCGTACGACGAAGGTCTCAAGCTCATCAACGAGCACCCGTACGGAAACGGCACAGCCATCTTCACCAATGACGGTGGCGCGGCTCGTCGCTTCCAGAACGAGGTAGAGGTCGGCATGGTCGGCATCAACGTGCCGATCCCCGTGCCCATGGCGTACTACTCGTTCGGCGGGTGGAAGAACTCACTGTTCGGTGACTCGCACGCGCATGGAACCGAAGGTGTGCACTTCTACACCCGAGGCAAGGTTGTGACGAGTCGCTGGCTCGACCCGAGCCACGGCGGCATCAACTTGGGCTTCCCGCAGAACTCGTAGCAATTCGCCAGCAGTGCTGGCGTGGAATGTCCGTTGTGGCCCCGTTTGAAACGAACGGGGCCACAACTGCGTGCGGCGCTCACCCGTCCGGCGTATGGATCGGAGTGCTCACACAGTCGATCATCGACGTTTGTGAGCTGGCGCGGGGGCGAGGCCGAGCGTGACGTCGTGAGCGTCATCGTCGAGTTCCGGCGCGTTCTCTCTGAGGCAAGACCAGATCACTGTCCCGACGTCGCGGCGGACTTTCTCTGCGACCTGTTCGACGGGTCGGCCACCGCTATCAACCTCATGGACTACGGCAACGTCCGATTCCAGACCATCCGCAATGTCGGACGACTCGCGGCCACCGAGCGGGCGCGTCCCAACGCCGAGTACTACCCGTTCTCGGACTTCCCGTTCAGCGCGCAGCACCTGGCGCGCGGCGGTGCTTACCACGCGGCGCTTGCCGACCCAATGTGCCCGCCGGAGTATCGCGCGCTGTTGCGGGCCATGCGCCGCACGGACTGCCTCGGCGCCCCGATCCGGCACAGTGGGCGTGCACTCGGGGAGTTCTGGGTGACGCGCGACAACGGTCAGTCCTTCACGGGTGCCGATGAAGACCTCGCTGTCGCATGCGGTGCCACGCTGGCGCGGTACTACCGGCCAGCCTGGGCCATCGCTGGCTGACCCCGGTATCACTCGGCATGAGAACCACGGTGATCGCGCTGCACTGACGTAGATAGGGTCAGCGCCATGACGCGCTACGGACCCATGTTCGGCCCCGACATCACGTTCCTGGGTGTCCCGCCGTGCGACCTCGGTGACGCTGCGAGCTACCGCGACGCCGACGTCGTCATCATCGGTGCGCCGTTCGACGGTGGGACCAGCCACCGGCCGGGCACCCGATTCGGTCCGATGGCGATGCGCTCCACCGACTACTTGCCGCAGGACGGCGTCCGGCCCCACATGGCAATGCGTGTTGACGCACTGTCCACCGACCTGACTGTCATGGACGCCGGTGACCTCGAGGTGTACTCAGGTGATGTCGTCCGCAGCTGCCAGATCATCGAGGACGCCGTAGCGACCGTCGCAGAAGCAGGAAAGCTCCCGCTCATCCTCGGTGGCGACCACACTGTGACGTGGCCGGACGTGACGGGAGTGGCCCGCGCCGCCGGTTATGGCCGCGTCTCGGTGATTCACTTCGACGCCCATGCAGACACCGGAGACATCGAGTTCGGCTCGCTGTACGGCCACGGCCAGCCGATGCGACGACTGATCGAGTCCGGAGCAGCGCGCGGTGACCGATTCCTGCAGCTCGGGCTGCGGGGTTACTGGCCGGGCCCGGAGACTCTTGACTGGATGGCCGACCAGAACATGCGGTCGTTCCACATGAGCGAGATCGTCGCCAAGGGTCTGGACGCGGTGCTCGACGAAGCGTTTGCCATCGCTACCGACGACTGCGACGGGGTCTTCCTGTCGGTCGACATCGATGTGTGCGACCCAGGACATGCGCCCGGCACCGGAACTCCAGAGCCGGGTGGCCTGTCCGCCCGCCAGCTGCTCGACGCGGTGTCGCGCATCTGCTACGAGCTGCCCATCGCCGGGATCGACGTGGTCGAGGTCTCGCCCCCTTACGACCACGCCGAGATCACCGCGTTCCTGGGCAACCGGGTGGTCCTCGAGGCCTTGGCCGGCGTCGCGCGTCGCCGCAAGGACGGCGGCGCGGTGAGCTGGGATCGGGCGACACCGCTGCTCGAGGGCAGAGGTTCCGCGGGCCCCGCCGACTGATGCCGCCGACTGACCCCGCCGACTGCTGGAGCAGATCATTTTCCACAGGCCCGTGACCTGCGAAGATCGCGCTGTGTAATCGAGATAACACTTTGTGTTCACCCATTTGGGCGACTAACGAAGTCACCCTACGGAACGAAAGAATTACGC
>DASUFV010000150.1:0-17471 GCA_036274415.1 Actinomycetes bacterium
AGCAGGCCGCGATTCTGAATGCAGAGGGTGACGCCCGCGCAGCGATCGTGCGTGCCGAAGGTGAAGCAACCGCGATCCAGACGGTCTTCGACGCGATTCACCGGGCAGATCCCGACCCCAAGTTGCTCGCTTACCAGTACCTGCAGGCACTGCCGCAGATTGCTGCAGGTCCGTCGAACAAGCTGTGGATCGTGCCAGCGGAGCTGTCTCAGGCGGTCAGTCAGCTTGGTGAGGCGTTCCGCAAGCCGTCGGCGTCCTAGTTCCTAAGCAGCTGGGCAGATTCAGGCTGCTTGGAGCAGCCTCAGACCGACGGGTTCTCAGCCACCGGTACCGGCTGGTTGAAGTTCCGTGCGATGCCTGCGGCGACCTGCATCACCATCTGCACGTACCAGTCCGCGTGGTTGTAGTGCCAGATCGCGTTGTACAGCGCTCGAGGGCCGGCACCTGCCCCGTTGGCGCACAGGTAGTTCGCCGCGCTGTAGATCGCGTCCGCAGGGTTCCAGATGTCAGCAGTTCCGTCGCCGTCGCCGTCCACTGCGTACGCGGCGAACGTGCTGGGCAGGAACTGCATCGGTCCCATAGCCCCGGCTGAGGACGGCCCGGTGTTGGAGCCGTGGCCGCTCTCGACCTGGCCGATGGCTGCGAGCACTGGCCACGGGAGTCCCTGACAGGTCGCTGCCGCGGACTGGTATAGGGCGAGATACGACTTGGGGATGCCGCCGGCGGTCGCCTCGCTGCTCGCCGAGGCGGCGCTGGCAGCGGCCGCGGCGCGTTCCGCCGCGATCTGGGCCTCGACGCGCTCGGCCTGGGCCAACCGGCGTGCCTCAGCGTCCAGGGTGTCGAGTATTTCCTGTTGTTCGTCGAGAAGCGCGTTGAGCTCGGAGTACGCACCTTGTACGTCGGCCATCACGACCATCGATCGGGTCGCTCTGGCGTCTGTTCGCTCTTCCACGTCGGCGCTGTGCTCGGCTGCTGCCTGCTGGACGTCGGACTCGGTGGATAGCATGGAGACGACATCGGTGGACAGTTTCCAGCGCGCGACGAACTCGCTCGGGCTGCCGGCGTCCAGCACCCCAGCGAACATCCCGAGGGAGCCGCCGGACTGCTCCAGCGCACGGACGGCGGCGGCCTCCTCGCGCTCAGCGGTCAGGGCGGCGTGCGCGGCTGAGTCGGCAGCGGCGTCGGCGCTGATCTTAGTCGTGACCGCCCCCGCCAGCTGCTGCAGCGCCTTCTCGTACTGCTTCCGGGCGGCGACCACGCGGTCCTGCAGCTCGGCAACCCGCTCGGCCGCCGCATCGGCTCGCGCACGCGCTTGGTCGGCAGTCTCAGCACTCGCCGCCCCTGGAATGGAGGCGAGGAGACCGATCGACAGGGCGATGCAGAGCCCGGACAGCAGGCGTCGACGAATTCGAGCAGCCGACGCTGCCCGGCTCGGCTCTGCCGTCGGGGCCGTCGGGCTCATGCCAGAAGACATCGGCGCGGTCCAGGGGCGCCTTGATCGGCGTCCCGGGCGGCGGATGGCAGGGTGTGCCCGTGATCGACGGGTGGGAGTGGGCGGCGGTCTTCGCCGCGGCCACGGCGGCAGGCGCCATCAACGCCCTCGTTGGCTCGGGCACCCTGGTCACCTTCTCGACCCTCGTCACGCTCGGCGTCCCACCCCTCACGGCCAACGTCAGCAACACAGTGGGCCTGGTGGCTGGATCTGTGGCCGGGAGCCTGGGCTATCGGCGGGAGCTGTCCGAGCAGCCTCAGCGCATCAGACGCTACGTGCCCGCCTCGGTGCTGGGCGGAGTTACGGGGGCAGTTCTCCTTCTCGTCCTCCCCGAGAGCGCCTTCGAGGCGATCGTTCCAGTTCTCGTGGCGCTCGGTGTGGTGCTGTTCGCCATCCAGCCCTACATGGCGCGCAGGCTCTCGATTGCGCACAACACCCACATCGTCGGCGGAATCACCACCTGGACGCTCGTTTACCTGGTGGGAATCTACGGCGGCTACTTCGGGGCGGCACAAGGCGTGCTTCTGATTGCCATTCTTGGTGCCTTCGTCGACGCGAACTTGCAGCGCGTGAACGCGCTCAAGAACGTGCTCGCCGCAGTGGTCAACGCAGTGGCGGCTGTGCTGTTCATCATCGTCGCGGAGGTTGACTGGGGCATTGCGGTCGTCATGACTGTCGGCGCGGGCATTGGCGGCTACCTCGGTGCTCACTATGGACGCCGACTTCCGGAGCTCGCACTGCGCCTCTTCATCATCGCCGTCGGCACCGTCGCAGTCGTCGTGCTGGTGCGGTCATGATCGTTCGATCTGTCACGGATCCGTCCGACCCGCTTCTGGACGACTATCGCAACCTCACCGATGTCGGGCTCCGTAGGCGGTTGGAGCCCGAGCATGGCCTTTTCATGGCCGAGAGCCACCAGGTGATTGCGCGGGCGTTGGCTGTTGGCTACCCCGTTCGATCGGTTCTCACCACGCCGCGTTGGCTCTCGGCCGTTGAGCAGCTCGACCTGCCCGTGGACTGCCCCGTGTTCGTGGGGGACGAGGACCTCGTCAGAGCCGTTACCGGTTACCGCGTCCACCGCGGCGCCTTGGCTGCCATGAGCCGCCTGCCGCTGCCGTCGATCCAAGACGTGGTCGATGCTGTCCGCGCTGACCGCTCGCGAATCGCAATCTTCGAGAACATCGTCGACCACACCAACCTGGGTGCGGGGATAAGAAGCGCAGCCGCTCTTGGGGTTGACGGGGTCTTGGTGACACCGGAGTGCGCCGATCCGCTGTACCGACGTTCGGTTCGGGTGTCGATGGGTGCAGTGTTTGCGGTTCCGTGGACGCGACTCAGATCCTGGCCGGACGACATCAAGCTACTGAAGGCGTCTGGCTACACGGTCGCGGCCATGACGCCGGGGGAGCAGTCGATCGACCTTGACGACTTCGTTGCGGCGGCGCACCCCCATTTCGCCCTCATCCTGGGTACCGAGGGTGCCGGCATCACTCCGGCCGCTCAGGAGTTGGCCGACTACCGTCTGCGCATTCCGATGGCGGGCGGAGTGGACTCGCTCAACGTGGCCGCAGCCGCCGCTGTTGCGTTCTACACGACCAGATAGCTGACGCAGAGTTGTGCCGGCCATCGACGAGGTCGCTACGGGGCAACTTGCTCGTGAAGCAGCGCGTGTCGGTGCACGTGGTCACGTCCGTGCTCGATGGCCTGTGGCGTCGTTGCGAACACGTGGTCTTCGTGAGTGAGTGCGTCGTAGACCTTGAGGCGTCGCAGCAGATGGTCGTGCTCGGGACGGACGCCGGACAACAGCACAGTGATCTTGCGTCCCTCGAGCCGTTGGATGGTGTCGGCGAGAACGGCAGCGCCTGTGGCGTCGAGGGTCGTAATGCGTGACATCCGCAGAATGACGACGCGTACGTCGCTCACTTCGGACAGGTCGAGGAGGAAGGAGTGTGCCGCGCCGAAGAAGAGCGCTCCTTCCAACCGGTAGGCCACGATGTGCTCTTTCAGCAGGGCTACTTCCTCGTCCGTGTGCGACTCGTCGTGGATCGGGGTCTCGTCGATCCGTGCGGCTCGCGCGACCTGTCGAAGGGCATAGGCGCCGGCCAGGATGAGACCGATCACGACTGCCGCCACCAAGTCGAGCAGCACCGTGCATGCGGCCGTGGCGACGAGGACGAACGCGTCACCGCGCGTCGAACGCCACAGTGCCTTGAGGCTCGACACCTCGACCATCTGCACGGTTGTAGCGATCAGGACGCCGGCCAGGGCGGCGAGTGGAATGTCCTCGACCAGAGCGGCACCGATGCTGACGACCAGCAGGAGGACGACTGACTGCGTCACTGCGGAGAGCCGGGAGTGGGCGCCAGCGCGGACGTTCACGGCGGTACGGGCGATTGCGCCCGTGGCGGGGATGCCTCCGAACAGGGGAGCGAACACGTTGGCGATCCCTTGGCCGAACAGCTCACGGTCGGAGTCGTGCCGCTCACCGACACTCATCGCGTCCGCCACGGTGGCGGACAACAGGCTTTCGAGGGCGGCGAGGGCTGCCACAGCGAACGCGGGGACGACCAGCGACGACAGTTGGCTGAGCGGGAAGTCAGGCAGGGAGGGTATCGGCAAGCCTGCGGGCAAGCCCCCAATGACCGCGACGTCCAGATCGAGCCGGTTGACGACGACAGCGGCGGCCGCCACTGCAATCAGTGAGATGGGGAACCCTGGTCGCAGTCGAGCGGTGAGCAGGATGACCGCCGCGACCGCGCCAGCAGTCAGAAGTGGTGCCCATATGGGGGCGTCGAACCATGACGTGATCGCACTGATCGCAACGGCCGTGACCTTCTCACCCTCACCGGAGACGCCGAGCGTCGCGGGCACCTGTTGCAGTGCGATGACGATGGCGATCCCAACGGTGAATCCTTCGATCACCGGCAGCGGGATGAGACGGACGTAGCGACCGGCCTGTGCGACCGCGAGGCCGATGAGGATCAGCCCGGCCATCACGCCGACCATCAGCACCCCGGGTGCGCCGAACGTGGCAGCGATCGGCACGAGGACCACGGTCATCGCCCCGGTGGGGCCGCTGATCTGGAAGTTCGATCCTCCGAACACTGCGGCCAGGAGTCCCGCGACAACGGCTGTGACGAGCCCTGCCTCTGCTCCTAACCCCGAGGTGGCACCGAAGGCGAGAGCCAGTGGCAGCGCCACGAGGGCGACAGTGACACCCGCCAAGACATCGCGACGTGGCTGGCGACGCGCAGCCCGGAGATCAGCGCGAGTCGGCAGGAGCGCGACGACGCGTTCGGCGGCAGAACGAACGCCAGCGGTGGGAGACATGTTCCTTCGATAGTTGCTTCGGGACTAGCGGGTGGCTCGGCGTGCAGGACGCAGCTCGGCTCGCAGCGCGCTTCGGTCCTGGATGATCTCGAGCAGGACGGTCCGGGCCGCTTGCAGCAAATCGGTCACCTCAGGTGCGCTGACCGCGTAGATCACTTCGCCGCCTTCGCGGCGTTGATCGACAAGACCTGCGCGCCTGAGCACGCTCAGTTGCTGTGACAAATTGCTGGGCTCGATCTCGATGGCGTCGAGCAGCTCGTGAACGGCGTGGTCGCGTTCACTCAGCAGCTCGAGCACGCGGATTCTGGCCGGGTGCCCCAGGGTGCGAAAGAAGTCGGCTTTCGCCTGATACAGCGGAACGGTCATCCGGCCTCCAGAGTCACCGCATACCTTAGCAAATGAAGAATCCTTCAAGTATTCAGGTCGGTCGATAATCAGGGCATTTGCTAGCGTCGGTGGCCGAGTCGAGGTGAGGATGTCGACATGACCGGTGCGCTGGAGCGCGATGAGCAGGGGATTCCGCGTTCCCGCCTGCTGCCGGATCGACATGGGCTGGTCGTCAAGCTGCAGGCCGAGCCGGGTGGTCGCCCAGCGCTTCTGGACGCGCTGCACCGCTATATGGATCGGCTTTCCGAGGAGCCCGCTACCGAGTTCTTCTGCATCTCGCTCGATCCGGACGAGCCAGAGGTGGTCTGGCTCCACGAGTGGTTCGAGGGTGAGGAAGGTCGAGCGGCCCACCGTGCTGCGCCGGCGTTCGGTGAGTTGATGGCGGAGCTGAAGTCGGTGCTCGACCAGGCGCCAGGCGTCATGCCGTTCGTTCCACTACGCATGCATCTGGCTCAGCGCATCTGGCAGGACGAGCCGCTCTGACGCACTAACGGCCGAACGGTCGGATCACCTTCGGCTTGATCGGGGTGGAACGTCCCCACAGCGAGGCGATCCGGACCTGCGGGCGCACGGCCTCGATCACGCGGCCGTGACCGAGGTAGATCGCCATGTGGCTGATGGAGCCAGCCGATCCAAAGAAGATCAAGTCGCCGCGCTTCCGCTCTGACAGTGGACGCTTGCGAAGTCCGGAGTCGAAGATGCGCGAAGCGGTGGGGAAGTCGCGTCGTTGGTGCAGGTAGGTCGTCACGGCCGGCAACACGCGCCCACCGGCGTGCATCGCTTGCAGAGCGAAGCCCGAGCAGTCGTAGCCGACTGGGCCGGCGCCACCCCAGATGTAGGGACGGCCGAGCTGTGCCCTGGCCCAGCGAATCATCGCGTCCGTGCGCTTCTGCGGCGAGGCGGGCTTGTCGACCGTCGGTTGCACGGTGAAACGGTCCATGCAGAAGGCTCGACCGATCCTCAGTGCCTTCCAGGTGTTTCGGTTGACCCGGCCGGTCACCCTGAGGTCTTTGCGCTCCTGGAAAGCACGCACGGCGTTGTAGGTGTCGTTTCCATATCGGTCGAGCTCGTGGGTGGTGTTGAGTCGCCGTTGCACGAGGGCGACCTTGACCCCCGCCCACGCGCGATTGAGCACGATGCAGCCTTTTGCGACGGGCACAGTCGACGACAGGTAGGGATCGTTCTTTCCGGCGCCAGCTGGCGGAGCCATCAGCGCGGTGGTGGCGATCATCAGCACGACAGCGGTGACGGACGTCCACCTCACAACTCGAACCATGCACACATCATCGGCCAGTGGGGGCGCGGAGTGGAGGACCGTGGCACGCTGACCCGCGTGACCAGCCCCAACGCGCGATACCCAGCAGATCAACTCGCCAAGATCGTCGAGCCCCACTTTCAGCGTGCGCTGGAGGCCGAGAACGCGCCCGGGATCGCTTACGGGCTGATCGTCGACGGGGATCTTGTGCACACGGCCGCGTGCGGAGTGAGTCAGATCGACACGACGGACGCCCCTGGTCCTCACAGGGCCTTCCGAATCGCGTCGATGACGAAGAGCTTCACCGCCACGACCGTCTTGTCGCTCCGGGACGCCGGCCTCCTCAGCCTGGACACCCCTGTCGTCGACCTCGTTCCTGAGCTCGCGGCGGGGGGACCGCCCACCGAAGAGATCACCGTGCGGCACCTGCTCACCATGGGTGGCGGCTTCCTCACGGACGACCCGTGGGGCGACCGACAGCAAGACCTCGAGATCGACGCCTTCCGAGCCCTTCTCACCAAAGGAGTGCGACCGCATCTGCCACCTGGCGATCTGTTCGAGTACTCCAACATGGGTTATGCACTCTTAGGCCTGGTGATCAGTGCGGTGTCCGACCTGCCCTACACGGAGGCGGTGAGGCAGCGCGTCCTCGAACCTCTGGGGCTGCGCGCGACCGGTTTCGATCCGATGGCGCTCGAGGCCGAGGACGTGGCGACCGGCTACGTGCGACGGACCGCGGGGTGGCAGGAGGAGCCCATCGCGGCGTCCGGTGCGTTCTCACCCATGGGAGGGTTGCTGAGCACGGTGGCCGACCTCGCCAGGTGGGTGGGCTTCTTCTCGTCCGACGACGACGACGATCGAGTGATCCGACCGCTCAGCCGCCGCGAGATGCAGCGGACCCAGCGCCTGGTGGGCGCTTCGGCGTCCCGCGACGAGGGTGCTCCGCCGACTGTCGTCGGCTACGGCTTCGGACTCTTCGAGGAGTTCACCCCATGGGGCCGCACAGTGTTCCACTCCGGCGGCTATCCAGGCTTCGGCTCGCACATGCGGTGGCATCCTGCGTCCGGGATCGGCATCGTGGCGCTCGCCAACGGCACCTACGCGCCGATGGGCACTGTGGCGGCTGCGGCGCTTGCGGACGTCGTGAAACAGACGGGTGCGCCGACAACACCACCTGCGACACAGATTGCCGGGCTGGACGCGGCGGAGGCCGCGGTACGGAGGTGGCTCGCGGCCGACGATCGTGATGGTCCGGAGGGGGAGGCGTTGCGCACGCTGTGGGCCGACAACGTCGAGCGTGACCTGCCGTGGGCGGAGCGACTGGGCGTCATGGCTGATCTGGATGACCGCTACGGCCCGCTCGTCGAGGTGCCCGACTCGACTCGACGTCCGTCGCCAGGGGCAGTCACGTGGGAGCTCGAGCCTGAGCGCGACACGCCTGGCGATGCAGCGCCACAACGCATTCGGGTGACCCTCATGGTGGCGCCACATGACTCGACCCTGATCCAGTCACTGGCCGTCCGCGAGGTGTCCCAGCAACAGGTCCAGCAACAAGCCCAGCCCGGCACCGCCACTGACGTGCGGTGACGTCCGACCCGTCCTCAGGGTCGCGTGATAGCGTCAACGGCGGTTGCCGAAGTTTTCCGTCGTCACGTTTCGCTCGTCGCCGCCACCGGCAGTGGACCAACGAGGCGCCTGCGGAAAGATTCGCGGGCATTGCCGCGGTGCAGCCCCGTCCACACACGGTGTGTGGTCGGAAGCGTGAAGAGTTGGAGAGTTTCATGGCAGTAGGCAGCGTTAAGTGGTTCAACGCTGAAAAGGGTTACGGATTCATCGAGCAGGACGGCGGCGGCGCCGACGTCTTCGTTCACTTCTCGGCCATCACGATGGACGGGTACCGCACCCTCGAAGAGAACCAGCGCGTCGAGTTCGAGATCACTCAGGGTCCGAAGGGCCCCCAGGCGGAGAACGTTCGTCCGGCCTGATCACAGCCCACGGTGACCCGGTGATCCGGTTCACAGGCTTCAGGAAGGCCCGGGTACTTCCAACTGGCGGGTAAACCGTCAGGTGGGACGCCCGGGCCTTTCGCATTCAGTCGGGGCGAAACTCCCATGTCGCGCCTTCTGGCGTGTCATTGACCTGCACACCCGCGGTGGTCAGTAGATCCCGCAGTAAGTCACTCACAGCGAAGTCCTTGGCGTCTCGGGCGCGTCGCCGGGCGTCCAACACCGCCTCCACGACCGGCGCGACGACGTCCGCGGGATCGGTGACCCCTGCCTTGGCGAGCTCACCCAGGCGGACGACCATCGCTCGCAGCTCCCGACGAGCGCGGTCGACCGCGTCGCTCTGGAGGGTGTCGGCTGACCACGCCTGAATCGACTGCTCGACATCCAGCAGAGCCGCAACAGCCTCATCGACGTCTCGCGCTTCGAGTGCCGCGTCGAATCGCGTACGGTGCTCTGCGACGTCAGCATCCAACGACGGTTGGGTGCGCTGTTCCGCGATGACCGGCTCTGCGGCGCTCCGGTCGGG
Organism: Actinomycetes bacterium; assembly: GCA_036274415.1. GTDB lineage: Bacteria > Actinomycetota > Actinomycetes > JAHEKZ01 > JAHEKZ01 > JAHEKZ01. The sequence continues at coordinate 8,997 of DASUFV010000150.1, forward strand.
CGCTTCAAATACAGCGGCAGCGCTCTCGCCCTTGACGATCGAGACGATTTCGCTCACGGGGTAGGTCGCATCGGCCGACAGCACTTGGCTGCGTCCACCGCGTCGCACTGTCAGGCCACCAGAGCCGCGCACTTCGACGGTCTGCTGTCTCACGTCGATCAGGACGGCAGTGTGTTCGTCGACACCGAGTACTGCTCCCTCATCACCCAGCTGTTGCTCGAGCGCGACCAGACGGTCCTCGCCGAGGTAGCAGTAACGGGTGTCGTACGTGCCGCCTTCGGCGTTGTCGAAGTGCGGCACGACGGCGACGGTGAGACCGACGAACTCCGACAGCAGGTCGAGGCCCTCCACCCAGTGCGGGGGAGTGCCGACCTTGTAGATCTCGTACACCGGCAGCGCCCAACGTCCTGCAGTGACCGCCGCCGCACTGCCCAGAACGACAGTTCCGCCACGCTGTACGACATCACTGATGGCGCCGGGCATCGGGGTGTCGCGCCACTGCTCGAGCGCATACGTCGGACTTCCCGGGCCGGCAAACAGCCACGAGGCCTGACTGATCTCGGCGAGGGTCTTGTCATGCCCTGGCTCGTCGCGGTGCCGCCAGCGTGCGGCCTCGACCGTGTGACCGACTGACTCAGCGAAGTAGCGAACGGTCCGATGCGTCAGATCGTCGGCATTGACCTGGAAGCCGAACGGGGTGTCGAGCATCACGGCCCGGCCGTCGCCGGACGAATCCATGACCGCTCGGTGCACCTTCACCATGGCTGGTGCCGTCTCACCCGATCCCATGAGCACGATCCGGCTCATCGCACCTCCACGCGCACAGTGCCTGTCGAATGATGGTTGCCAGAGAACACGATCATGCTTGGGCCGATCCTTGCACGCGCGACACGAGCTGCAGCGCCCGCTCCGCAACGAGCTCGGGATGTTGCAGGTGAACGTCGTGGTGCGCGTCCGGGTGCCAGCTGACCGTGCTGTCGCCGATCATCTGCGCCGCCTTGTCAACGTCGACGGACTCTGAGCGTCCGGCCACCATAAGGTGCACGGGAACCTTCACCCGCGGGTACCGGACTGCTGGGTCGTCATCCCACATGGACTTGAGAATCTGCTTGTGATGCTCCAACGCCAGTCGGTTACGCACCCTGCCGTCGACGACCTCGAGGTTGCCCACGATGGCCGCGAGCGAGTGTTCAGGCCAGCCCGCGGTGTGGTTGCGCAGCAGCTCAAGGACTGCGCCAGGGGGTCGGTCGCCGAACCCGGGTGGCGCGAGCACGCGCCAGCATTCGTCGAAATCGGGGAACCGGTCGGAGAGGTGGATCCAGCCGCCATCGACAGCGAGGACGCCACCCAAGAGATCGGACTCTGCGGCGGCTCGGATCGCGACGTTCGCGCCCCATGACTGGCCTGCTATCACCGCTCGTCGATCCACCCACCCGAGCGTCTCGACGATGCGCACGAGGTCTGCAGCTGCGGTCGCGGTGTCATGGCCGTTGGGCGGGCGGTCAGACCTGCCGTGCCCCCGGAGATCGACGACAGCGACAGCGTGCCCCTGGACGTGCACGGCCTCCGCAACGTCATGCCACAGCAGCGCGTTCGACGCCAGACCGTGCACCATCACGACCGGCCGCTGCTCCCCAGCTCGGACTCTGACGGCGAGGTTGACGTGGTCGGCGACCTCGATGGGTTGGGGCTCCCACCAGTCGTCCACTGGCCACTGCTCGTCGGTCGGCACGGTTGTCACGCCGCCACCGAAGCTGCCGACGCAATCTGGTCGATGAGCAGCGCCGTACGCAGTGATGCATCGCGCTCGGGCGCACGCACTGTCTCGCCATCCTTCACCCGACGCGACACGTCTTCGACCATGAGCTGGTAGGCGTCACACGGTGCGAACTCCTCGACGGTCTGGGTGGTCTCATCGGCCACAGTGAGAGTGGACGCCGCGCGCCAGCTGGTGAACGCGTCCGGACCCCAGGTGAGCGTCACCCCTGCGGCCGCAACCGTGAGGGCCTGCTGCTCGGGGTCGACGATCGACGTGGTGATGCGGGCCGTCGTGTTGCCGGAGTTCAGGGTGGCGTCCGTCCGTAGGTCGGCTCCACGGTCGTTCACGGTCTGCCGCGCATTGATGCTCCACCTCGAAGGTCCACACCAGTCGATCACGGGCGCCAAAACGTACGCGCCCAGATCGAGCAGCGCGCCACCACCCAGCGATCTGTGCTTGCGGTAATTGTCCTCCGGCACGCCATCGAAGGTGAACGTGGCGCCGATCTCCTGGGCCGCGCCCGAAGCTGCAGAGCCGAGCAGCTCGGCTGCCCGGCGGTATCGCGGGTGCCACCGCATCCAGCCGGCCTCGACGAGAAGTCGACGCTCACGCTCTGCGCATCCAAATGCGGCCTCGCACTCGGCCGCGCTCATCGTGAGGGGCTTCTCGCAGAGGACGTGCTTGCCAGCCTCCAGCGAGGCGGTGATCCAAGGCAGGTGCGCCTCGTTGGTGAGCGAGATGTAAACCGCGTCGACGTCTGGGTCATCTAAGACGTCGCGGTAGGTGCTATGGACGCGGCGGGGTTGGAGCGCTTCGGCCCGGTGCTGATCTCGCGCTGCGACCGCGTACAGCTCCGCCCCAGCCGCACGGTGGACAGCGGGAGCCAGGGCTCTGGTCGCGATGTACCCGGCGGCCAAAAAACCCCACCGCACCGGCGCAGCTGTCACAACTCCCCATCAACCTCGACGGGTTCACCGGCGCTCTGCGCGGACGCCCTGGCCGCCTCCATGACGGCCACGACACGTCTGGACTGGCCAGCGGTCACGCTCATCGGCCAGCCGAACAACAGATCGTCGACGAGCTCTCGATGGAAGGGGTGAGTGGGGGGAGTCGGCAGCACGAGCGTCGTCTCTGAGCCGTCGATGCCATGCAGGAAGACATCGGGCGGAGAGTCGGTCGCGGCGAGTCGATCCTCATGGAGCGTGCCGATCTCGGTTCGCGCGATGACGCTCTCGGCGCGCCACCTGCTCGACAACGCGCCCTCTGTGCCCAGCGCCAACCATCGAGGTTTGAGTGCGGACGCGAGATCTGAGTGAGTGAAGCTGGCCTCGACGCCGTCCTTGAAGCGGATGTGCAGCGACGTGTGGTCGGCATTGGTGACGTCGAGCCACTTGCGCTTGTGCTCAATCGCGGTGACGTGCGCGATTGGAGCCGGGTGCAGCTGAAGAATCTGGTCGAGCACGTGTGAGCCCCAGTCGTAGATGGCTCCACCCGACACCTCTTCGTCGGAGTGCCAGTAATTGCAGGGGTGTCCGTACCCACCGACAAAAGTCTCCAGGTGGAACAGGTCACCGATCCGACCGGTTCCGATGGCGTTCCGCACAGCCAGGAAGTCTGGGTCGTACCTGCGGTTCTGGTAGGTCACGACTCTGCGGCCCTGGGCGTGCGCGTCGTCGATGACGTGGTCGGCTTCGTCCGTGGTGAGGGCGAATGGCTTCTCGACGATCACGTCCTTGCCGCCGGCCATCATGCGGGTTGCCCACTCTGCATGAGTGTCAGGCGGCGTGGAAACAACGATCAGGTCGGCGTCTCCTTCCAGGAGGCTCCGCGCGTCGGTCGTCACGGTGACGTCGGGGGAGAGCAGGGACGCCTGCGCCAGCCGTTCCTCGTTGCGGTCACAGACCACCGAGAGGTCGAGGCCCGGCAGGTCGACGATCGCCCTTGCATGCTCGGCTCCGATCGCTCCGAAACCGAGCAGTCCGACGCTCAGCGGACGCGGCGCTGCTGTCGGGTCCACGCCAACGATGCGCCGGAGCACGAGGTGCAGCAGTCGGCCGATCAGGCCCAGGTCATTGGTGGAGTCAGCGCTCGCTGCCTCGGCGGCAGCGGCGAAGACGCCGACCGCAGCGTCAGGGTTCCAGGTGACCACGGGCTGGCGTGACAACCCGACCGGAGCGGTGACCCACGACTCCACGGAGTCGCGCTGTTTGTCGACGGTGAGGACCGACGTCACCAGCTCGAGCTCACCGTCGAGCGGCGCAACCCGTTGAGCCCAACCCTCCGCCCCTTCCGGGCGCAGACGTGCTGGATGCGGGCTCATCCAGGCGCGGGGAACGATCCCACTGGCCTCCTGCAGGATCGGTTCATCGGAGAGGTCGGACGTGACGGTGCGGCCCAGCAACAGGATCGGGCGCCGCGCCTCGAGGCGATGTTGGAGGAATCTCGCCTGCTCGCTGGAGAGGCGGTCGTTGGCCCAAACCATCGCGACGTCGCTCGAAGCGGCTGAGGCTCGATCACCGAACCGCCAGCCCGCCTGGCTGAGCAGTTCGGTCAATCGTGCGCGCTGGACTTCTTCGCGCGATGACAAGCCCCTGAGGGTCCAGCTGAGCTCAGGCACGCACCCATCCTCCCAACGGGGCTCAGCGCAAGCGCGTCCCCGGCAGCGACGAATAGGACGACCCTAGGCGACGCCACCGACACCCGGCAGACATCCGCTGTTTCAGCCCACCCTGGGGGTACGGCCTATCGGAAGACGACGGTGCGGTGCCCGTTGAGGAGGATCCGGCTCTCGGCATGCCACAGGACGGCCCGGGCCAGGGCCTGGCACTCGACGTCACGGCCAACGGCGACGAGCTTTTCAGGCGAGAGGGTGTGATCAACTCGAGCGACTTCCTGCTCGATGATCGGCCCCTCATCAAGATCACTCGTGACGTAGTGAGCGGTGGCGCCGATCAGCTTCACGCCGCGCTCGTGCGCCTGGTGGTAGGGCTTGCCGCCCTTGAAGCTCGGCAGGAACGAGTGGTGGATGTTGATGGCGCGACCCTCGAGTGCGCGACAGAGGTCTTCGGATAGGACTTGCATGTAGCGGGCCAGGACGACCAGATCGACGGACTCCTTGTCGATCAGATCGAGCAGCTGCTGTTCGGCCTCTGGCTTCGTCTCCGGTGTGACCGGTATGTAGTGAAAGGGGAAGCCATAGTCGTCGACCAAGTCTTCGTAGTCGCGATGGTTCGAAACGACACCGGCGATGTTGATGGGCAGCGCACCGATCCGGTGCCGGAACAACAAGTCGTTGAGGCAGTGTCCGAACCGCGACACCATCAGCAGCACATTCGGCCGCTCCTCGGCGCCTCGTAGTACGAAGTCCATGTCGAACGTCGTCGACATGCGCTCGAAGTCACGTTGGAGGGACGCCAGATCCCCTCCGTCCGAGTACGTGAAGCGCACCCTCATGAAGAACGTTCCGGTGTCTTGGTCGCCGTACTGCTGGCTCGAGATGACGGTGCAGTTGTGCTGCACGAGGAAGCTCGAGACCGCGTAGACCACCCCCGGCCGATCGGGGCAGGAGAGCGTGAGGATGAATTGCGGGTGTCCGGAAGACGTCATGGCAGGTCCTGAGGAGTTGGAATGCGAACCACGACGAGGGTATCAACTGATAGCCTTGCCGCTGAACGCCGTTCCACAGGACGAGAGGTCGGCATGTCTGCCATCGTCGAGGAAGCCGAACGCCGCGTCCTGGACCTGCGGGCTACCCCTAAGACGAACTGGGGCACTAAAGACCGCATCCTCCTGGCCGCGTCGCAGCTCTTCGCGCTACACGGTTTCCGTGGAGCCTCGACCCGTGCCATTGCCGAGCAGGTCGGGGTACGGCAACCGTCGTTGTTCAAGCACTTCGACTCCAAGCGCGAGATGCTCGGTGAACTGGCGGTGTTTGACATGCACGTCCCTGCCGCCCATGCTCAGCGTGCGGCTGCAGGCGACGGTCCAGCCACCGACCGACTCGCGGCCTACCTCGCGTGGGACTTCGAGTGGTACCGGACGATGCCCTTCGACCTGCGCGGCATGACCGTCGACCTCGTCAAGAGTGAAGGACTCACGGACGCGCAGCGCGCTGTAGGCAAATGGACCCGCGCGATTCGGGCCATCATGAAGCAGGGCGTCGAGTCCGGTGAGTTCGTCGAAGGATCGGTCCGGTTTGTGCCCCCCGTGATCGAGACCATCAGCTGGCACATGGTCCATTCCTCGAACGTGACCGGAAAGACGGTGGACGACGGAGTGCGGTTCGTGCTCGCAGCAGTGATAGGCCGGTAGCTCTCGGGAATCTCAGCGTGGCCTAGGCACACCAGTGAATGTCGGCATCGGGCACCCGCTTGAAGGGGACGACGTGACCTAGCTCATCCGCGTAGACCACCTGGTTCTTGTTAACGACGGTGATCGTGCCCCGTTCAGGCAGTCTCCAACCTCGCGGAGGATTGCCGTTTCCGAGTGGATTCAATGCCTGCCACTGGTCCCCATCCATGCCGATCCAGTTGACGCCGCAATGGGTGTAAATCGTGTAGGCGTAACTCTGACCGACCTCGATCCTTGTCTCGTTGGGGTCGAGCCGAGGGGAGTCAACCAGCGGCCAGCCGTCCTGCGATTGACCGCGCAAAGTGGACGACGGTGTGGCGGCGGCGTCCGGCTGCTTGGTTTCTGTGCAACCGATCAATGCGGTTACCACTAGCGAAATGAGAAGGAGCCATGCAGTACGTCCCATAGGTGTGAGACTCGTCCTAACCACCGCCGGTTCCCCGTTCCCTCCGCACAAGCCCTTGAAACCACCGGTGTGCCCACGGCGTTGCAGCAAGCCGGTTACCCGGGGACTGAAGAGTGTCCGAGGGGGGACTTGAACCCCCAAGCCCTTTCGGGCACTAGCACCTCAAGCTAGCGCGTCTGCCAATTCCGCCACCCGGACGAGGCGAATCGTCACTCTACCAACGCGGGTCGTGACCTTAGAAATCGTGGTGAGGGGTCGCGTCGACTACCGCAACGGCGACGAGGCAGGCACCATGGCCGAGTGAGCCAAGACGGGAATCCTGAGACCGTGCAGTCGGATCCAACGCGCGACGTTGTCGAGTTCTGTCAGCGCCTCATCCGCTTCGACACGAGCAACCACGGCGACGACCCGCGGTCGAGCGAGCGAGAAGCCGCCGAGTACGTGGCCGGGCTGTTGTCCGGCATGGGTCTGCACCCAGAGCTGATCGAACCCGCACCCGGACGCACGAGTGTCTTCGCTCGCGTAGAGGGGGCCGATCCGTCGGCCCCGGCACTGCTGCTGCACGGACACCTGGATGTCGTTCCGGCTGATGCCGCTGACTGGACACATCCACCATTCGCGGCCGAGATCCACGAGGACAACGGCGTGCCCATGGTGTGGGGGCGCGGCGCGATCGACATGAAAGACATGGACGCGATGATTCTGGCCGTCGTCCGTGATCGCCTCATCACCGGGCGACGGTGCCGACGTCCACTCGTGCTGGCCTTCCTCGCCGATGAGGAGGCGGGCGGACGCATGGGATCACACTGGCTCGTGGAGAACCGTCCGGACCTATTCGAGGGTGTGGATGTGGCGGTTGGCGAAGTCGGTGGCTTCAGCTTCACCGTGGACGAGGGGCTTCGCCTCTACCTCGTGGAGACCGCAGAGAAGGGCATCGCCTGGATGCAGCTCCACGCGGAGGGGCGCGCGGGGCACGGGTCGATGGTGAACAACGAGAACGCGGTCACGCGTTTGGCGGAAGCATTGGCGCGAATCGGAACCTTCGAGTTCCCGATCACCATCACGCCCACGGTGGAGCGGCTGCTGTCAGAGCTGCGCAAGGCGCTCGGCATGCCGGCGGACGCGTCCCCTGAGGAAGTCGTTGAACGGTTGGGGCCGATCGCTCACATGATTGGTGCAACGCTGAGACACAGCGCTGCTCCCACGATGCTCAAGGCCGGTTACAAGACGAATGTCATCCCAGGTTCAGCGACAGCGGTGGTCGACGGACGATTCCTGCCGGGTGGACGTGACGAGTTCCTGACCTTCATCGACGAACTGCTGGGCCCACACATCACCCGCACGTCGCTCGTCGATGACATCGCGCTCGAAGTCCCGTTCGAAGGCCCGGTTGTGGATGCCATGGTTGCGGCGTTGCTCGAGCACGACCCAGGTGCGCGAGCCGTCCCGTACACGTTGTCCGGCGGGACCGACGCCAAGGCATTCGCACAACTGGGTATCAAGGGCTATGGGTTCGCGCCGCTGCGGCTGCCGCCGAGCTTGGCGTTCGCTGATCTCTTCCATGGCGTCGACGAGCGCGTACCTGTCGACGCGTTGAAGTTCGGTGCTCGAGTGCTCGACCGATTCCTCGATCTGGTCTGACCGGCGTCAACTGGCTCGTTGCGCGGCTCTGATGCGCTGCCGACGACGCCGTAGCCAGACTCGGCACCGGCCGTCAACGAACCGCACCACACGCCACAGCTCCCAACGGCCGTATTCGGCATGCTCGGTGAGTTCTTGGCGAATCTGCGACCGGCTTGCAGACCGCGGGTAGTCGATCCGCCAGGTCTCGTACTCGACGGGCAACCGTCCGGTCGTCATCGGCTCAGTCTCCCTCGTCTGGGGTAGGCACGCGTTGGTTCCATCCGTGCTCCGGGTAGCTGCGGGCGGGTACGGAGACCTCGTCGAGGGCCGTCGTGAT
>DASUFV010000151.1:0-4307 GCA_036274415.1 Actinomycetes bacterium
TGGAACGCCAGCAGGTTGGCCACGTGCTGACCGCGCGCGTTGCGGTTGGCCTCGGGGAGGTCGTACGCCTTCGCCCGGTAGACCCGACCCTTGTTGGTGAAGAAGAGCACCCAGTCGTGTGTGGAGCACACGAAGAAGTGCTCGACGATGTCGTCCTGCTTGAGCGTCGCCCCCTGCACGCCCTTGCCGCCGCGCTTCTGCGAGCGGTACAGGTCGGTCTTGGTGCGCTTCGCGTAGCCGGTGCGCGTGATCGTGACGACGACGTCCTCTTCGGCGATGAGGTCCTCCATGGACACGTCGCCGTCGTAGGGAATGATCTGCGTGCGGCGGTCGTCGCCGTACTTGTCGACGATCTCCGCCAGCTCGGCCCGCACGATCGCCCGCTGCCGCTGCGGCTTGTCGAGGATGTCCTGCAGGTCGGCGATCTTCGCCTCGATGTCGGCGAGCTCGTCGATGATCTTCTGCCGTTCCAGGGCGGCGAGTCGACGGAGCTGCATGTCGAGGATCGCGGTGGCCTGCACCTCGTCGATCTCGAGCAGCTGCATGAGACCGGCGCGGGCGTCCTCGACGGTGGCGCTGCCACGAATGAGCGCGATGACCTCGTCGAGCGCGTCCAACGCCTTCAGCAGCGCGCGCAGGATGTGCGCACGTTCCTCGGCCTTGCGAAGGCGGTACTGCGTGCGTCGCTGGATGACCTCGATCTGGTGCGCGATCCAGTGCGTCACGAACAAGTCGAGGCTCAACGTGCGCGGAACGCCATCGACCAATGCCAGCATGTTGGCGCCGAAGGTCTCTTGCAGCTGGGTGTGCTTGTAGAGGTTGTTGAGAACGACCTTGGCGACCGCGTCCTTCTTGAGGACGACGATGATGCGCATGCCGGTACGCGATGACGAGTCGTCGCGCAGGTCGGCGATGCCTTGAAGCTTGCCGTTGTTGACCAGCTCGGCGATCTTGAGAGCCAGGTTGTCGGGGTTGACCTGGTAGGGCAGCTGCGAGATGACCAGGCACGTGCGGCCGCGGATCTCTTCGACCTCGACGACCGCACGCATCGTGATGAGCCCGCGTCCTGTGCGGTACGCATCCTTGATGCCCCGCTGCCCGACGATCAAGCCCGCGGTGGGGAAGTCGGGGCCCTTGATCCGCTCGAGCAGCGCCTCGAGCAGCTCTTCGCGCGAGGCTTCGGGGTGCTCCAACGCCCAGTGGACGCCGGACGCCACCTCCCGCAGGTTGTGCGGGGGGATGTTGGTCGCCATGCCGACGGCGATGCCGGCGCTCCCGTTGACGAGCAGGTTCGGGAAGCGGCTCGGCAGGATGGTCGGCTCTGCGGTGCGTCCGTCGTAGTTGGGCGCGAAGTCGACGGTCTCTTCGTCGATGTCACGCACCATCTCCATGGCAAGCGGAGCCATGCGGGCCTCGGTGTAACGCATCGCGGCAGCCGCGTCGTTTCCGGGCGAGCCGAAGTTGCCTTGGCCGTGCACGAGCGGGTACCGGAGCGACCACGGCTGCGCGAGGCGGACCAAGGTGTCGTAGATGGCGCCGTCACCGTGCGGGTGGTACTGCCCCATCACGTCACCGACGATGCGCGAGCACTTCGAGAATCCGCGATCGGGCCGGTATCCACCGTCGTACATCGCGTAGATGACGCGTCGGTGCACAGGCTTGAGCCCGTCGCGAACGTCGGGCAGCGCGCGCGAGACGATGACGCTCATCGCGTAGTCGAGGTACGACCGCTGCATCTCGACCTGAAGGTCGACCGGTTCGATGCGGCCGCTGGGTGGCAGTGCGGTGGTCTCAGTCACCTGAAGGTTCCTGTTCGGTGGTGTTGAGTGTGGTCAGCGTCTGGTGCATGCGTCAGATGTCGAGGAATCGCACATCGCGGGCGTTGCGCTGGATGAAGCGGCGCCGTTCTTCGACGTCTTCACCCATCAGCGTCGCGAAGGTCTCGTCGGCCTGGATGGCGTCGTCGAGCGTGACCTGCAGCAGGATGCGGTTGGTCGGGTCCATCGTGGTTTCCCAGAGCTCGTCGGCGTTCATCTCGCCGAGTCCCTTGTAACGCTGGATGCCTTCTTCCTTCGGAAGCTTGCGCCCAGCGGCGATCCCGGCTTCGAGCATCGCGTCGCGTTCGCGGTCGCTGTACGCGTAGTCGGCCTCGTCGCGCGTCCACTTCAGTTTGAAGAGCGGCGGTTGCGCGAGATAGACGTACCCCTCTTCGATCAGCGGACGCATGAAGCGGAACAGCAGCGTCAGCAGCAAGGTGCGAATGTGTTGACCGTCGACGTCGGCGTCGGCCATCAGCACGATCTTGTGGTAACGCAACTTGGCCAAGTCGAACTCTTCGTGGACGCCGGTGCCAAGCGCAGAGATCAGTGCTTGCACCTCGTTGTTCTGCAGCACTCGGTCGATCCGAGCCTTCTCGACGTTGAGGATCTTGCCCCGGATCGGAAGGATCGCCTGGGTCTGCGGATCGCGGCCGTTACGGGCGCTGCCGCCAGCTGAGTCACCCTCGACAACGAAAAGCTCGCACTCTTCTGGGTCGTTGGACGAGCAGTCGATCAACTTGCCCGGAAGGCCACCGCCTCCGAGCAGGCCCTTGCGGTTGCGGGCGAGGTCACGTGCTTTGCGGGCGGCGATCCTCGCCGTTGCGGCATTGATCGCCTTTCGGGCGATGTCCTTGCCTTCACTTGGGTTGGCATCGAACCATCCCGACAGCTGCTCGTTGGTCACCTTCTGCACGAACGTCTTGGCTTCGGTGTTTCCGAGCTTGGTCTTGGTCTGTCCCTCGAACTGCGGCTCTCGCAGCTTGATGGAGACGATGGCGGTCAGGCCTTCGCGAACATCCTCGCCGGACAGGTTCGGGTCTTTGTCTCGCAGCAGGTTCCAGCGGTCGCGCGCGTAGCGGTTGACGAGTGAAGTGAGCGCGGTGCGGAAGCCTTCTTCATGCATACCGCCCTCATGCGTGTTGATGGTGTTGGCGAAGGTGTGCACGCCTTCGATGTAGTCACCGTTCCACTGCATCGCGACCTCGAGGCTCATGCCGAGCTCGTCGTCCTCGGCATCGAACTCGATGACGTTCGGGTGCACCGCACCTGACTTGCTGCGGTGGTTGATGTGCCGGACGAAGTCTGCGATACCGCCCTCGTAGTGGTAGACGACGTGACGCGCCTCGGCCTCGTCGGCGTCCAGCTCGACCTCTGGCACGCGCTCGTCGATGAGCTCGAGCGTGAGCCCTTTGTTGAGGAACGCCATCTCTTGGAAGCGTCGCGACAACGTCTCGAACGAGTAGACGGTGGTGTCGAACACCTCGGGATCGGCCCAGAACGTGACGCGAGTGCCGGTGGTGTCGACCGGCTCACCCTTCTGCAGCTCGGCGGTGGGGACACCGTGGTCGTACGCCTGACGCCACACGTAGCCGTCACGGTGGATCTCGACCTCGAGCTTGCTCGACAGCGCGTTGACGACGGAGACACCGACACCGTGAAGGCCGCCGGACACCGAGTAGCCGCCACCGCCGAACTTGCCGCCGGCGTGCAGAACCGTGAGGACCACTTCGACGGCTGGACGCTGTTCGACCGGGTGCAGGTCGACCGGGATGCCACGACCGTTGTCGATCACGGTTACCGCTCCGTCTTGCTGCAGGGTGACGGTGATGCGATCGGCGAACCCGGCCATCGCCTCGTCGACAGAGTTGTCGACGACCTCGTACACGAGGTGGTGCAGACCGCGCTCACCGGTGGAGCCGATGTACATGCCGGGGCGCTTGCGGACCGCGTCGAGGCCCTCGAGGACCTGGATGTCAGTGGCGTCGTACGACAAGAAGGGCTCCGATCAAGGGCCACTCCGGCGCGCCGAGGCGGAAGCGTCCGCCGGCGTCCAGAGCGGCCCTGGAAGGTTGAAATGCGGGCAAAAACGGTATGGCCTGATTCTACCTAATGCCACGGACAGGATTGCCGCTCCCCGGCTCGTGGCGCCCTACTGGCGGCACTCGCGGACCTGGGGACGACCGTCCCTACGTGTCAACCCCCCTCAGGCCGGTTGAGAGGCCTTGACGCGCGAATCCGCCATTTCATCCATCTCAGCCATCTCAGCCGCTCAGCCATCTCAGCCATCTCACCCATACGTGTCCCGGGGCCCGCGGCCCTTGACCCGCAGCTTGCCCTTGCGCCAGGACGGTCCGCGCGGGCCGAGCACCTGCAGATGGGTGACTGTGCCGGCCCCAAGATCGTCGTTCAGCCGAGCCAGCAAGGTCGGCGCGAGCAGCCGCACTTGAGTGGCCCATGCCGTCGAGTCGGTACGGATCGTCAAGCGAC
>DASUFV010000152.1:0-9227 GCA_036274415.1 Actinomycetes bacterium
ACAGACTTTCCTGCATGCAGCGAAAGGTGCGTGCGGCGTCCAAGAGCGACCGCGAAGTGATCCTCGACGTGTGTACGGCTGCGTTCGTCACCGAGCCAGCCTTCGACCACTTCTTCCAGGGCGCCTACGACCCGCACGCGCGGGAGTTTCTGGCGTACTTGCTCGACCTCCGACTCGCGGGTGGGCTTGTGTGGGTGGAAGAGGTGGACGGACGCGTCGTGTCGGCGTCCATGTGGGATCCGCCTGGTGGTGCGACTGTTCCGGAAGAGGAGCAGGAGGCGATGTGGAGCACCACAACGGCGAAGATGCCCGCCGATGCCGTCGACCGGCTCGCCAACTATGACGAGCGTGTGCACAAGTTCGGCCCGAGCGACGACCACTACTACCTCGGCGTGCTCGCATCGGATCCATCAGTTCGTGGACGCGGCCATGGCGCCGCCGTCTTGCGGCCCGGACTCGTGGCAGCGGACGCCGAAGGCTTGATGAGCTTCTTGGAGACCGGCACGGAAGGAAACCTCGGCTTCTACGCGCGCTTCGGTTTCGAGGTGACCGGTGAGCTCGACCTGGACGACGGAACGCACGTCTGGTGCCTGACGCGTCCACCTGGCGCATCGCTAGGCTGATACATCGTCGCCGGCGTGGCGCAGTTGGTAGCGCAACCGCCTTGTAAGCGGTAGGTCATCGGTTCGAGTCCGATCGCCGGCTCTCCCTGACCTCGCTCGACCTGGTACAACAGGCGCCATGGTCGACGCCGAAATCTCCCAGGTTCCGCTCTTTGCCCAGATCAGTGAGCAGTCGGCGGCGGCCGTGGCCGCGGGCGGAGTCACCGAGGTGCCCGGCGGACAAACGCTGGCTAAGGCGGGAGACCCGGGGGCGGGGATGTTCGTCGTCCTCGATGGATCGGTGGTCGTCGAACGCGGCGATCTGCACATCGAGATTCCGCGGCACGGGTTCTTCGGGGAGCTCGCCCTGCTGGTTCCGGATACGCCGCGCGTCGCTCGCGTACGCGCCCTGACCGATGCGCGCATCCTCGCGGTCCCTCGGCAGACGTTCGAGCGGTTACTCGACACTGAGCCGTCATTCGTGCGAGCGCTTCTACATGAAGTCGCCGCACGGCTCGTGCACGCGCGCACCGATCACTAAGTCGCCGCCTCACGGCCACGTAAGACTTCGGTAAGGGTTTCGTCATCGCCCTGCTCTCGATTAACGCCGGCCAGGCCACCTAGCGTCAAAGCAACGTGACCTGACCATGTTGGGAGCAACGCATGAAGCACACTCTTCGTCGACGTCTAGCCGCAGTTGCATCGGCTGTCGTACTTGTCGTCTCCGGCTTCGCCTTCACGGCCGCGCCGGCCACTGCAGACAGCACAACGCCGCAGGGCGCCAACTTCGGTCTGCTGTTCTACAACGGTGACGTCATCAGAACTGTGGCCACGCCCACGAGCCAGCCGGGCCGGGGTGTCGACACGATCTACGCGTTTCCCGAGGGGGTCGAAGGGCAGCTGTCGGTGACGGCGGTGGCACCTGGTGACAACTACCACGGTGGACGCTGGGCGGTTCACGTCGTGACCTGGAACGTCGAGCCGTATCTGCTGACCTCCGACGAAGCTGTCGAGGCGGCAATCTCGAGCGGTGACATCGATGTCGCTCGTATGCCTCAGGCGGACTTCGTGTGTCCGGTGACTCCGAGCCACTCCTGAGGTCCGTGAGCCCACCGCGCCAGCCTTACGCTGGGGCGGTGGGCTCGTTGGCAAACCACGCGATGGACGGCTCGGTGGTTCTGGTGGTCGACGACGACAAGGCGTTGGCCGAGGTCGTCACCGCCTACCTGACTCGGGCGGGTTTACGCGGCGTCCAAGCAGCGACCGGTCGCGACGCCCTGCGGCGTTTCGACGAATCGCAGCCTGACTTGGTGCTCCTCGATCTCATGCTGCCCGACCTGGATGGGCTCGAGGTCTGTCGGCGTCTGCGACAGCACTCGGATGTGCCAGTGATCATGCTGACGGCGCTGGGCGAAGAGGTCGACCGCGTCCTGGGGCTTGAGGTCGGGGCGGACGACTACGTCACCAAACCATTCAGCCCTCGCGAACTGGTACTGCGCGTGCAGTCGGTCCTGCGACGTACTGAACGCCGCACAGGATCTCGCAACGACACGGGCGTGGATGCCGCAGGGGCGACGGTTAAGGACGGAGGCCTCGTCGTGGACTTCGCCGCACGCGCAGCCACGTTGGACGGCAAGTCTCTGTCGCTCACCAGCCGGGAGTTCGACCTGTTGAGCTTCTTCCTTTCCCATCCGCGAATCGCGTTCTCGCGGGAAGACCTCATGCAGCAGGTCTGGGGGTGGACGGTCGGTGACCATTCGACCGTCACGGTTCACGTCCGGCGCCTTCGCGAGAAGATCGAACGAGATCCGACGAACCCCGAACGTCTGGTCACGGTTTGGGGAGTCGGTTACCGCTGGGACCCAGCCCCGTGAGTCCCTGGGACAACGACTGGGTCCAGGTCGGCGTCGCGGCAATCGCTGCGAGTGCTGTAGTCGGGCTTGGTGGAGTCGTGGCTCTGCAGCTGCTGGGGCGCGGCTCCGTGCGTCTGCTTGCGTGGATCGCGCCGATCACCGCCACCGTCGCCGTTGTTGTCGGCGTCCTTACGACCGCGAATCTGATGTTCCTGTCTCAACACGACCTACTCGTCGTGCTCGTGGTTTGTCTCACTGCTGGCGCAGTGGCGCTCGGCTTTGGGTTGCTCCTTGCGCACCGTATCGGGCAGCTGGAACGCCAGTCGCGCGAGTTGGCCGAGGAGCGAGCGAGGTCAGAAGAGGCTGAGCGGACGCGGCGCGAGCTCATCGCATGGATCTCACACGATCTTCGGACGCCGTTGGCGTCAATCAGAGCCATGGCCGAGGCACTCGAGGACGGTGTTGCCACCGACCCTGAGCGATACCAACAGCACATCCGTCGAGAGACCGACCGACTCGCACGGATGGTCGACGACCTTTTCGAGGTGTCGAGGGTCAACAGCGGCACCCTTGGTCTAGCGCGTGAACGCGCCGTGCTCACAGATGTTGTTGGTGAGGTCGTCAAGGCGACTGCTCCGGTCGCGACGGCGAAGGGCGTTCGAGTCGAGTCGTCGTCGGACGCGATGAGTGGTGAGCCTGTCGTGAGCATCGACTCCGAGAAGTTGGAGCGCGCGATCGGCAACCTGATCACCAACGCGATCAGGCACACACCACACGACGGAGTCGTGCGGGTGCAGACCAGCCTTGATCAGGGTTATGCGTACATCAGCGTGAGTGACCAATGCGGCGGCATCCCCGAGCGAGATCTCCATCGGATCTTCGAACCGGGCTATCGCGGTGACACTGCAAGAACTCCTGGGGCGGGCGACGGTGCTGGGCTCGGTCTTGCCATCGTTCAGGGCGTCGTCAGCGCGCACCAGGGCGTCCTCGAGGTTGCCAACTCTGGTGCAGGTTGTCTTTTCGAGATACGGCTTCCTGCAGTTCCGGATGCTCGTGCAGCAGTGCACGAACTCCCGTGACCTTCGGGTGGGAATGATCCGCTGCGTTTCGCCATAGGCCCCTTGGGTACGCCTTCTGTGAAGAACAGGAGGAAGTCATGACGCAGGTCAAAGACGTGATGACCGGCCCCGTGATCACTGTGGATCCCACCGCAAGTGCGGCCGAGGCCGCGCAGTTGATGCGCGACGAGGACACCGGCGATGTCGTCGTCGGGCGTGACGGGGCGCTGACAGGAATCGTGACCGATCGAGATCTCGCCGTTCGACTGGTGGCGGAAAGCCTTGATCCCGATGTTCCGGTGAGCCAAGTGCTGACGTCCGATCCCATCACCGTCGACGTGGACGACTCGGTGGAGGTCGCAGCCGAGCGCATGAAGATGTATTCGATCCGTCGTCTTCCAGTTCAAGACCATGGACGCGTGGTCGGGTTCATCAGCCTGGGCGACCTGACGCGGCACATTGATACTGACGAGACGCTGTCGACGATCAGTCAGTCCGCTCCGAACTGGTAGTCGCGCCCGACAGAAGGCGCGGCTGGCCGTCCGAACAGTCGACGTCCACCGTTTGGGCGATCGGCAGAGCGCGATCTCGCTGACAAGATGAAGGCGCCCTCTTGAGGGCGACTCGGGGGAGTGGATCCGCCGGGTGGCCGCCTTCGGGGGACGTTCCCGGCGGGTCCACCCAATTCCGGCACCAAATGCCTCAGTCCGTGCCACCGACGCCGAGGGCCGGCACTTCCCTTCGGAAGCACCGGCCCGTCGAGCGGTCGATCAACGATCGATCATGGACTGCTGACTGTTCCTCCATTGTTCACGGTGAGTGCGGACGTCTCGTGGCAGCTTGCGGGGATATCCCGCTGTGCCGTGTTGGTGCTGTCGTAAGTCACCCGCCACGAGAAGTTGCCGGTGGTCGACTGGGCCGGAGCTGCACCCGAGTTGACCGTCTGCGGAGATGTACCGCTGACTGAAGCGGACTGCGTGTACACCGGGTCCCCATTGCAGGTGCCGTTCGTGAAGAACTCGAACAACACCGATCCGGCGAGGGCGCCACCAGCGGGGGCGCTGATCGTCGCGGAGTCCCTAGGTGTCCAGGTCTGCGCAGTCGTCATCGACGAGGCCACGCTGGTCACCGTCACGTCCTCGTTGGTGTCAGTGCACGCGGCGTTGTGGGTCTTCGCGTTGGTGTTCGGCGAGTTCCCGCTGTACTCCGCAACCCAGTGGTAGTTGCCGGGCTGGGTTGGCGTGAACTGTGGCGCTGGCGTGGTGTAGTCGCCGTTGCCGCTCACTGCCACCGTGGGTGAGGTGTACACCAGGTTTCCACACCCGGTGTCACTCGGCCCGTACAGCTTGAACGTGATCGTTCCACCAGCTGGCGCACCACCTGTACCGGTCAGGTTGATGACCGGGTCGGCCGGCTGAGTCGCCGTACCACCGAGCGTTGCCGTATCACTCACGGTCTGTCCGAGCAGTCGATCCGGACCTGCCGTCGTTGACAGCGTCGGGTCCACGGGGTTCACGTTGAAGCACTCGCTGCTACGCGAGTCACTCGAACCTGGGATGCCGTTGTCCTCATCGCCAGAGAACACCGCACGCCAGCAGTAGCGTCCAGCTGACGTGACATATGCAGTTGGCGACTGCACAGTCACCGGATAGGCCGCGCCGCTCAGGTTGGTCGACCCGACGGACGTTCCTCCGGTGGTGCACAGGTTGGTGCCCGTCACCTTGCAGAGGAAGAAGGACACCGAGCCGGCTGGTGTCGCGGTGCCACCCTGGACACCCACGACTGCCGAGTCAGCAACGGCTAGCACCCCGGTTCCGATCGACGCTCCGCCTCCGGGGACGTTGCCTGTGGTGTCGGGGTTCGTCGACGTGTCAGTGACGACCTTCGGGGTGGTCACGGTGGTCGACTCACAGTTGGTGATCGGAGGCGCCGTCTGCAGGATCGTGTCCTTGTAGTCGGCGCTGTCCGAGTTGCCCGTCACCGTGCTGGGAATCGTGTTGGCGAACGACAAGCAGCGTTGCGTGCCGCCGAACACTGTCGCAGTCAAGTCCACGGCCGCCTCGCCGCGGAATCCATCAGCGCTGTAGGCCGCCTGAGACACAGTGGCGTTCAACTGAATGGGGGCGCCCAGCGTCAGATTTGGCGCCGTCCCGGTCCAGGTCCGAAGGAACAGGTCTTTGCTGCCGCCCTGCTGGTCCCACAAGATCATGAAGTCGCCAGCTTTGCGGTTCGCCCACGGGTTGCAGTTCGCAATGAGGCTCGCCTCAGTGGCAGTGTCGTAGGCGCAAGCGCTTGGAGCCGCCTCCTGCATGAACTCGTAGGCGATGAAGCCGCTGCCGCTGTTCGCGTCGCGCTCCCAGCCGAAGTACAGCCAGTCGTGGTTCGGGGCAGCAGTGTCACGTTCAGTGTCGAGCCAGGCGCGTCGCAGGTCGACCTGACCATTCGGGTTCGTCTTTCCGAGGGTCGGCAACGCGTCGTTGTGGATAACCCCGATCTTGGTCGTGTTCGAGTTCAGCGGACCGAGCTCTTTGACGCCGCCTTCCGGGTCTTCAAGTTCGGTCGTGCCAGCGTCCGGAACGCTGCCGTCAATGGTGTATGGGCCGTCTGCGGCCTGGGCGCTCGAGGTGCTGAACACCGCGAGCGGGATAGTCAGTGCGGCGACGGCAAGCCATCGCATCCCCCGACCATGTACAAGGGAAGACTGCATTGTGGGTGCCCCTTCGTCGGCAGGGCGCCCCCCGAGCCGAACGTGCGTCGGCGGTGCCTAGCGGTTGTTGACCGCCAAGTCAGCAGGTGTACGCCAATCGCCGACCCCCCTCAGCCGAACGGCTGAGGTTCACCCAATTGGGCTAGTCACCCTGTGTGATCAGAGCCGCTCAGGTCGCGTCCGCCAGTTCGGACAGCGCGCTGTCTGTGTCCGCGGCCTCCCGGCTAGCGAGCTCAATGAGCTGCCGTAAGCCGTGGGCGCCGTAGCGATTGCGTACATGGTCGACGATGTCGACGATCTCGGGGTCGACGTGGGGCGTTGACTCTGCTGCGGACTGTGTCGCGTCCATGGTGTCCTCCGCCCCCCGAGTCGATGGATGTGCAACGGTACCCAAGATTGCGAACGCGGGCACCCCGCGACAGGGTGACCGCGACGCAGGCAGAGGCGGGCGGCGCGCGATCGATTACGGCTTGATCACTGTTGCGATTCGGACGTTGACCTAGAGCCGTTGATCTGGCATTGACCACGTACGGTGTCGCGGTGATCAAGGGACCGGTTCCAGGCAGACGCACCGCCTTGACGGTCGCCATCGTGTTGGGTGTCGTGCTCGTCGCAGCCTCGGTCGTCGGCATCGTCCGCCGCGACTCCGGACCACCGCTGCCAGCGATCGCGTACTCAGTCCCGACCGATCTCCGTCAGTACGACGTCTTCGTGGCCGACGACGGGAAACGGACGCAGCTGACCGACGACAAGCTCTCGTATGCGCCCTCGTGGTCGCCCGATGGCACGCAGCTCGCTTATGTCCGGGGTGAGCCTGACACGTGGGAGGAGTGCTGTGGCTACGGCGCCGAGCGCATCTGGCTGATGGACGCCGATGGCTCAGATCCGCGTCCGATCAGCCCTCCGCAATGGTCGCCGGCCAGCACGCCTCAGTGGATGCCGGATGGGGAGTCGCTGCTCTTCACAGTGGTCCGCGAGTTCAAGGGCAATGCTGATGCTGCAGACCTCGTGAAGCTCGACCTCGAGTCGGGGGAGGTGAACGCCGTGCGTCCGTTCCTCCCCACGTACGAGTTCGCCCTTGCGCCCGACGGCGCACGGATCGCACAGCCCCGACGCGGTGGGATCGCGATCATTGACATCGCGACGGGACGCGAGCGCCTGATCGCGCAGGGACTTGTGCGGCAAGCGAGCGAGATCGCCTGGTCGGCCGATGGGACCTGGCTAGCGTTCAACGCACATGCGATGGGCACAGCAGCACCTAGGCTGTGGGCCTGGAATCTCGTCAGCGATGAACTGGTGCCGATCGACATCAGTCGCGGTGAGATCAACGGTCATGTGTGGGTGGGTCGTCAGCGACTGCTGTATTGCTCGGACGAATGGACCGCGCTGACTCTCGCCACCGTGACCACCGGATACGTTCTCAAACAAGAAGTAACGGAGTTCGAGGCTCAGTTCGGAGACGATGAAACCGAGTCTTGCTTGGGATACGAAATGAGCGCTCGGCCGGACTAGTGGCCGCGGTCGAGCCACTCCTGTCGGTGCGTGATCTCGTCGCCGAGCGTCGTGGAGTCCCCGTGGCCCGTGTGCACGAGGGTGTCGGCAGGTAGCTCTGTCGCGAGTCGGTCGATCGACTCGATGATCGTCGGGAAGTCCGAAAACGAGCGCCCCGTTGCGCCCGGACCGCCAGAGAACAAGGTGTCGCCCGAGAACAGAACGCTGAGCTCGCCGATGTAGAGGCACACGGCCCCTGGCGCGTGACCGGGAGTGTGGATGACCCGTACGTCTGTGCCGCCAACGGTGATGACCTGCCCGTCGGACAGTTCGCCGTCGGGCAGACAGTCGGGATGGGTGAGCTTCCAGACTGGTGTGTCATCCGGGTGCAGCAGGATCGGTGCCCCCGTGCGCTCGGACAGCTCAGGCGCGAATCGAATGTGGTCGTCGTGCGCGTGGGTGCAGACGATGGCGCGGACGGTTCGGTCTCCGACAACCGCGAGGATCGCCTCGACGTCGTGAGGCGCGTCGAGCACGATGCATTCGTTGTCGTCTCCGACGACCCAGACGTTGTGGTCGACGTCGAACGTCTCGCCGTCGAGCGAGAAGGTGCCGGACGTGACGGTGTGGTCGATGTGGACGCCCACTAGAACATGACCACCGATCGCAGCACGTCGCCGTGGTGCATCTTTTCGAACGCCGCCTCTACGTCGTCGATCCCGATCTTCTCGCTGACGAACTTGTCGAGCGGCAGGCGTCCCTGCAGGTAGAGGTCAATCAGCATCGGGAAGTCTCGGCTTGGAAGGCAGTCGCCGTACCACGACGACTTGATCGCGCCACCGCGTCCGAAGATGTCGAGCAGCGGCGTCGTCCACTGCATGTCAGGCGTTGGGACGCCCACCAACACCAAAGTGCCGGCCAGGTCGCGTGCGTCATATGCCTGCTGGAAGACGGCGGGATTGCCGACTGCCTCGATGCAGACGTCCGCCCCATGCTCGGTCAGCTTCTTGACGGCCTCGACCGGATCCTCGCTCTTGGCGTTCACGGTGTGCGTGGCACCGAACTCTGACGCCCACTGCAGCTTTCGGTCGTCGACGTCGACCGCGATGATCATGTTCGCGCCGGCAAGGCGAGCGCCGGCGATCGCGGCGTCCCCTACGCCGCCGCAACCGAAGACGGCTACCGAGTCGCCGCGCGTCACCCCGCCTGTGTTGATGGCTGCACCGATGCCCGCCATCACCCCACAGCCGAGCAGGCCGGCGACGTCCGGAGCAGCCTCCGCGTTGACCTTGGTGCATTGACCGGAAGCGACCAGGGTCTTCTCCACGAAAGCCCCGATGCCGAGCGCAGCCGACAATTCGGTGCCGTCCGCCAACGTCATCCTCTGCGTCGCGTTGTGCGTCGCGAAGCAGTACCACGGACGCCCCCGCAGGCAGGCGCGGCAGTTACCGCAGACCGCCCGCCAGTTCAGGATCACGAAGTCACCAGGGGCGACGTCCGTGACGCCCTCGCCGAC
>DASUFV010000153.1:0-6097 GCA_036274415.1 Actinomycetes bacterium
CGCTCGGAGCCGGCGGGTCGCTGACGAGCCGTCGGGGCTTGGCGCGCGGCCCGGTACGGCGTTCGTCTGGCCTACTGGTCAGGACCGCGCCATCTCCGCCTTCGGCAGCGGGCGCGAGGCCCAGCTCGCGAAGCCGTTCGATGAGCACGTCGGCTGCGGTCGGAGACACCATCACGGTGGGCGCAAGCCGGCGCAAGCGCAACGTTTCGGCACCGCGCCCGGCGACCAGCTCGTCGAGCACCGCTGGATCGTCACATCGAAGGTATGAAGAAGCTGCGCCGACCCGAAGGCGTCCGTGCCGCCGCGCGACGTCGTCGATGAGGTAGGACAACGGTTGAGGCACCGGCGTCCTGCTGATGCCTTCGAGGAACGCCACACACTCCGACGCGGTGCGACCAGCATCGAGAGTACGCCGGATCGATGCCTCGGTGAACCGGTAGACGGTGGCGCCACCATACGACTCGACGTCAGCCATCAGCGACAACGCACGTCCGACCTCGTCCTCGAGCGGCCCGGGAGCGACGGCGGTGAGGTCGGCCTGCAACAGCACGTGGTCGACCGGCTCGGGCAGCAACTCCGCGAGTGCCACCTGTGCGCGGTTCGCATCACCGGCGACGAGGTGGCGAGCGGCGCTGCTCATGGCACCGCGAGCGCACAGGCCGATCGCACTCGCTTCGTGCAGCGTCCATCGCACGAGCTCGTCACGCAGTCGACCGCCCCGCCGAGGTCTCAGCCATTCGTGGCGTTGCACCATCGACTCGACGGACACCGCCGTGCCTTCGGAGAACGTCGCCAGATCGCTCAGCACCCACCGTCGGATGTCTGGTGCAGCGATACGTTCAACCTCCGCCGTCAGCGCGTTGACTCTTCCGTCGTTCGTCCCTGTGCCGACGAGGCTCGCAACGTGCGATGACTCCAACGACGCAGAAGCCAGCGTGAGCCACCGTTGCGCCACCTCCTTCGTACGCCACACGTCGTACTCGGGCGTCGGAAGCCATTGGTCGTCCAGTTCGCCGGACGCCGCCAGCAGGCCCGCAGCCCATGCCGTTTCGACAACGAGCGCGGCATGGTGCTCATCGACATCGAGCGCCGATGCTGCTGCGCGAAGCTCCCGGACGCCGAGCCCGCCGGAGCGAAGAACTCCCGGCGCGACCAGCCCCCACCGCTCGAGCAACGAACCGACCTGCCGCACGAACTCGTCGGCGGTTCCCGCGCAGAGGCGGTCGATGACCGCTGGGTCGTGGTGGTGCAGCTCGCCAGGCGGCGGTGTCGTCGTCACCGTGCGATGAAGGCGTCCCCCGCGAAGGTGAAGTGACAGCTCTCGAGGAAGCACGACCGTTGCACGATCGAGTGGCCGGAGCACTCCGCGTGCGAGCAACCACTCAACAGGGGTCTTGGCGTTCTCGGCCGTCACCTCGCGATCGGCGGCCTGCACACGCCCGGTCGGGTTCTGCCACGTCAGCGCTTCCAGCACCTCGCGTGCGTCGTCAGGGGCGACCTTCATCGCGCTGACCAGCTCGTTGACGTCGCCACCACCTAATTGAGCGAGTGCCGGCCCGAGCCCTGCAGGGAATCGCCCGATGGTTTCCCGCACCGCCACGGTTGGCCGCCACGCCTCAGGTGTGCCCCACACCAGCGCCAGCTCGACCAGATCGCGCAGCTGGTCGGTCACCACGTCGGGCATCGTGTCGGGGAACAGCGTCACGACATCGTCGGCGGTGAACGGCTCGTCGCAGACGACGGTCGCTTCGACCACCTGCAGCCCGAACCGCGTCAAATGGTCGAGCGCTCGCGACGTGGAGGCCGCGGTGACGGATCGCCCGGCCAGCTGGCCAATGTCGCCGGGGGTGGGCGCCGCCAGGTCGGGACGCCGACGAACCAACGTGATGAGCTCGTCGTCGGTGCGAGCACGCAGGTCGTCGGCGAGGCTGCGTGGCGCCTGGGACGCCCGACGACTGGTCATCCGCACCACGTTAGGTCATCGACGTGGGCACCTTCCGGTCACGGGCGCGGAGCCACAGCGCGAGCAGGATCACCCCGAGACCGAGCGGCGCAAGGAAGCACAGGAGGTAGAAGACGACCGGGAGGGGGTCGGCGTCCAGCAGCAATGGCAGCAGCGTCACGATCGTGGCAACCACTCCCAGGCCGACCATCGCCGCGCCGAGCTGGGCGAGGCGCCTGGCCGCAGTTGCCCTGGTCGACCGGGTGCTCACCTCGTGCAGCCTAGGTGTAGCCCCCGGGGACACCCAGGCTGGTCCCGGTGGCTGGTACCGGTGGCTGGGACTGGCCAGATCGGGAGCGGCGATGAATCCGATTGCGAGTTATGGGTAGCTGTTCATTACCCTGGTGATGTTCCCGCTCCGACAAGACGATGTGCGAGGTGTGCCGTGCCTACGGGCAAGGTCAAGTGGTTCGACACTGAGAAGGGCTTCGGCTTTCTCAGCCGTGACGACGGTGGCGAGGTCTTCGTCCACCAGTCGGCGCTGCCCACTGGCACCGAGTCGCTCAAGCCAGGGTCGCGCGTCGAGTTCGGTGTTGCCGAGGGACGCCGCGGTGAGCAGGCGCTGTCGGTGCGGGTGCTCGAGGCACCCGTCAGCGTGGCGACAGCACGCAAGCCACCCGAAGACATGGCCGTGATCGTCGAAGACCTGATCAAGCTGCTCGACCGCCTCGGCAACAACCTGCGACGCGGCAAGCAACCGGCTCCGGCTGAGGCCGAGAAGATCGCCAAACTGCTGCGCGCGGTCGCCGACGACCTCGACTGACGCTGTCGTTCAGCTCTGTTGTTTCAGCTGGGCTGCTTTATAGCTGGGCGCTTCAGCTGCGCGCCTAGTTGGCGGCGCCGTCCACAGTAAACGCCCAGCTGCCGCGGATCTCGTTCCCGCTGGTCGTCAGCGCTTGAACGACGAGCTGCGCAGGCCCTTGTCGCAACGCCTGCGGTGGCATCGTGAACTTGAAGTACTTCTCGGTGATCGGCTCGCGCACGAGTGCACGTGAGTTGATCGAGACGATCCATCCGTTCTCTGCAACGGCCGGGTCGACACTGATGCCTACCGTCGCGCCAGCCTCAGCTGTGATCGTCGGGATCTGGTCGATGACCGCGCTGGCGTCGTCGGTCGTCGGCGAGATCGAGCAGTCAGATCGGTTCACAGCCCGATCGGCGTCCGAGGACCAACAGATCGCCTCGGTGTGATCGGAATGAGTACCGGAGAAGACCGTGACGCCTGGCGTCGGCTTCTCGCAGGCAGCCAAGGTCGCCATGGCAGCAATACCGCAGGCCATCACGCCGATGAGGCGTCGAGAGATGGGGAGCGCTGCCGGCACGGTGCACGAGGCTACCCTTGCTGCTTGTGAGTCTGGTTTCCGGTAAGCGCGTCGCTCTGGACGCAACGTGTGCTGAAGCAGTGGACGCCGCACGCGCTGCCCTCGAAGACGTCACCCCCGCGGAAACAATCGGGGAGCACCTCGGCGTCGAACCGGAGTCGGAGCGCGTCGTCATCCACTACTTCGCATCGCACCTTCCGGGGTATCGCGGATGGCGTTGGGCAGTGACGGTCATGCGCGCTTCGCGCAGCAAGACAGTGACGATCGGTGAGTCGGTTCTGTTGCCTGGGCCGGACGCGCTGTTGCCTCCGGCGTGGGTTCCGTGGACCGACCGGTTGCGCCCAGGTGACCTCGGTGTGGGCGACCTGCTTCCTACCGAAGAGGACGACCCCCGGCTCGAACCAGGCTGGAACGCCTTCGAAGTTCCCACAGCCATGGACGACGGGTCGGAAGACACTGCACGTGCGACGGCTGACCAGATCGATGCTGAGCTGGACGCCGACGTCGATGCAGGGGTCGACCTTGGCGCGCAGCTCGCGGCGCTCGAAGTGGCAATCGAGCTCGACCTCGTACGTCCCCGAGTGCTGAGCCCGATCGGGCTCGACGACGCGGTCGACCGCTGGGTGTCAGGTGAGCATGGTCCGGACGCGTCGATGGCTCAGTCAGCACCCGCCATGTGTGCCACGTGTGGTTTCCGCATTGCACTGCGCGGACGCCTCGGGCAGTCGTTCGGTGTCTGTGCCAACGAGATCTCGCCCAGCGACGGTCACATCGTGACGTTGGATCATGGGTGCGGCGCGCACTCCGAAGCCGTGGTGATTCCCACGATGGCCGACCGCCCAGAGCCGGTCGTCGACGAAGTGGGCTTCGAGACCGTCGAACGTGCGGACGCCACGGAAGAAAGCCCGACCGAAGAAGGCCCGACCGAACAGGGCAGTGAGCCAGCCTCCCGCTGACCCCTTCGACACCGCCCGTCTGCGGCTGGCGGTGCTCGACGCGTGGTGGTCTTCACCGACGCGCTATCGCGAGGACGCCAACCTCGAAGAGGACTACGCGCTCGGCGCCTACCGCGATCGCCTGATCGTCGAGCTAGCCCAGAACGCGGCCGACGCTGCCAGGGCAGCGGGCGTCCCCGGGCGGCTCCGCATCGTGCTGGCAGACGACGGCATGGCGGTGGCCAACACGGGCGCGCCGCTCGACGACGCGGGCGTCCGCTCGCTGGCCGCCATGCGGGCGTCCAGCAAGGACGACGGCAGCGTTGGCCGGTTCGGCGTCGGTTTTGCCGCGGTCCTGAGCGTGACGGACGCCCCCGCGCTCGCATCGAGGGCTGGTGGCGTCCGTTTCAGCCGAGCCGACAGCGCCGACCTGATGCGTGCGGACCCAGGGCTCGCGAAGTTGCTGGATGACCGCCCTCCGCCCGTTCTGCGACTGCCGTTGCCGTACGAGCGGCGCGACCTCGGCGAGTTCGACACTGGCGAGTTCGACACTGTTGTGGCGTTGCCGTGGCGTGACGCCGCCAGCGCCGAACGCGCACTCGCGGCTGTTCGCGGGATCGACGACGCGCTGTTCATCGCGCTGCCCGACCTGGCCGAAGTCGTCGTCGAAGGTGCGCCAGACGACGTCGCACGACGGTGGGAGGCGTCCAGGGATGACGACCTGCTCACCGTGACGGTTGACGGCGAGCAGCGCAGATGGCGGCTGCACGGCACCCGCGGGGAATGGACGCCGGCCGACCTTGCGGATGCACCGACGGAGCAACGGGCGCGCACCGCCTGGTCCCTGACGTGGGCGATACCCGTCACGTCGGACGGTTCGGTCGCCGGATGGCCCGCCGGTGAGGCCCAGGCAGTTCCACGACGCGTCGTCCATGCTCCAACTCCGACCGACGAGCCCCTCGCGCTGCCAGGGCTGCTCGCTGGGGACTTTCCGGTCGACGCATCACGCCGACGGCTCGCCGATGGGCCCATGACGGAGGCAGTGTTGGAAGCCGCGGCCGCGGCGTACGTCGAGCTCGTGCAGCGCGTCGCTCAGGAACGAGGTGCTCAAGCCGCGACGCTCGTACCAGGGCCAGATCTGGTTGGTCCGGTGGACGCCGAACTGCGCAGCGAAATCCGTGCTCGGCTGCGCACGACCCCTTGGGTCACAGCGGCAGACGACGGTCGCCTCGCCATGCCATCCGAGCTCGTGATCGTCGAGCCGTCAGATGATGAACTCGTCCGGGTGCTCTCGCAGCACGTGAGTGACCTGCTGCGGCCGGAGTGGCTGACGCATGCGGCCACGCTGCGTGGGCTCGGCACGGAGACCCGACCGTGGGCAGATGTCTGGGATGTCGTTGCTGGCCTCGAGCTGAACGGCGAGCAGTGGTCGGCGATCTTCGAGGCGGCGACTCGCCTGGACCGTTCTGCGCTCGAAAGTCTTCCGGTGCCACTGGCCGACGGTCGCATCGTGCGAGACGCCCGACGCTGCGTCCTTTCGGTGGGAGAGCAGTCGAGCAACGACCTCACGACGCTCGGTCTGGACGTCGTCGAACCTGCGACTCAGCATTCGCTTCTGGAGCGACTCGGGGCGCAGGAGTTCGACCCGCGTCGCCACCTGGACGTGGACTTCGTCCGTCGAGTCGAGTCGCTGGTAGAGCTCGATCCGGTCCAGGCCCGTGAACTCATCGAGACGGCCGTCCGGGTGCTTGCGGCCGCTGGAGCTGCACCAGGTGAGCTGATCGAGCTCGGCATCACACCGGTCGTCACGCACAGCGGAAACTGGGTGCCCGCGTCCC
>DASUFV010000154.1:0-4700 GCA_036274415.1 Actinomycetes bacterium
GACCTGGGCGAAGAGGTCCTGGCCGACGACGGGCGACTCGCAGCCGCCATCGCCACCGCCGCAGGCCGCGCGCTGAGCGAGTTGCGTCAACGGTTCACGACCAGCGACCTCAAAGACCCCAGGGCGCTCAAGGACGCCGGCGACCGGCTCGGTCACGCCCTCATCACCGCCACCCTCAAGGCCTACCGGCCCGAGGACGCCGTGCTGTCCGAAGAGGGCGCCGACGACGCTGCCCGCCTCAATGCCGATCGGGTCTGGATCGTCGACCCACTCGACGGCACCCGGGAGTTCTCCGAGCCGCCGCGCGACGACTGGGCCATCCACGTGGCGCTGTGGGAGCGCCGCGACGGGGCCGTTGACGGCGACCCTGTGGGAGAACTCACGGCCGGAGCTGTGGCGCTTCCTGCCAAAGACCTGACCCTCGCCACGTACGATGTACCCGTTCTGGCGCCGGCCCGCTCGGGCCGGCCTCGCTTCATGGTCAGCCGTACCCGCCCACCGGCGGAGGCCGAGCACGTTGCGTCAGAACTGGGAGGGGAGCTCGTGCCGATGGGTTCGGCGGGAGCCAAGGCGATGGCCGTCCTGCTCGGTGAGGGGGACGCCTACGTCCACTCTGGCGGGCAGTACGAGTGGGACAGCGCGGCTCCGGTTGCGGTGGCCAGGGCGGCCGGGCTGCACTGCAGCCGGATCGATGGCAGCCCGTTGGTCTACAACCAGGCCAACACCCGGCTGCCGGATCTGGTGATCTGTCGGCCAGAGCTGGCCGACGGGGTGCTGGCTGCATTGGCAGCGCCGGCGGCGCCGGCGTAGAGCCAGCGAAGGGCTCGCGGACGCCACATCGGCGTCCATGCGAGGGGTCGGGAGACCGACGGAACAAGGAGAGAGTGCGTGTCGTCGATCGATTACCAGCTGTCGCAGCTGGATCTGCTCGAGGCCGAGTCCATCCACATCATGCGTGAGGTGGCCGCGGAGTTCGAGCGCCCGGTGCTGCTGTTCTCCGGCGGTAAAGACTCCATCGTCATGTTGCGGCTGGCCGAGAAGGCGTTCTGGCCGGCCAAGCTGCCGTTCCCGCTGATGCACGTCGACACCGGACACAACTTCGACGAGGTCATCGAGTTCCGTGACCGTCGGGTCGCTGAGTTGGGTGCGCGCCTGATCGTTGCGTCGGTCGAGGACGCGATCGCCGAGGGGTTGGTGCAAGACCCAACGGGCCCCCGCGCATCCCGCAACAGCATCCAGACCGTGCCGCTGCTGAAGGGCATTCAGGACAACAAGTTCGATGCCGTCTTCGGTGGTGCGCGGCGCGACGAAGAGAAGGCGCGCGCCAAAGAGCGTGTCTTCTCGTTCCGCGATGAGTTCGGTCAATGGGACCCCAAGGGTCAGCGGCCTGAGCTCTGGAACCTGTACAACGGACGTCACCGCCAGGGCGAGCACATCAGGATCTTCCCGCTGTCCAACTGGACCGAGCTGGACATCTGGCAGTACATCGAGCGCGAAGAGCTCGAGCTGCCCTCGATCTACTACGCGCACAAGCGTGAGGTCTTCTGGCGCGACGGCATGCTCATGGCTGTCACGCAGGTCACGCCGCCCGATGAGGGCGCGGAGGTCTTCCAGGCTCAGGTGCGCTACCGCACCGTCGGCGACATGACGTGCACCGCCGCCGTCGAGTCCGACGCCGACACCGTCCAGAAGATCATCGAAGACGTTGCGGCCAGCCGGATCACCGAGCGTGGCGCGACCCGGGCGGACGACCGAGCATCTGAGGCCGCGATGGAAGACCGTAAGCGCGAGGGGTACTTCTGATGGAGCTGTTGAGACTGGCGACCGCAGGCTCGGTCGACGACGGCAAGAGCACCCTGATCGGGCGGCTCCTGTACGACAGCAAGTCGATCTTCGAGGACCAGCTCGAGGCGGTCGAGCGCACGTCACGCGACCAGGGCGCCGACTACACCAACCTTGCGCTGCTGACCGACGGTCTGCGCGCCGAGCGCGAGCAAGGCATCACGATCGACGTGGCGTACCGCTACTTCGCGACGCCCAAGCGCAAGTTCATCATCGCGGACACTCCTGGGCACATCCAGTACACGCGCAACATGGTGACCGGTGCGTCCACCGCCAACCTCGCCATGATTCTGGTCGACGCGCGCAATGGTGTGATCGAGCAGAGCCGTCGCCACGCGTTCCTCGCGTCGCTGCTGCGCGTGCCGCACGTGGTGATGCTCGTCAACAAGATGGACCTCGTCGACTACGAGCAGTCGGTGTACGAGCGGGTCGCCGACGACTTCCGCGCGTTCGCGGCGAAGCTCGACATCCCCGACCTCACGATCATCCCGATCTCGGCGCTCAAGGGTGACAACGTCGTCAGCCGCTCCGAGAACATGCCCTGGTACGAGGGCACCTCACTGCTGCACCACCTCGAGAACATCCACATCGGGTCTGACCAGAACCTCATCGACGTCCGGTTCCCCGTGCAGTACGTCGTGCGCCCGCAGTCGGACGCGTACCACGACTACCGCGGATACGCCGGCACGGTGTCCGGCGGCACCATCAAGGTCGGCGACGAGGTGATGATTCAGCCGAGCGGTCTGACCACACGGGTCGTTGGTATCGACCTGTACGGGCAGGAGCTCCAAGAGGCCCACCCACCCATGTCGGTCACGATTCGACTTGCCGATGACCTCGACATCAGCCGTGGCGACATGATCTGCCGTCCGCACAACCACCCGCACGCAGCGCAGGACCTCGACGCGATGGTGGTCTGGATGCAGCAGGGCACCCGCATCCAAGAGGGCGGCCGCTATCTCATCAAACAGACGACGCGCACAGCCAAGACGATCGTCAAGGACCTCCAGTACCGGCTGGACATCAACGACCTGCACCGTGATGAGAAGGCGACGTCGTTGGGTCTCAACGAGATCGGACGCCTGACCTTCCGGGTCACGCAGCCGCTGTTCGTGGACGAGTACCGACGCAACCGTCAGACCGGGTCGTTCATCTTGATCGACGAGGCGTCTGGCGCCACGGTCGCGGCGGGCATGGTGGTCGACACCGACCTCTGAGGCCCGGTTCCTCTGAGACCCAGTTCCTCTGAGATTCAGTTCGCGGCGACGATGCCGGTGTCGACGAGGTGGCGGTAGACCACGTCGACGCACTCGTCGATCGAGCGCCCGGTGGTGTCGATGACGACCTCGGCGTCCGTCGGCGTCTCGTACGGGTCGGAAATTCCCGTGAACTCGGGGATCTCGCCGCGTCGCGCTTTCGCGTAGAGCCCCTTGCGGTCGCGACGTTCGCACTCTGCAAGTGGTGTGGCTACATGAACGAGCACGAAGACGCCGTGTTCCTCAACCATTGCCCGCACCTGGCTGCGGGTCTCGTCGTAAGGTGCGATCGGGCAGCAGACGGCGATGCCTCCCGCCTTGGTGATCTCGCTTGCGACAAACCCGATCCTGAGCACGTTGGTGATCCGGTCCGGACGGCTGAAGCCCAAGCCCTTCGACAGGTGATGGCGGACCACGTCACCGTCGAGCAAGCTGACCGAGCGGCTCTCGTGCTCGACCAAGCGCACGGCCAGCGCACGAGCCACCGTCGACTTACCCGACCCCGACAAGCCGCTCAGCAACACAGTCATACCGCGACGAGACGCAGGTCGATGCACGGCGAGCAGCTCATCTGCCACGGCAGGTTCCGCAGCCCACTCCGGTAGCCGGTCGCCATGAAGCACCCACTGGTCTAGCAAGGCTGGATCGATCGAGCGACGTTCAGCCGGCACGTCGACTGCTCGTACCGGAATCACGGTGTCGAGGGACTCCCACTGTGGGTCGGTCACGAGCAGATCGGTCCCGCCGTAAGCGGCAGCGATACGCGCGCGGAGCTTCACCCCGGTCGCATCCCACGGCACGTCGGGCCAGGGCACCACGACGATGTGGTCGTCTTTGTCTCGAGTGGTCTCTGCGCGCGCGAGTCGCACCGGAGCGTTGGCCGTGCGACTGGTCTCCCTGCCGGTGGGCAGCGGCACGATCTCTGCCACCTGTGCGTCGGCATTGCGCGCGGCCGTTCGCACGGCGTCCCTGACGGCGAAGGGAACTGGAGACTCCGCCCAGAGTGCCCAGACCGGCGCGTTGCGCCAGCGGGAGCGAACCGCGTCAGGCGTGGCGCGCAGGTCGAGATGGTCGACGAGCGTGAATCCCGACCGTGGCTCGACGGTGCCGGTCAGCTCAGATCCGTCAGCACCGTCCACCGAAGTGATCGTGAGCTGCGCCACCGTGACCCCTTCTGGATCCAGCAGGTCGACACGGTCTCCAATCACGGGCGCGAGATCGGCGTCCGTGATGGTGAACTCTGGCCCGATCACGCCGTCGAGGATCAGATGCACCCACGATAGGTCCGATCCGTGCAGCGTGTGCTGCTTCGGTGGTGGCGACACGGGCAGATCCTCTGGCTGGGCGGCTGGCGGACGGAACGGGCAACCGGCAACCGTAGTCGACCGCCCGACTGTGCCAACCCAGAGCCGGCCCAGTGCGGCCCAGTGCGGCCCGGTTCCCGCTCAGGGACTGCATGGGATCCCTGCTGCGTCACGGCAGGAAATCGGGTAGTGATAGGAGAGCGACGATCGGGGCAACGAGCGACGAGACAGCGACGAGACAGATTGCCTCGATCTCACAATGAGTGATGAGAATCTGACGTTCCGTAGCCTGGGCGTC
>DASUFV010000155.1:0-3085 GCA_036274415.1 Actinomycetes bacterium
CGAGCGCCGTACGCACCACGTTCGGTGCTCGGATTCGCGGTCGCCACCGGTCGCTTCATCCGCCGCTAAGGGCGTTCGCGCTTGGGCAGCTTGCTCACCACAAGGTCGTACGAAGTGTCGATCGCTTCGTAGATCTCGCCGTCACTGATCGCTCCGCCGCACTGCAACGCGTTCCAGCCTGATCGACCGATGTACGCCATGACGGACGCGTCGTCCGGAAACCGATGCAGCCACTCGTCGGCGCCGTCTCGATCACGTCCCGCCTTCACGCCGACGGACGGATGGACAGATTGATCACCGAATGACGTGTCGCGTCCGAGGAAGGCAAAGATCTTGCTGCCCACCTTGGCCACGATGTCGCCCTCCCATGGCTCGTCCTGCCACGCCCCCGGCTTTTCGAGGCAGTAGGCCAGCAACTCATCCCAAGTCACAAGATCGAGGCTAGGAGCAGGCGGTGAGGAGTGAAAGTAAGGGCCCCGGGGCGAACGACCGATACTGGGTCAGATGAGCCAAACGAAATGGAAGCGGACGCCGTGGCTAGCGGGATCCATTGCGGCCACGGCCACTCTGGTAGTGGCCACTCTCCTGACCGGCACAGCTCCGACAACGGCTGGTGCAGCAACCCGGCCACTCCCTGAGCGCCTGTCCCACATCGGTAACGCTCGGCAAGTGATCGTCGTGACAACGTCCGGCTGGAACACGAGCTACGCGCGGCTGCAGACCTGGCGGCTGTCGGACAACGGCACGTGGAAGCGCCGAATCGACCCGATCCCGGCAAGGGTCGGCTGGAACGGCGTGCGTCGCGCCAAGAATCGCCTCCAGAACACCGGGACAACACCGGCCGGAACCTTTGCACTGCCCAGGGGCTTCGGGCTCGCCAATCCCAAGGGCGTCGCGCTTCCGTATCGGAAGGTGGACCGGAACGACTGGTGGCCGTACGACCCCACCGACCCGAAGACGTACAACGTGCTGCAACCTCATCGCGTACAACACTCGAAGTGGCGTACCGAATGGGCCGAGCGCCTCAAGTCGTACCGCAAGCAGTACCGCTATGCGGTGATCCTCGACTACAACCTGCCGAGCGACATCCGCTGGCGCAACGGACAGCGCATCGCGAAGAACACAGCCGACACGAGCGCCGGCGGTGGGATCTTCCTGCACGTGAACGGAAGTGGGGCGACCGCGGGCTGCGTCTCGATCAGCAGGGCTCGCATGTTGCGCGTGCTGCGATGGCTCGACCCAGACCGTGATCCCGTCATCGTCATCGGCCCGCGCGACGTCATCGAGAAGATGTAGCGCTGCGACGTCCACGCTCGAGGACGCGAGCGAGACGCAGCCGGTTGTAGCGCTGCACGGCGATGCACGGCAGGTTCGCGGACGCCGCAACAGTCGCGTTGATGCCGAACGCCCACCACGGGTTCCACAGCGTCGTGATCACCGCGCCGGCGGCCATCCCCCAGTGCGCATGCTCAGCGCGCCTCGTCTCGACCAGAAACTGCTGGAGCACTGCGTCGTCGCCGGAGCCGACCGTGTTCTTGGCAAACCCGCCGAACAACGTGCCTGCCTCGGGCAGTCGGTCCTTCCAGCGATGGATGTGCAAGTCGTCGCGGTAGAGGCCTCCCTGTCGCTCGATCGCCCGCGGACGAGTGATCGGATCATCGCGCTGGAACCGGGCATCTGACGTTCGTTGCGCGAGCCATCCGACAAGGAGCGTCCACGTCGGCCAGAACGCGACGTTCGCCGCGACGACGGCACTGGCAGGCAGTCGGCCGATCGGAGTCCTTACGCGCACGGGAGACATTCTGTACGCCGGGGTAGCGTGACCGGCATGTCCGTCGTTGCGATCGTGAACCCGACGAAGGTTCTCGATCCCGGTGGGCTGCAACGCCGGCTCACTGTTGCCGCAGAGCAGTACGAGTTCGGTGAGCTGGTCTGGACGACTACGACTCCCGAAGACCCCGGTACAGGTCAGGCCCTACGCGCCGTGGACGACGGCGCCTCTCTGGTTGTGGTCGTCGGTGGTGACGGCACGGTTCGTTCGGTGGTGGCCGGTGTGGCGGGCACCGGCACGCCGCTCGGCATCGTTGCCAGAGGCACCGGCAATCTGCTGGCCCGCAACCTCGGCATACCACTCGAGTCGACAGCGGCGATCGGCACGGCGTTCGGTGGAAAGGATCGGCAGATCGACGTCGTCGCGCTGGCGCTCGGCAAGGGACGCCGCGAGGTGTCGATGGTGATGGCGGGCATGGGGTGGGACGCCGCGATGATGGCGGTGAGTGAGTCGGCCAAAGCCCGGCTCGGCTGGGGCGCGTACGCACTGCAAGCCGCCCGCACCGTGCGCGATCACCCGATCCGCATGCGCGTGCAGGTGGACGACGGACCGGAGCACAACTTCTTCGCGCGCATGTGTCTCATCGCCAACGTCGGAACACTTGTCGGCGGTATCGAGCTCCTTTCGGAGTCCCGGCCGGACGACGGACAGCTCGAGGTTCTGGTGTTCGAACCCACTACGACAACCGACTACGTGCGTTCATCGTGGGGGGTGTTGCGCGGAACTGCCGAGCACCATGATCCGGCGCGCACACTGTTGCGCGGACGCAAGGTCGTTGTGACGACGCCGGGTTCTCGACCCCGACAGGTGGACGGCGATCTGATTGACGAAGGCCACGGTTTCGTCGCTCGCGTGCTGCCCGCAGCCCTGACTGTCAGGGTGCCGTAGCGCGACGGTGCTCAGGCCACCTCGTCGTGCTGTTCGATTCGCGGAACGGGCGGGATGTGCTCGGCCAACCGTGGCTCTGGCGGAAGCTCGACCTCGACGTCCTCAGCCCGGGTCGCATGCGTCATCGCGTACGCGATGGCTCCGCCGAGCACGAAGACGAGGGCGGTGACCGACAGCCACGCCGCTGGCGGAGGAAGCTGCGTGAGCTTCAGCACGAAGAACGCCACGATGCCGGTCGAGGGGATGGTGATGATCCACGCGACGAGCATCTCGCCCACGACCTTGAGGTTGAGCCCGCGGCCGGACGCCACACCGGCGCCCATGACCGACGAGCCAGCAGCCTGCGTGGTCGAGATCGGAATGCCC
>DASUFV010000156.1:0-3139 GCA_036274415.1 Actinomycetes bacterium
ATGGCTCCCTTCTGTGTCAAGACACCTTCGGGAGGACGGGTTTAGGCTCAGCCGTGACGGGTCCCGGAGTGGCTTGTCCGAAGTGCCGGTGTTGGGGTTGTGAGCCGGTCGCGCTGGAGTCAGAGTCGTTGCCCCGTTGCCCTCCCGGACCCGTCACCTGCGTTCGGATGTCGTGCGCTGCGAGGTCGGTGAGCATGGTGCGGTAGACGGTGTCGGACAGGCGTCGTTTGAGGCATCGCATGGCTTCCATCGAGGACTTCCCGGCTGCCTTCTTGCGGTCGAAGTAGGCGCGGCCCTCGGTCTGGTTCCTTAGCTGAACGGTGGCCATCATGTGCAGGGCTCGGTTGATCTGCCGGTTCCCCTTTCGCGACAGCCGGTGTCGTACCTGGTCACCTGAGGATGCGTCGATCGGTGCGGTGCCGTTCCAGGACGCGAAGTGGTTGCGGTCGGGGAAGCGGGTGATGTCGCCGACCTCGACCAACAACCGGGCAGCACCAGAGGGGCCGATGCCGTGCAGGTCCAACAGGCCGGTGCCGGTCGCGGCGACCAGCTCGCGCAGCTCCTTGTCGGCTGCCTTCTTCCGGACGTAGATCCGCTCCAGATCACCGGCCAGCTCGGCGGCCAGACGACGTCGGGTCTTCCCGGCTGCGTCTCGCGGTCGGACCTTCGCCAACAGTTGCTTGGCTTGGGTTGCGGAGAGGTTCTTTTTGGCCCCGCCTGGGATCAGCTCCAGCAACAGGGCGTGCAACTGGGAGACCTTCCGGGTGTGCTCCTCGCCCAGCTGGCGACGGCGGTCAGCCAACATCCGCAGCACCTCGAGGTCCGCATCGGACACCAAGGGTCGTAGCCCCGCGGCCCTGGTGCCGGCCAGGGCAATGGAGTGCGCGTCGGTGGCGTCGGTCTTGCGGCCCTGCCCGATCGCGTACACCCGGACCTCGGCCGACAGCTTCGGCGGCACATCGACCACCTCCTCGCCAGCGGCGAGGAGACGTTGTGCGACGTGTCGGCCGATCCCGCGACAACCCTCGATCGCCCACACCCGATCCGTGAAGCCGGCGACGTCACGGCGCATCTGGGCGAACCCAGCACAGTCAGTGGCGTACCGGGTGCCGGCGAGGAGGACGGTCTCGTCGGCCCTCATCACCTCGATCGTGACCGACCGCTTGTGCGGATCCATCCCGATCACAACCCGCTGTTGTCGCTGCTCTGTCATTGCCTACCTCCTGCTCGACACGAATGAATCGGGTCAGGAGGGCACCGCTGCTTAGAGCAGAGCAATCCCTTCTTGAGCCACTCCCGCCCAGCGGCGTCCGGGACCACGCAAGCCATGTGAGAGCCACACCGCGAACAGTGGGCAGCCGCTGTCAGAGCGACGATCCCGAACACCTACGACCGAGCCTTGCCAGGCACCGGACGTGGGTCAATGAAACAAGCAGCCGCTGACATGGATGGCATGGCGTTCCGCTCATGGCTCTGTCCGTGCGCGGATCTGTGCCGACGGTCGTGTTGCCCTATGGCCAGATCTGTGCCTCGTGGGCCTCGCGCGGTGTGCTCTCGAACGTGCCGTCGATGACTTGTTGTGCGAGCAGTCGGAGCTTGATGTTCCGCGTCTGGGAGTTGCGTACCAGGAAGGCGAACGCCCGGTTGCGGTCGATGGCGTAGCGCTCCATCAGGATGCCGACGGCCGTTCCGATGTCGGTGCGAGTGTGCAGGGCGACGCTCAACTGCTCGACCTGTTCGACGTACTCGAGGATCGCGGCGGCTTGAGTTGCGAAGAGTTCGGTGAATTGCACGGTGGAGCGGTCGAAGGCTCCGGCAGTTCGCGCGTACAGGTTCAGTCCCGCCCGCTTCCCGTTGTTGACGAGTTGCATCGCGGCCTGTGTCCGGACCCCCAACTCGACGGCCCTCGGGGCATAGCGCGGATAGTCGATCGAGCCCGCGACGTCGTTGACCAGCACCCACCGCTCCTCGGTGACGGCGGCGTAACAGGGGCCTTCTCGCAACTCGTACTGGAGCGCGTCGATCAGCTCAGCCAACGGGTCTGTTGCCGCGATCGTGGAGAGGGTTCCATCTTTGCCATGAAGGGTGAGGCTTGCGAAGTCGACCCCCGGGATGTTGGTCACCGCTGATTCGGTCAGAGATCGGAGCGCAGTGTCTCGTGCGCTTTGCTCATGGGGCGATGAAGTATCGGGGGACACGGCCTGATCCGAACGCCGAGACCGCCCGCCCGACCTCGTTCGCCGGGGATTCCGCTGACGGAAACACGCTTGTGGTTGTGGTTGGTGCATCGCGGGGACTCGACGACGCCCCTCGAGGGTAACCCGCGTGCACACGTGACGCGACACCTCGGAGGCGGCAGCCCCGGCGCCTCGTGGGTCTGAAACGCCGGGGCCTGGGTCGCAACCGATTCCGCGGTTCGGCAGCGCCGTGACCGGTCTTGGTGCACTGGGACTTGGTAGTCGCAGCTCAGCCGATGGAGACGAGTGCGATGCCGGCCAGGGCCGCGATGATGCCGATGAGCTGGGTGCGTTGCAGACGTTGCTCGAGGATGACCCACGCGAGCACGACCGTCATCGCCGGGTAGAGAGACGCCAGCACCGACACGACGCTGAGGTAGCCGCGCAGCGACGCCAGCTGGAACAACAGGTTCGCGGCCGAATCCCCCACGCCGATTGCGAAGATCAAGGGGACGTCGCTGCGTCGTACGACGACCGACGACCGACGTGGCCGGGCAACCAGGAGGATGCCGGTCGTCACCGCGGTCACGCTGATGGCGCGCATGCCCCACAGGGACATCAGCGGGTCGGCGGTGGCGCCCATCGCGAGGAAGAGCATCGCGGTCCCGAAGCAGAGCGCCGACAGGCACGCGAGCACGATCGACCGCCCGTGGGTGTGGCCACGGAACTCCGGACCGCTCGCGGAGACGACGCCGACCAGTGCGACCACGATCCCGACACTGGTCGTCGGGCTCGGCGAGTCGCCGCGGACCAGGCCGACGCCCACCGGCACCAGGACCCCCAAGGCCGCTATCGGTGAGACGACGCCCATGGCACCGGAAGCGAGCGCGGCGTAGAACATCACGAGCCCGGACGCGAGGCTGGCGCCGGCCACGATGGCGGGCGCCACCCAGCCACGGTCC
>DASUFV010000157.1:0-8415 GCA_036274415.1 Actinomycetes bacterium
GGCCAGCATCGATGCCGTTGCTGGCCCGTCGGTCAGCAGCGACGCCGCCACCCGGTCAGGAGCCTGGCTCGCCCCTTCGACAATTTTCACAACCCCATTGTTGCGTAAAAGGCCCAGCGCCGCACCCCCGGGGTCCCCTCCTAGGCTCTGGGCGTGCCGCCCGATCAGCCGCAGCCCCGCTCCGCCGGGGCCGAACCCTTGGCCGTTCAGGTCGATGGGCTGGTCAAACGCTATGGCGAGCGGGCCGCTGTGGACCACCTCGACCTGACTGCCCGGATGGGCGCGGTCACCGCCGTTCTGGGGCCGAACGGGGCCGGAAAGACCACCACGGTGGAGGTCTGTGAGGGTCTGCGAAGGGCAGATGCCGGCACCGTCCGAGTGCTCGGACTGCCGGCCGACAACCCCGAACTGCGGTTCAGGGTCGGCGTCATGCTCCAAGACGGCGGCGTCTACGGCACCGTAAACCCCCGAGAAGCCCTGAACCACGCTGCCGCGCTCTACCGGTGGCCGCAGTCCCCCACTGCCCTGCTCGAGACGTTCGGCCTCGATGACGTGGCATCCACCCCTTCCCGCAGGCTGTCCGGAGGACAGCGGCAACGGCTCGGACTGGCGCTCGCGATCGTGGGCCGTCCTGAGGTGGTGTTCCTCGACGAGCCGACGTCCGGCCTCGACCCGCACTCTCGGCGCTCGGTATGGGACCTGATCACGGCGCTCCGGGACGCCGGGGTCGGCGTGATCTTGACCACCCACTACCTCGAGGAGGCCGAGCATCTGGCCGACCACGTGGTCATCGTCGACCAGGGGCGCGCGATCGCGGCCGGGCCGCCTGCTGAACTGGTCGCAGGTGCGCAGCCCACGTCACGGTCTGCCCGGAGTCGCCTGCAGTTCACGGCGGTGCCCGCACTGGACGTTGCCGACTTGGCCGAGCGCCTCCCCGAGGGCAGCGGAGTGCGCGAAACCTCACCAGGCGCGTACGAGGTCGTGACGCCCGGGCTCGCCGACGCCCTGACGATGGTCACCGCGTGGTTCACCGCGCGTGGCGTCACGCCGACGAGCATCCACTCCGAGCGTCGCACGCTCGAGGACGTGTTCCTCGAGCTCACCACCACCGAGGACAACCACTCGTGAACGCCACTGGAGGCCAGTCCCTCGACGTCACTCCCCGACCGGCCGCAGCGTCCCGGCCCGCTCGCATATGGGCGCACGCCAAACTCGAGCTGAGCATGTTGCTGCGCAACGGGGAGCAGCTGTTGCTCACCGCGGTGCTGCCGCTCGGCCTCCTCGTGCTGCTGTCACAGACGACGGTGATCGACGTGAGCGCCAGCACGCAGCAAGAGCGAGTCGACATCGTGGTCCCGGGGATCTTCGCGCTGGCGATCCTGTCGACGGCTTTCACCGCGCTCGCCATTCAGACTGGCTTCGAACGCCGATATGGCGTGTTACGACGGATCGGAACCACTCCCCTGTCACGTGCTGATGTGCTCGGTGGCAAGGCAGTGGCGGTCGGAGCGGTGGAAGCGATCCAGCTCATGGTGCTTGGTGTGGTGGGTTTCGCCCTGGGATGGCAGCCCGAGCCGGCCGGCCTGGTCCTCGCCCTGCCGATCGTCGTGCTCGGCAGCGCCACCCTGGCGGCACTCGGCTTGCTGCTGGCGGGCGTCGTCCGAGCCGAGGCGACCCTCGCGCTGGCGAATCTGGCGTACCTCGTCCTCGCCGGTGCCGGAGTCCTCGTTCCGGTGGCTGAGCTCCCCGAACGCCTTCAGCCCGCCGTCGACCTGCTTCCCTCCGCGGCGTTGGCCGAGGCACTCCGACTCGCGACAATCGCGTCTGAAGTCAACGTCGCGCATATCCTCGTCTTGGTGGCGTGGCTGGTTGGGTCTGCAGTCGGCGTCGCGCGACTCTTCCGGTGGGAGTGACGTGCGAGCGATTGAGCAGCACCAGCGCGGAGCGATCGGCACAGCAGGGCGACGAGTCCTCCTTGCGAACGTGGTGGCCGAAGTCGGCATCGTCATCACCGGTGGGCTCGTCCGGCTGACCGGGTCAGGGCTCGGCTGCCCGAGCTGGCCCGAGTGCACCGAAGGCAGCCTCGTGCCGATCGCTGATCAGTCCGAGGGCTTCCACAAGTTCATCGAGTTCGGCAATCGCTTACTCACGTTCGCGGTGCTCGTCGCGGCCGTAGCAGCTCTCGTGGTTGTCAGTCGCCCGTGGCTCGCGCGTCGGTTTTCTTCCTTCGCGCGCTGGGCGGGCCCACCGGGCGCTGTACGCCCCGCCCTCATCTGGCTCGCCATCGCCGGGATAGCAGGGATCGCAGGTCAAGCAGCGCTGGGCGGCGTGACTGTCCTGCTCGACCTGCACCCTGCCACCGTGGCGGCGCACTTCCTGCTGTCGATGGCCATGGTGGCCGTGGCGTTCCTCCTCTATGTGCGAGCGGGCGAAGCCGGGGACTACCCCGTCGAGATCGTCGTGCGCCGCGAGCTCCGCTGGATCGCCTGGGCCGTCGTGGCGCTAGGTGCGGTCGTACTGGTCCTCGGCACCGTCGTGACCGGAGCCGGGCCTCATTCGGGTGATGACGACGTCGCGGTCCGGTTCGACCTCGACGTACGAATGATGAGTTGGCTTCACGCCGACGTCGTCCTGGTCTTCATCGGACTGTGTGTCGCCTTTGCCCTCGGTGCCCGGCTGAGCGATGCGCCCGGGCGAGCCGCGCAAGCCGGCGCCCTGGTGTTGGTTGCCAGCGCCGTGCAGGGAGTGATCGGCTACACGCAGTACTTCGCGGGTGTGCCGATCTGGCTCGTGGCATTGCACATGCTCGGCGCGTGCGGGGTGTGGCTGGCTTCGCTCAACGTCTTGCTCAGCACCCGCCGACGCGGCGGCATGTCGTAGCGGTCACCGACAGAACTCCGCCACGCCTACCAGGGAAGCAGCGGGTCGACGCCGACCATCACGAAGAGCAGCGTCAGATACGTAATCGACCAGTGGAACAGCCGCATCGGTTTCCACTGTTGCTCGGGTTGGCCAGCGACGACGCGGCTCCGCAGGGCGATGGCGACGGCCAAGAATGCAGCCCCTAGAACCGCCGCGCTCACCAGGTACACCACCGAGAGCTCAGCCACCCACCACAGGACGAGCGACGCACCGACCATCGCCGTCGAGTGCCCCAGGATCCGTCGCACGACGACCCTCGGATCGGCAACGACCGGGAGCATCGGGACACCGGCCGCGGCGTAGTCGTCGCGGAACTTCAACGCGAGTGCCCAGAAGTGCGGGGGTGTCCACCAGAAGACGACGAGGAACAGCAACCACGCCGGGGCGGCGAGGGAACCGGTCACCGCCGACCAGCCGATGAGCACCGGCATACACCCTGCGATGCCACCCCACACGATGTTCGATGCCGTCCGACGTTTCAGCCCAAGGGTGTAGACGAGCACGTAGAAGGCGATGGCGAATGCGGTCAGAGCCATCGACAACGTGTTGACCCATGCCATCACCGCGAGCGAGACCCCGGCCAGGCTGAGCCCGAAGGTCAGCGCCGCCCTCGGAGTCACCTCGTGGGTGGCGAGGGGCCGGTGCCCGGTCCGGGACATCACTTCGTCGATGTCGCGGTCGATGAAGCAGTTCAGGCTGTTGGCCGCACCGGCCGCCAAAGTTCCACCGATGAGCGTCGCGACGACGATCGTGATTGGAGGAACGCCCTCGGCCGCGAGAAACATGGTCGGCACGGTCGTCACGAGCAGCAGCTCGATGATCCGCGGCTTGGTGAGTGCCAGGTAGGCGGCGAGAGTGCCACGAACGCGGGCGCGCCGCGCGTCCGCGGGGATGGCCAGCGGTGCCCCGACGCTCGTGGGCTCGGCGTGTGCTGCGGCGGGGGTCGCGCCCGTGCCGATGACGGTCACTCACACCCCTCTGCAGGTCCCTCGGGCGACAGCACCAGAAGAGCCTGGCGCCGGGTCGGGGCAGAGCCTCAAACCGGGTTCCACTCTAGCCGGGTAGGGTCGACGAGAAGGGGGCGCCCGACCATCCCCGCCACGGTCGCTACCCGCGCAGCACCAACTGTCGACCCGCGATGGAGCCGTGAGCGACCCAGTGACTGGACCAGACAAGATCGACCAACCCGGTCGCCTCGATCAATCCGCCAACCTCGAATGGACGCCGCTTGACCAGCGGGTCATCGACATGTCCCGCGGCCTCGCGATGGACGCCGTGCAGAAGGTCGGCAACGGACACCCTGGCACGTCCATGAGCCTGGCCCCCGCCGCCTACCTGCTCTTCCAGCGCTACCTCCGACACGACCCGGCCGACCCGACGTGGACCGGCCGGGATCGGTTCGTCCTCTCGATGGGTCACTCCAGCCTCACGCTGTATCTGCAGCTCTACCTCTCCGGTTACGGCCTCGAGCTGGACGACCTCAAGGCTCTCCGGACGTGGGGAAGCCAGACCCCGGGACACCCTGAATGGGGGCACACCCCTGGCGTCGAGACGACCACCGGCCCGCTGGGACAGGGCGTCGGAAACGCGGTGGGCATGGCCATGGCGCAGCGTCGCGTCCGAGGGATGCTCGACCCGGACGCCGAGCCGGGCCAGAGCCCGTTCGACTGGAACGTCTGGGTCTTTGCCAGCGACGGCGACATGCAAGAAGGTGTAAGCGGCGAGGCCAGCTCGCTGGCGGGAACTCAGCGCCTCGGCAACCTGGTGCTGCTGTGGGATGACAACCGCATCTCAATCGAGGACGACACGAACATCGCGTTCTCCGAGGATGTCGCCGGCCGGTACCGGGCCTACGGCTGGCACGTGATCGAGGTGTCGCTGGCTCCCACCGGGGATCTCGACCTCGAGGCGCTGAACCGGGCGTTCGCCGAAGCCACTGCAGAGACCGAACGGCCGACCTTCATCAGGTTGCGGTCGCAGATCGCGTGGCCAGCGCCCAACGCGATCAACACGGGGGCGGCGCACGGCAGCGCACTGGGTGCCGACGAGGTCGCCGCAACCAAGCGTGTCATCGGGCTGCCGGACGACCAGGACTTCTGGGTGGACGCCGACGCGCTCGCCCACGCCCGTCAGGTCGGCCAGCGAGGTGCCCAGCTGCACGCGAACTGGCGAGAGCGATTCGAGCAGTGGGTCCGGGACAACCCGGAGCGCGCCGCGTTGTTCGAGCGGCTCGACAAAGGCCACCTGCCCGACTCCTGGCGCGAGCAGCTGCCCACGTTCGAAGCCGGAACAGCCATCGCAACGAGGTCGGCGTCCGGCAAGACACTGGCCGCTCTCGCCGACGTCCTGCCCGAACTGTGGGGCGGGTCGGCCGACCTCGGCGGCTCCAACAACACGACGATGCCGGGACAGCCGTCGTTCCTGCCGCCAGACCGTCAGTCGGCGATGTTCCCAGGCAACCTGTACGGGCGCACTCTGCACTTCGGTGTGCGCGAACACGCGATGGGGGCCATCGCCAACGGCATCGCCCTCGAGGGTCACACCCGGCCGTACGTCGCCACGTTCCTCGTCTTCAGCGACTACATGCGACCATCAGTGCGGCTGGCTGCGCTCATGGGTATCGCTCCCATCTACGTGTGGACGCACGACTCGATCGGTGTGGGCGAAGACGGCCCCACCCATCAGCCCATCGAGCATCTGACCGCCCTGCGCGCGATCCCCAACCTCAGCGTCGTCCGCCCCGGTGACGCCAACGAGACAGCGGCGGCGTGGGCTGCGGCGCTCGAGCACCGCACTGGTCCGGTCGCGCTCGCACTCACTCGTCAGAACATTCCGGTGCTCGACGGCACTGGGTCGCATGCGATGGAGGGTGTCGCCCGTGGCGGGTACGTGCTCAGATCGGTCGAAGGAACACCCGATGTCGTCCTGATCGCCACGGGATCAGAAGTGCA
The DNA here is from genome assembly GCA_036274415.1 of Actinomycetes bacterium. Classification (GTDB taxonomy): domain Bacteria; phylum Actinomycetota; class Actinomycetes; order JAHEKZ01; family JAHEKZ01; genus JAHEKZ01. Next base: position 5,874 of record DASUFV010000157.1, read on the forward strand.
GCTGGCCGTCGGAGCCGCCGAACAGCTGAGCAGCGAGGGAGTCAGGGCGCAGGTTGTTTCGATGCCGTGCCAGGAGTGGTTCGACCAGCAGCCGGCGGACTACCGCGACACCGTGCTCCCACCAGCGGTCACGGCTCGCGTGGCCATAGAGGCGGGGGTCCCCTTGTCGTGGCGCCCCTACGTCGGTGACCGCGGTCGGGTCATCGGCATCGACCACTACGGGGCATCTGCCGATCAGGCCACGTTGTTCCGGGAGTTCGGTTTCACCGTCGAGATGCTCGTGGCCGCCGCGCACGAGACACTGGCGCAATGACCACCCCTATCAAGGCACTCGAGCAAGCCGGCGTCGCCGTGTGGCTCGACGACCTCGGACGTCATCGCATCCAGTCCGGCGAGCTGGCACGCCTGGTGGAGCAAGTGGGCATCGTTGGCGTGACGACGAACCCGTCGATCTTTGCCACCGCGGTCCGCGACGGAGCCGAGTACCAAGACGAGCTGTCCGCCAGCACTGACGACGCGGCGACCACCCTGCACCGGCTGATGGTGCACGACGTCCAAGCCGCGTGCTCGGTGCTGGCGCCTGCCTACGAGCGCACGAACGCCCTTGACGGTCGCGTGTCGTTCGAGGTCGATCCCCGTCACGCCTTCGACACCGAGGCAACGATCGCTGCGGCGCAGAAGATCTGGCGCGACCTCGATCGTCCCAACGTCATGGTCAAGATCCCGGCCACCGAGGCGGGGCTGCCGGCCATCACCGCGTCGTTGGCCGCCGGGATCAGCATCAACGTGACTTTGATCTTCGGGATCGATCGCTACCGAGCGGTTCAGGACGCGTGGCTCAGCGGTTTGGAGCAGGCCAAGGCAAACGGGCACGACCTGTCGACGATCGGGTCGGTTGCGTCGTTCTTCGTGAGCCGAATGGACACCGTGGTCGACCGCCAGCTCGACCAGCTCCTGAACGACGGCGCCATTTCGTCTGAGCGCCATGCCGCATTGCGGGGACGCGCGGCCGTTGCCAACGCCCGCAACGCCTACCGGGTCTTCGAGCAGGCCCGCGAGGGCCGGCGGTGGAAAGACCTCGAGGCGGCGGGGGCGCTCCCCCAACGCCCGCTCTGGGCGTCCACGAGCACCAAAGACCCGAGCTTTGCTCCCACCCGTTACGTCGACGAGCTCGTCGCGCCGGACACCGTGAACACCATGCCGACGCACACGCTGGACGCCGTCCTCGCTTCTGAGATCACGACCAGGTCCAGCACCATCGACGACGCGACGACCGGGGCCGACGCGGCGCTCTTTTCCGAGCTCGGCGTGCTGGGCATCCACTACGACGACGTGGTGAACGAACTCGAACAGGCCGGAGTGAAAGCCTTCATCGATTCGTGGAAGACGCTGCTTCAGATGGTGGGCGACGCCCAGCAGCGCGCCGCCGGCTGACTGCTACGACCTGATACAGCGACTGCTGACCGAAAGGTCAGCCCCGTCCCCGCAGTTTGGCGAGTGCCTCGGCCAAGATCGCCTCGCCGTCGGCGTCCGAGCGACGCTCTTTCACGTAGGCCAGGTGAGTCTTGTACGGCTCGTTCTTGGGGGCAGATGGCGGCGTCTCGCGATCTTGTCCGGCAGGTAGGCCGCACCGTGGGCAGTCCCAGGTGTCGGGAATCTCAGCATCGTCGGCGAAGCTGGGACGCGACTCGTGGCCGTTTGCGCACCAGTAGCTGATCCTTCGCCGCGGGGCGGGCTCGCCACGTTCTGCCTCACCCATCGGCCCTGCGCCGACCCGGCTGCCCCGTATTGCACTGCCACCAGCCATCAATTCACCCCTCTAGGGACCCGCTTGGACATGTCACGGTTGCATTCGCGCGCCGACCCAACGTCTCAGCCGGACCCGAGCAGCAGTCCGAGGCCGACGATGCACGCGAACCAGATCAACCCAACCGCGATGGTCAAGCGGTCGAGGTTGCGCTCGACGACGTTCGAGCCGCCCAGCGAGGTGGAGAAACCGCCTCCGAACATGTCGGAGAGGCCGCCGCCTTTGCCCTTGTGGAGCAATACCAGTGCGATGAGGATCAGGCTCGTGATGTTGCAGACGACCAAAAGGCCGATCTCGATCCCGGACACAAAACTCCTCGTGACCCTCGTGCTCGACGACTCGAACTGGCGGCGGACCGGCCGTGCGCGGTCCCGATGTGGTTGGGCCAAGGATAGACCGCCACCCCGCCGACGGCCGAGTCTGGCCGTAGTTGGCCCCGCTGGGTCGTCTGGGAACTGATCTTCAGGAGCCCGCGCCGGTACTGGTCCCCGCGTCAGCGGTTGCCGCATTTCGGTAGGTCACGATGCCCACGAACTCCTCAGCGATCAGGCTGGCCCCGCCCACCAGAGCCCCGTCCACGTCCTTCTGGGCCATGATTCCGGGGGCATTGGCCGCCTTGACCGACCCCCCGTAGAGCACCCGAATCCCCGCAGCGGCCTCGGGGCCGTGGGTCTCAGCGATGTGCTTCCGGATGGCCGAGCACACCTCCTGCGCGTCCTCGGGCGTGGCCACCTC
>DASUFV010000158.1:0-13587 GCA_036274415.1 Actinomycetes bacterium
CACAGCTGGGACCGACCCCACCTGGATTCCTCGAGTCTTTCCGGAGTACGAGCAATCGTCTGTCGTCTACGAGGCTTATGACGCACGGAGATTGGATCAGGGCGCCTACTTCGTCGTTGCGTTTCCGGGCCCGTACGAGGAGATACCCGACCTGAGCATCATGTCCGAGGACCGAGTGGACATCGGCTTCGTACGGTGCGGATCGATGGTCCTCCATCCAGAGGGCAAAGAACCGGTCGAGACTGACGGGCACGTCTGCTTCCGTACATCTGGCGACTACTCCGTCAGCGTCCTGGCCACGAGCCTCGACATGGAGAACACCGCCGCACTGGTCGACGAGTTCTGGGCACTTCAGTAGCACTCACGGCCCGTAGGCCACTACTGACACCGCGTGGGATTGTCGTCGAGTAAGTTGACGCCACCATGCGCCTCGTCATTGCTCGCTGCTCCGTGGACTACACCGGACGCCTCAGCGCCCACCTGCCGATGGCCACGCGCCTCATCCTGGTGAAGGCCGACGGATCGGTGTCGATCCACGCCGATGACAGGGCTTATAAGCCCCTGAATTGGATGAGCCCACCCTGTCGGACCGTCACTGACGTCGACGAATCCGGGGCGGGCACGTGGACTGTCGCGCATTCGAAGACAGGTGACCGCTTGCTCATCACTATCGACGAGGTGCTCCATGACAGTGAGCATCACCTTGGCGTCGATCCGGGGTTGCAGAAGGACGGAGTTGAAGCGCATCTGCAGGAACTTCTGGCCGAGCACATACAGACGCTCGGAGCAGGCTGGTCGCTCGTACGCCGTGAGCACGCGACTGCCATTGGACCCGTCGACATTCTGGCGCGAAACGCCGGGGGTGAGTCGGTAGCCATCGAGATCAAGCGCCGTGGCGAAATCGACGGGGTCGAGCAGCTCACTCGCTATCTCGAGCTCATGAACCGTGACCCATTGCTCGCGCCAGTTCACGGTGTCTTCGCAGCGCAAGAGATCAAGCCACAGGCACGCACGCTCGCCGAAGACCGTGGCATCCGCTGCGTCGTGCTCGACTACGACGCCTTGCGTGGCCTCGACAATTCTGAAGAACGGTTGTTCTAAGGACTATTCGCCGATGCCGTGGCGTTCCGCCCAGAGCGCCGCTTGAGTTCGGTCAACGACGCCGATTCGTTGGAAGCATGAGGTCAGGTGCGCTTTGACGGTTCGTTCGGTGATCCCCAAACGGCGTGCGATCTGCTTGTTGGACAATCCTGCGCGCACCAGCTCCAGGACTTCGGCTTCGCGGCTCGTCAACTCGACGTCTCGGCGTCCAGGTGATTCAGAGCGTGCCGACAGCAGTTCTCTTGCGGCGCGCGGGTGAAGCGGTGACTCGCCCCGCGCGGCCGCCCGGACGCCGGCGAGTATCTCGTCCGGCGAAGCATCCTTCAGCAGGTAGCCGACCGCCCCGGCGTCCACCGCACCGATGATGCGATCCCGATCAGAGAAGGATGTGACGATCACGACCGCTGAGTCCGGGCTCTGCTCCTTCAACGCCGCTGTCGCCTGCACACCGTCCATGACGGGCATCTGCAGATCCATCAGCACCACGTTCGGTTCCAGCTGCTCCGCGAGCCTCAGTGCCTCCTCCCCGTCACCGGCCTGGCCCACGACCTCAATGTCGTTCGCGCTCGCCAACAACTGCTGCAGACCAGCCCGCACCATGGAGTGGTCGTCGACCACGAGAACGGTGATCACGTCGCCGGCACCTCCAGCGTGACCGATGTTCCGCGGCCGGGGGTCGAGTCGACGGTCAGCGTCCCGTCGGCCTCACGTGCCAAATCCCGCAGTCCACGGAGTCCGAAGCTGTCCGGAGGCACCGCACCGTTGGGATCGAAGCCGCGCCCGTTGTCGCTCACTACCAGCGTCGCAACCGGTGGGCTGCCGACAACATTCACGGAGATGTCGAGCGTTGAGGGATCGCCATGACGCGTCGCATTGCGGACACATTCTTGCGCGGTGCGCCAGACAAGGGCGGTCGATTGCTCGGACATCGAGGTTGCTCCGTCCACGCGCAGCGTGACGTCGAGGCCACCTTGCTCCGCGGACGCCACAAGGTCCTGAAGCGCCGCGCCCAGCCCGTGACCATCCAATTGCGGTGGATAGATCTCGACCAACAACGAACGCAACGCCAGCAGGCTCGTGCGCACAGCTGACGCCAGCCGCTCGAGTTCACTCGACAGCTGCTGCGACGTGGCGCTCGTGGACCCGCCGCCGACGTCGCGAGCCAATCCCGAGAGCGCAAAGGACGTACCCGCTAGGTCTTGCACGACCCCGTCATGAAGATCCCGAGCCACGCGGCGGCGCTCGGCGTCGGACGCCTCGGTCGCCATGACGAGGTAACGCTCACGATCTGCGGCTGCCGCGTCTGCCCGCCGAGAAACCACCCACACGAGCGGAGTCGCGATGATGAGGAACACCAGAATTCCGCCGACAGTCAGCGGCCTAAAGAGACTGAACAGCTCATCGGCCCGTGCCTGAAGGTTGTCGTCGCTGAGGTATAGCTCGAACAGCAGCGCCTCACCATTCGGTGCCTTCACTCTGGTATAGACCTCGAGAACATGTCCCAGCTGAGAGTCGAACTCGTTCTCAGAGCGGCTGAGATCTGACAAGTCGGCGTTAGATCCTCCGTCAGCGAGTACCTGTTGCTGGTCATCGCCGAGCGCGAAGGTCTGACCGATGAGTCTCGGCTCGTCGGAGTAGAGGACTCGTCCGTCAGTGCTCCACACCTTGACGCGCATGATGTCTCCGCCCAAAACTCTGCTGCGCACGAGACGGTCGAACTGGTCCAAGTCGCTAGCTTCGGTCGTGAGCAGCCCTGACGACAACGCTGGCTCGATCACGGTGTTTGCAATGAGCTCAGTCGTCGCGCGCGCGTCCTCCATGGCCTGCTCTCGCGCCAGTCGCTCACCCAGGACGCCAGTGATCCACGCCAAGAGCGCTGCGACGATGAGGCCGACAACGACAAACTGCACGACCGGTCGTTGCCAGACCGGTCGTGCAGTTGCGGCTGTTGAGGCTTCTCGCACTCAGGCTGCTCCTAGAACGGGCACTCGCTAGAACGTGAGGTTACCTCTGCACACCTCGCCGGTCCTCCGGTTCTTGGCTCGCCAACCGATCCGGTCATCGCCAGGAACGTTCACCATGAGGCGGCGCACTCGGAACTCACCGCTGCCACTCTCGGTCGTGGCGCGTCCTCTTGCCGAGACCGATCCGTTGTGCAGCATCTTCCATCGCCAACGCTGACCACCCACATCGCTGTCGACTATTCCTCGCACCTCGATGCGTCCGTCGTCCGGGCTGGCTTTGAGCTTCCAGTCGCTGCGAGCCGAACAGTTGCCCTCGCGTTCGACTCCCCCACCGGCCACCGCTGGAACTGCGACGCCTACCAGAGCGATACCAACCAAGGCGATCGTGCCGGCACGCTTCGCCGTAGTGGTGTTCATTCGCCCTCCAGTGGTCTTGAATCCGGTGCTGGGTCAGAAGGTGAGACTGCCTCGGCAAACCTCGCCACTGTTCGGGTTCTTCGCGCGGAAGCCGATGTGGTCGTCACCTTTGGCGTTGACCATCAGGCGTCGGACTTCGAACGAGCCACTGGGGCCACTGGTCGTGGCCGTCCCGCGGGCGGACACATTGCCATTGTGCAGCATGCGCCACTTCCAGGTTTGGCCGTTCACGTTGCTGTCGACTTCGCCTTCGACCTCGATGCGCCCATCCTCCGGGCTGGCCTTCAGCTTCCAGTCAGCGCGGCCGGAGCAGTTGCCCCGACGGATGACGTCGTCGTCGTTTGCGAGTGCTGGTCCTGCGACACCCAGCATGGCGATCCCGGTAAGTGCCACTGCTCCGGTACGGGTCACGATCGAACGGTTCATGGGGTCCTCCGCGGTTCGGATCAGTCATCTGGTCAGCCGTTCTGACCACAACCGATCCTGCGGCGCATCGAGGGCAGCCCACCATTGTCCGGTGGTGCTAGGACCCCTGCACCGCACCGGCCAGCTCGAGCCCCTGAGCTTTGCGAATCTCCTGCACGACCCGAAGCATGATGTCGTCGATCGTGTAGTCCTTCGGCGTGAACACCGCTGCGATGCCCATGGCCTCGAGCTCACGGGCGTCCGACTCGGGAATGATCCCGCCCACGACAACCGGCACATCGGACAATCCGGCTTCGCGAATGCGCCGTAGTACCTCGGGCACGAGCTCCATGTGCGAACCGGAGAGCACCGAGAGTCCTACGACGTGCACGTCTTCCTCAACGGCCGCAGCGGCGATCTGCTCCGGAGTGAGGCGGATGCCCTGATACACGACCTCGAACCCAGCGTCCCTCGCACGCACCGCGATCTGCTCGGCCCCGTTCGAGTGACCGTCGAGCCCTGGCTTTCCGACCAAGAACCGCAGGCGTCCGCCAAGCGCCGCAGCGAGACGGTCGACTTCTTCACGCACCGCAGGGGACGCCCCACCACCGGACGTCCTGCCCGACACTCCGGTGGGCGCCCGGTACTCGCCGAACACGCTACGCAGCGCATCGGCCCACTCCCCCGTCGTGACTCCCGCGCGCGCACACTGCAGGCTGGCCGGCACCAGATTGCTGCCATCAGCCGCCGCCTTCGTCAGCGCCTGCAACGCGTCACGCACCGCAGCGTCGTCGCGCTGTTCGCGCCAACGCTCCAATGCCGCGATGGCTCGCTCCTGCACATCGGGCGCGACCGTCTCGATGGCGGTGTCGAGATCTGCCAACAACGGGTTCGGCTCCGACGTCGTGAACTGGTTCAGGCCCACGACGATGTCTTCACCCGACTCGATCCGGCGGCGACGCTCAGCGTGTGACTGTACGAGTGCGGTCTTGAGATACCCCGACTCGACCGCGGCCAGCGCTCCGCCCATCTGCTCGATGCGTGCCATCTCTTCACGTGCACCGTTGACCAGCTCGTCCACCTTCTGCTGCACGACCGGCGAACCGTCGAACAGATCTCCGTACTCGAGGAGGTCGGACTCATAGGCCAACACCTGCTGCATGCGCAACGACCACTGCTGATCCCACGGACGCGGCAGGCCGAGCGCTTCGTTCCACGCCGGAAGCTGGATGGCACGGGCCCTGGCGTCCTTCGACAGCGTGACGGCAAGCATCTCGAGCATAATGCGGGCGATGTTGTTCTCAGGCTGTGCCTCGGTGAGCCCGAGTGAGTTGACCTGGACGCCGTACCGGAACCTCCGCTGCTTGGCATCCGTCACGCCGTACCGGTCGCGAGTGATCTCGTCCCAGAGCTCGACGAACGCGCGCATTTTGCACATCTCTTCGATGAACCGGACGCCCGCATTCACGAAGAACGAGATGCGCTGCACGACCTCGCCGAACCGATCCGGCGGGACCTGGCCGGACGCGCGCACGGCGTCCAACACCGCGATCGCTGTGCTGAGCGAGAACGCCAGCTCTTGCACGGGTGTGGCGCCGGCCTCTTGCAGGTGGTAGCTGCAGATGTTCGTCGGGTTCCACTTGGGAACGTTGGCCACGGTGTACGTGACCATGTCGGTGATGAGCCGCAACGACGGCTCGGGCGGGAAGACGTAGGTGCCGCGCGACAGATACTCCTTGATGATGTCGTTCTGGGTCGTCCCCTGCAGCGTGGTCGCGTCGACACCCTGTTCCTCGGCGACGGCGATGTAGAGCGCCAGCAACCACATCGCGGTGGCGTTGATCGTCATCGACGTGTTCATCTCGCCGAGCGGGATGCCCTCGAGCAACGCTCGCATGTCACCGATGTGACTGACCGGCACGCCGACCTTGCCGACTTCGCCCCTTGCCAGCTCGTCGTCGGGGTCGTACCCCGTCTGGGTGGGCAGGTCGAAGGCGATGGACAGCCCGGTCTGGCCCTTGGCGAGGTTACGGCGGAAGAGTGCGTTGGACGCCGTGGCCGACGAGTGCCCCGCGTAGGTGCGCATGACCCACGGCCGGTCGCGCTCTCGCCGCGCCGGCGCGGGCCCAGACGTGGGCCCAGACGTGGGCCCAGACGTGGGCACAGACGCGCCCTGCCGTTGGGCAGCGTCAGATGGGGTCGATGCGTCGCTCGCCATCCAAGCCTCCGTGAGGTCCCGGTGGAATCAGCGTTCAGCCTACCGGGGGGCTCGTCTGGCCGAGGCGATCCGGGTCAGATGGCGTCGACGTGCACGCGATCCACATTGAGGACGCGGTGCAACCGGGTGACCGCAAGGATCCGGACGATGCGCGGTTGCGGATCCCAGATCACCATGCGAATCCCGCGTTGCCTGGCTCTGCGATGCGCCGCGACCAGCACTCCAAGGCCAGCGACGTCGAGGCTCAGAACTGCGGACGCGTCCACGTTCATGTCTGGGCCGCGAGCGGAATCGAGTGCGACCTGGAGTGTGTAGCGCACGTCACCTGAAGTAGTGGCATCGACGCGGGACGGCAAAGACACGTCGAACGAGTGCATGAGCCCTCCGCCTCGGCCCGGTCGACGCCGGCCGCACGGGGAAGGGCCGGAGGGAAGTCGTCGGCTGAGTTCCGAGATGACGCACGCTAGCCCCGGCAGCGCGCCGCGGGCGGCTGACACGCCGCGGAGGCGTCGGAGTAGTCGCGTGGTACTCGCTAGTACTCGTAGAAGCCGCGTCCGGACTTTCGGCCGAGCCGGCCCTGGGCGACCATCGTCCGCAGCAGCTCTGGTGCCTCGAATGTGCTCCCCGGAGTTTCGGCCGCGATGTTGTCGGCCGCGTTGACCATGACATCGATCCCGATCAGGTCCATCGTCTCGAGCGGCCCCATGGCGTGCCCGAATCCGAGCCGGCACGCGACGTCGATGTCCTCTGCCGAGGCGACTCCGTCCTCGAGCAGCCGGGACGCCTCCACGACCAGGGCGGTGATCAGGCGCGTCGTCACGAAGCCCGCGATATCCCGATTGACGACCACACACGTCTTGCCAACGTTCTCGGCGAACGAGCGTGCCTCCGCCAACGTCTCATCGCTGGTCCGTTCGCCTCGCACCAGCTCACACAGCTGCATTCTCGGTACGGGTGAGAAGAAGTGCGTACCGATCACTCGGTCGGGGCGCGACGTCACCTCAGCGATCTTCGTGATGGGCAGTGCGGACGTGTTGGTCGCCAAGATCGCGCTGGCGGGTGTGATCTCGTCGAGTGACCTGAACACGTCCTGCTTGACCTCAAGTCGCTCGAACACGGCCTCGACCGCAATGAAGACGTCGCCCAGATCCGCCATGGACGTTGTCGGAGCGATGCGCGCAGTCAGCGCGTCGGCATCCTGGTTCAGCGTGCCCTTGTCAACCAGCTTCTTCACGGACCGTTCGATCCCGGCGAGCCCCTGATGAACCTTGCCCTCGTCGACGTCATAGAGCCTGACCTGATAGCCAGCCTGCGCAGACACCTGTGCGATGCCAGCTCCCATCAGGCCAGCTCCGACCACCCCAACGACATCGGGCATGAGGTTCCCTTCGCCAGTGCGCCCCCATGGGCACGCTGGCCACGCTATCGACCATCGCGCCACTAGCCATCACGCGACTCTCACCGCAGAATCGGTACATGCCGAGTTGGGGCAGCTACTCGTACCTGTATGGGCCGGTCGTGGCCCTGTGCGTGATCGGCCTCCTCATGCTGGTGCTCAGGTGGGCGTTCGGAGGCCGCGACCAGTCGATCGTCGAGCGGCGATCGCGACCCGGTCGACCTGACCAGTACGGACTGCTCGACGCGGTCGCCGCGCCGCCGACGTACATCGAGGCCGAGCTGCTGCGTCAGCAGCTCAACGACGCAGGAATCAAGTCGACGGTCGCTCTCACGAACGATGGTCCACGCGTGATGGTGTGGCCCGAGGACCGCGTCAAAGCCACTGCCCTGCTGCGTCCGAAGAGCTAGCCGACGAATGAGTCAGGGTCGTCCTCGCGCACGACGTTCGCACCCAGAGCCCTGAGCTGTTCATCGAACTGCGGGTAACCCCGGTCGATGTGGTGGATTCGGCTGATCAAGGTCTCGCCTTCGGCCAGCAGCCCGGCAATCACGAGACCGGCGCCGGCCCGGATGTCGGGCGTCGTCACGGGGGCGCCGGACAGCGCCGGGCGTCCCCGGACGATGGCGTGGTGGCCGTCGGTCCGGATCTCAGCACCCAGACGCGACAACTCGTTCACGAACGAGAACCGTGACTCGTAGACGTTCTCGGTGACCATGGCGGTGCCGGACGCCACTGCGTTCAGCGCCAGCGCCATGGGCAGCAGGTCGGTCGGGAAGCCGGGGAATGGCAACGTCACGGCGTCCACGGCCGTCGGTCGCCGGTCCATCATGACGCGGAATCCGTCCGAGGTGCGGTCGACGGTGGCGCCCGAGGTGATCAGCTTGTCGAGCGCGATCTCCAGGTGCGCTGGGTCGGCCCGGTGCACCGTGACATCGCCCTGCGTCATCGTCGCCGCCATTGCCCAAGTACCCGCGACGATTCGGTCGGCGACGGTGACGTGCTCGACGGGCCGTAACTCGTCGACGCCCTCGATGACGAGGGTCGACGTGCCGGCACCGTCGATCTGCGCTCCCATCTGCTGCAACATCTCGCACAGGTCGACGATCTCGGGCTCGCGTGCGGCGTTGTCGATCTCGGTGCGTCCGTCCGCAAGCACGGCCGCCATGAGCAGGTTCTCCGTTGCACCCACACTCGGAAAGTCCAACCAGATGACTGCCCCGGTGAGCCGCTTCGCCTTCGCAACGATGAAGCCGTGTTCGTTTTCGACCGTCGCACCCATCTTCAGCAGGCCAGCGATGTGAAAGTCGAGTGGGCGTGATCCAATCTCGTCACCACCAGGAAGAGCGACGTCCGCTTCACCGGCCCTGGCCAAGAGAGGTCCGAGCACGGCGATCGAGGCACGCATGCGTCGCACGAGGTCGTAGTCCGCTCGGTGGTGCAATTGCTCCGGGACGGTGATGGTGACGGTCGCCGCGTCACGGTCGCGTTCGACCTCGCACCCCAAGCGCCGCAGCAGCTCGGACATGATCGCGACGTCCAGGATGTCGGGCACCTCCCGCAACGTCGTCGTGCCCCGTGCCAAGAGTGCGGCAGCCATCAGCTTCAGCACCGAGTTCTTGGCTCCGGTGACTCGCACCTCGCCGACGAGGCGGGCACCTCCGGTCACCCGGAATCGCTGCGGACGCGCGAGCGCGGCGTTGGCGGTCTCCACGCGAGACATCGTAGGCGTGCCCGTAGGCTGGCCCCATGGTCAACCTCACCCGGATCTACACGCGCACCGGCGACACCGGCACCACCGCCCTTGGCGACATGAGCCGGGTCTCGAAGAACGACTTGCGGCTCGTGGCGTATGCCGACGTGGACGAGGCGAACGCTGCTATCGGCGTGGTGAGCGCGACACCGGGTCCGGACGCGGAGATGGCCGATCTGCTGACCCGTATCCAGAACGACCTCTTCGATGTGGGGGCGGACCTGTGCACGCCGGTCGTCGAGAAGCCGGAGCACCCACCGCTACGCGTCGAACAGGGTTACGTCGACCAGCTCGAGGTGGCCTGCGACTACTACAACGAACGCCTCTCGCCTCTGCGATCGTTCGTCCTGCCAGGCGGCACGTTGATGGCAGCCCACCTGCACGTCGCACGGACGATCGTGCGCCGGGCAGAACGCAGCACGTGGGCGGCCCTTTCCGAGCACGGAGAGACCATGAACCCGCTGACGGCCACCTACCTGAACCGGCTCAGCGACCTGCTCTTCATCCTGAGCCGCGTTGCGAACACGCCTGACTCCGGTGGCGACGGAGACCGGCTCTGGAATCCCGGCGGTGAACGCTAGGCCGGAGTCTTCACCGCAGCCTGCAGCATGCGGATCTTGCTCTCGAAGTCTTCGTGGTTCAGGTAGGCACCGCAGAGCTTGCGGCCGCCCCGGTACGAAGCGCGTCCGTGCATGACCCGCCAGTTGTCGAACAGCATGGCCTCGCCGGGCTCGAGCTGATGACGCCACTGCAGGCGGTGCTCGTTCGAGAGGCGGTCGAAAGCCCGGATCGCGTCGTAGAACGCGACCATCTCGTCCGGCGGCAGCAGGAATGGTGCTCGGTCAGCGTTGTTGAACGAGACCTGCACGAGGTTGCCGTGGTGGTCATGACGCAGCAACGGTCGTGCCGCCATCAGGTGTGAGCCATCGCCGATGTACTGGCCTGGCACCATCACGGTCGACAACGTCTCGTAGTGCTGCGGCGACTGCTGCTTGAGCTCCGACGCGACGCGGAAGCTGTCGGCGATCGTCGACTCGCCGCCAGTACCGTCGAAGTACAGGCAGTGCAGCAATTGCACTGGCGCGTCATTGGAGTAGGTAGCGTCCGTGTGTGACAGCAGCTCGATGTTCGTGTAGGCGGTGTCGGCCTTGCTCATGTCGGCTTCGAACTCCCAGAAGCCGCCGAAAATGGAGCGCCGAATGTAGGCGACCTTCTCGAGCAGGTCCTTCGTGGCTTCGCCCGTTGCGGGAACTCCAGTGGCGAGGCCGAACCCGTACTTGGCCACGTTGGTGAGCCATTCCAGCATACCTTCGTCATTGTTGACGATGTCGGCGTAGGGGGTGCGAGGACCAGTACCGATCATGTCGGCGTCCCAAAGAACCGGCTCGATGCCCAACGACACCGAGGCAGTGCGCGGCGTGCGGAAGCGGGCCAGGAACTCGACCGGGATCGTCGAATGTTCGCCGGTGCTCCACGTGATGGCGACATCTCCGTTCGCGATCGTCACCTCGGTGGCGCTGATGTCCGGATCAATCGATGCGGTGTGGATGTTGCGCTGCATCGTGATCGGGTGAAACGTCTCCTCATCGTGCGCATGGTCACGCAACCAGATCCACGGATAAGTGGTGGTCGCCCCGTCGTCCCAGGTGACGGTGAGCGCAGATGAGTCGGACTTGTGGTCAGTGATGGTCGCCATGAGCGGATGCTAGCCAGCCGTCAGCGTGCCCGGTAGGTCCTAAGACCCTGACGAAACACGGTGTTCCGCCCCCGGACTGCGCCACCGCATGCCCAACGACAGTGGCTCCCAACTGTCAATTCTGGGACGTCGCGAGCCGCAAAAGCGTCCGTTCAGAGCCACTGGAGCCACTGGCCTCCCCAACGTCGCAGGGCGGTCATCGTCCACCGCTCAGTGGATGCGGGCCTCAGCCGCGCGGAGACGGGTTTCAGCTCGCTTCTGGGCATCGCTGAGGTCTTCGTCCGCGACACCGGATGCCTCGAGCCGCTCGAACTCACGGCGCGCGTGCTCGAGGTCGATCTCTTCGGCAAGCTCGGCCTGCTCGGCCAGCAACGACACGATGTCGTTCTCAACGGAGATGAACCCACCGTGGATCGCAGCGTGCACGACGCCACCATCTGTAGTTCTCACAAGCACGACGCCACTCGCGAGCTCGCCAAGTACCGGCTCGTGGCCGGGCATGACACCGATGTCGCCTCCGACGGTGCGGGCGATCACGATCGTCGCCTCGCCCGACCACACAGGGCGGTCGGCTGCGACCAGCTGAACTTGGAGAGCCACTCCAGTCACTCCTTCGCGCTAGGCGATCTCAGGCGAGCTCGGACGCCTTGCGCTCGACGTCCTCGATGCCACCGCACATGAAGAACGCCTGCTCGGGGATGTTGTCGTACTCACCGTCGGCGATCGCGTCGAACGATGCCAGCGTCTCCGAGAGCGGCACGGTCGAACCGGGCTGACCGGTGAACGCCTCTGCCACGTACATGTTCTGCGAGAGGAACCGCTGGATGCGGCGGGCGCGTCCGACCAGGATCTTGTCCTCTTCGGAGAGCTCGTCGATACCGAGGATGGCGATGATGTCCTGCAGGTCCTTGTAGCGCTGCAGGATCTGCTGGACGCGACGCGCAATGCGGTAGTGCTCCTCGCCGATGTAGGTCGGGTCGAGGATTCGCGACGTGGAGTCCAGCGGGTCGACCGCCGGGTAGATGCCCAGTTCGGAGATCGGACGCGAAAGAACCGTCGTGGCATCCAGGTGCGCGAACGTCGTGTGCGGCGCCGGGTCGGTGATGTCGTCGGCCGGCACGTAGATCGCCTGCATCGAGGTGATCGAGTGACCACGGGTCGAGGTGATGCGTTCCTGCAGCTGGCCCATCTCGTCGGCCAGGGTCGGCTGGTAACCGACCGCTGACGGCATGCGGCCAAGAAGCGTCGACACCTCAGAGCCGGCCTGCGTGAACCGGAAGATGTTGTCGACGAACAGCAGCACGTCCTGCTTCTGAACGTCGCGGAAGTACTCGGCCATTGTCAGAGCCGACAGCGCGACACGCAGCCGCGTTCCCGGCGGCTCGTCCATCTGACCGAAGACCAGCGCGGTCTTCTCGATGACGCCTGACTCGGTCATCTCACCGAAGAGGTCGTTGCCTTCACGGGTTCGCTCACCGACGCCGGCGAAGACCGACACACCGCCGAAGTTCTCGGCAACGCGGTAGATCATCTCCTGGATGAGAACGGTCTTGCCGACACCGGCACCGCCGAACAGACCGATCTTGCCACCCTGCACATAGGGCGTCATGAGGTCGACGACCTTGATACCGGTCTCGAACATCTGGGTCTTCGACTCGAGTTGGTCGAAGGCGGGGGCTTGACGATGGATCGGCCAGCGCTCACTGATTTGCAGTGATGAGGTCGGGACGTCCAACGACTCACCGAGCGCGTTCCACACGTGTCCCTTGGTCACGTCCCCCACGGGCACGGAGATGGGTGCGCCAGAGTCAGTCACCTCAGCACCACGGACCAGGCCGTCAGTTGGCTGCAGCGAGATGGCGCGCACCATGTTGTCTCCGAGGTGCTGCTCGACCTCGAGGGTCAGTGTGCGGCTTTCGCCGGCACCTTCGCCGGTGCCGAATGAGACCTCGACGCTCAGTGCGTTGTAGATCGCCGGCATGGCGTCCGGCGGAAACTCAACGTCGACGACCGAGCCGGTGACGCGGGCGATACGGCCCACACCGGTAGAGGTCTGGTCTTGGGTGACGGTCATCTCTCTCACTCACTTCCCGCGGTAACAGACACCAGCGCGTCGGATCCACCGACGATCTCGCTGATCTCCTGGGTGATCTCCGCCTGACGCGCCTGGTTGGCCTGACGGGTCAAAGACTTGATGAGCTCATCTGCGTTGTCGGTCGCGGCCTTCATGGCCCTACGACGCGCAGCATGCTCGGACGCAGCCGACTCCAGCAGAGCCGTATAGATGATGGTGCGCACGTACCGCGGAAGCAGAGCATCCAGCACACCCTCAGCCGACGGCTCGAAGTCGTAAAGCGGCGCCAGGGCGCTGCCTTCCTCTTCCTTTTCCTCGACGACCTCGAGGGGCAGGATGCGCTTCACGCGGACATCTTGCGAGACCATGTTGTGGAAGTCGGTGAAGACGATGTGAAGCTGGTCGACGCCACCCTCCTCGGTCGGCTGCAGGAACCGCTCGAGGACGACGTCGGCAATCTCCGTCGCGTTCCCGTAGGTCGGCTGGTCCGAAATTCCGGCCCAGGACTGTGCCACCTTGCGATCACGGAACCTGAACCAGCCCTCGCCCTTGCGGCCCACGAC
>DASUFV010000159.1:0-23839 GCA_036274415.1 Actinomycetes bacterium
GCCCGATCTGCGGCTACGACGGGGCGCGCGGCGACCAGTGCGACAACTGCGGCAACCAGCTCGACCCCGTCGACCTGATCAATCCGCGGTCGCGGATCAACGGCGAGATGCCCAAGTTTGTCGAGACCGAGCACTTCTTCCTTGACCTTCCGGCGTTCACCGACGCCCTTTCGTCGTGGCTCGAGACGCGCACCGACTGGCGTCCTAACGTGCTGAAGTTCAGTCGCAACTTGATCGACGAGCTGCAGCCGCGTGCGATCAGTCGCGACCTCGACTGGGGCGTGCGCATCCCCATCTCCGGATGGGAAGAGCGCGACGACAAGCGTCTGTACGTGTGGTTCGACGCGGTGATCGGCTACCTCTCGGCGTCAATCGAGTGGGCGCGGCGCATCGGGGACGACGAAGCGTGGCGGCGCTGGTGGCAAGACCCTGCAGCCCGCTCGTACTACTTCATGGGCAAAGACAACATCGTCTTCCACTCGGTCATCTGGCCGTCGATCCTGCTCGGCTACAACGGCGCGGGTGACAAGGGCGGCGAGGCAGGGGTGTTGGGCGAGCTGCGGCTGCCCACTGAGGTGGTCTCGAGCGAGTTTCTCACCATGGAGGGCAAGAAGTTCTCGTCCTCGCGTCAGGTGGTCATCTACGTCCGCGACTTCCTCGAGCGGTATGACGCGGACGCACTGCGCTACTTCATTGCCGTTGCAGGGCCTGAGAACCAAGACTCCGACTTCACGTGGAGCGAGTTCGTGCGCCGTAACAATGACGAGCTCGTCGCGGGCTGGGGCAACCTGGTCAACCGTTCGGTGTCGATGGCGGCGAAGAACTTCGGCCACATTCCGGACAGTGTTGATCCCACCGACGCTGACCGCGAGCTGCTCGCCACCGTCCGCGCGACGTTCGGCACGGTCGGCGACCTGCTCGAGCGTTCGAGACAGAAGGCCGCAATGGGCGAAGCCATGCGCGCAGTCGCCGAAGCGAACAAGTACCTCTCCGATCAGGCGCCGTGGAAGCTGAAGGACGATTCGGTACGTCAGGGAACGGTCCTGCACACCGCGTTGCAGGCAGTGCGAGACCTGAACGCCATCCTCACGCCGTTCCTCCCGCACGCTGCGCAGAAGGTGCACGAGACGTTGGGCGGCACGGGCACTTGGGCGCCGATGCCAGAGATCCGAGAGGTGTCCGAGGACGGCAACGACGACTACCCGGTTCTGATGGGCGACTACGCAACCGCTCGCGAGGCCGGGGCGCGCTGGGAATCCTCCGCGATCGCGTCCGGTACCCCACTTCAGCCTCCGACGCCGATCTTCACCAAGCTCGATCCTTCTGTGGCCGAGGAGGAAGTCGCCCGGCTCGCCGGCGAGGCATAACCTGCGGTATGCCGCACACTGAGGGGCCTGCGCCCGAGCTCTTCGAGCTCGTGGACGTGTCCTTCGAGGTGGACAGTCGGCCTGTCCTTTCGCACGTGAGCGACCACATCCACGAGGGCCACGTCACGGCCATCGTGGGTCCGAGTGGCTCAGGCAAGTCGACCCTGTTGCGAATGCTGAACCGGTTGGAGGAACCGACCTCAGGTGAGGTCCGGTTCCACGGTGTACCGCTGCGTGACCTGGAGGTTCACGAACTTCGCCGGCGGGTCGGTCTCGTGGCGCAGCGACCGGTCATGTTGACGGATCGAGTCGACTCGGAGGTGCGGGTCGGCGCGCCGGACTTGGACGACGATTCCGTCGACCGGTTGCTCGAACAGGTGTCGCTCGGGCACCTGGATCGCGATCGTCTGCCAGAAGAGCTGTCGGGAGGCGAGCAGCAGCGACTGGCGCTGGCTCGAGCGCTAGCCGTCGGGCCAGAAGCGCTGCTGCTCGATGAGCCGACCAGCGCACTCGACGCAAAGTCGGCCAAGTCCGTGGACGCAGTGGTGCGGTCGCTGATCGACTCCGGCCTGTCGGTGGTGCTCGTGAGTCACGACCTCAAGCGGGCGGCCTCCTTGACGCATGATGCGCTCGTCCTCGATCACGGCCGACTCATCGAGCGGGGCGATCCCGCTGCCGTGAGCTACCTCGGAGGAAGCTGACATGACCGCCATACCGCTGCTCGCAGCCGACACCAGCACGGCGAACATTCCGACCTGGTGGGGTGTTGCGGCGTCCGCGGCCCTCGTGCTCGTGGCCGCAGCGATCTCATGGCGGGAGCGCCTCGGGCTTGAGCGAGACGTCGCCATCGCCGCCACGCGCGCACTGGTGCAATTGGCGGCGGTCGGGGCCTTGCTCCTCTTCGTCTTCGAACGTGGCGGATTGGTGGCCGCCTTCGGCTGGCTGACCGTGATGGTGGTGATCGCCGGGTTCGTCGCGGGCGGGCGTGCGGCGTCCATACCGCGCTCGCGACAGCACGCATGGTGGGCGATCGGCATCGCGGTGGGCGTGACGATGGGGCTACTGCTGGGGCTCGGCACCATCGACGCAGTGCCGCAGGTCGTGATACCGGTCGGTGGGATGGTGGTCAGCACCGCGATGGTGACAGCGGGGCTCGCGCTACAACGGACGGCCGACGTCGTGGTCGACCAGCGGGCCCGGATCGAGGCCCGGCTGGCCCTGGGGCTCCCAGCCCGCGACGCTTTTCTCGGGCCGTATCGGACGGCGATGCGCACAGCGCTTGTTCCGACCGTCGACACGACCAAGGTGGTGGGGCTGATCTCACTGCCGGGCGCGATGACCGGCCTGATCCTCGCGGGCGTCGACCCGTGGGACGCCATCCGCTACCAGATCGTCGTGATGTACATGCTGCTCGGTGCAGCCTTCATCGCGGCGGTGTTGTCGGCACGATTCGCCCAGCGCGTCCTCTTCGATGACGCCGAGCGCCTCGTCCGTCTGTAACGGCACATGTTTGGGGTACTTCCCCCGGCCTATGGCACGGACAGATCTCCCCAAAGGTGTGCCGTAACGGTCACGGTCCCGGAAGGTTGGCCCACTTGATGGTGATGCTGGCGGCCTTGAGGGTCGGCATCACCTGCGACAGTCGACGGCTCTCCTCCAGGCCGAGGTCGTCGAGGTTGTCCACGATCAGGATCCGGACGCTGCGGTCGGGCACGGAGTGCACCTTGAGCCCGAGCGAGCGAATCGCAGCCTTGGCGTCCGTGGCTTGATCACGCGGAACCGCGATCCGCATCGCTTGGCCGACCTCAGGTGTTGCACGCTCGGCAGACTTGGCCGAACGAATCGCGCGCTTGTCGAGTGTTGCGCTCCTCGCAGCGGCCGCTCCTGGGTCAGGACCAACGAGCGCGTTCCAGAGGATGCGGTGCATCCCGAGCGTCCACGCCCGGAAGTTGGGGTCGACCGAGAACGAGATGACGCGACCCGCGTCGACCTGTTCGTCCGCGACGAAGGAGCTGCCCGCGAGCGAGTCCATGTTCTCCGCTTGGCCAGCGGTCGCGTAGTTGCGGCTGCCGGGGGCGGGGAACGAGCCGACCGAAGCCGACGACGTCATCAGGTCATCGTTGTCGTACAGCACCCAAACCGTGCGCCCGACGCCGTCGGCCAACGGACTGCGCGGGTCGAGAACGGTGCGCACCAGCGTGCCGGGCGCGTTGGCTTTGCTACCGGTCAGCCGGACGCCGGATGCGCCTGACTTGATGGCTACTCGCGTGCCGCCCTGCCACGTGACGAGCCGGCCGCCGTCAGACACCCACTGCCGCAGTGCGCGCTTGCCCTTGGCGCCGAGCGCCTGCGTCGCGTAGTTGGAGTAGCCGTCGGGGATGACGAGGACGTCGACCTTGTTCAGTCCGTTGAGAATCTGGTTGGTCGTCACATTGCGGTAGGGCAGGTTCCACATGCTCTCGAAGACGTACCGCAGCTGACCGGACGCCTCGAAGCCTCGGGTCGACCCAGGGATCTCGTAGATGCCGATCGCCGGGACGTTCCCGGTGCCGTCCCAGGACGGGGATGGCTCAGGCGGCAACAGTTGCGCCTGCGGGGTCAACTCGTCGCCGGTGTAACCGCCCTTGATGTTGAGCAGCAGCGGGTTGCTCCATGCGGTGACGTCGTAGGTCACCTTGGCTGGGATGTAGGTGTCCCTGTGCAGCATCGCCTGAATCCAGTGCTTCTGGCCTTGGGCCATCGGAATCCAGTACGAGCCGATCGGCATCGTCAGCGTCCGTGGTTCATCGCCGTAAGGAGTGAAGTTGGTGATCCGTTGAGCCTGCGTCAACCGGTAGACATCGACGTCCATGCGCTGCAACCGGCGCACCAACGTGTCGAGCTCGTAGGCGCGCCGCGGTTGGTACCGCAGGAAGTAGTGCCGCACCGTGACGTCAGGCACTTGCTGCTGCAGCACGCTCTTGGGGTTGTAGACGGCGTTCGGCTCGAGTTGCCCCGCGACGCCCTCGTTGTACGCCGTGACGTACGACTCGTGCCATTGACGCACGTACTCCGTGCCACCTGTTGCTCCCTGGAACACCGACGCCCACATTGCGAGGTACTGCTGGAACGTGCGGTCCTCGATCAGATCGCGGTTGTCCTTCTCGAAGGTCATGCCCGCGGCATGGAACCCCATGGCGGGAACGGTGTCGCCGAAGATCGTCGCGAAAAAGTCGTACGGAGCGCCGTGGTGGTACGGCAGCTTCTCGGCATCGAAGGCGTCCTCGATGGTTGGACCGTAGGCGTCGAAGATCCAGTCGTGCACGGTGTCGGGCGTCTCGTGGTACTCCGGGTCGGCGTGCGGAGGGAAGAGGTAGTCCGAGTAGCCGAACTCGTGCGCGTCCACGTACAGCATCGGCGGGTAGGTGCGGAGCAGCTCCAGCTTGCCGTCGGTCTCAGGCTGCGTACGCGCGAACCAGTCGCGGTTCATGTCGAACCCGTTGAGGTTGCGCCTTGTCTCCCAGAAGCGCCCATCCGGATTCTGGGTCGGCAGCACCACCACGATGGCGTTGTCCAAGATGGTGTCCACGACGCAGTCTGTGCGATCTGCGAGCTCGTAGAGCACCCGCAGTGCCCCGTCCGCTCCGCTCTCCTCGGTGCCGTGCACGTTGCCGGAAACCCACAGAATCGCCGGTGTGGACGCCACGAGCTCGGCGGCGCGGTCGGCGGACAGTGTCGGGTTGCGCAGGCGGTTCGCCTGTCGACTGATCTGCTCGAGCGCATCTGCCGTCACTCGCGAGGGGTCACCGACGACTGCGTACGTCAGCGGTCGTCCGGCGACCGACGTGGCTGCGACACCACTCGTCACCCGGTCACTCGCCTCATCGACAGCGTTGACGAACGAGACGATCTGCCTGGGCGAGGTCTCTTGCGTTCCGAGATCGAACCCGAGCACGTCGGTGGGGCTCGGGACCTGCCCGGAGAACTCCGGCGGATCGAATGCCGCACATCCTGGCGCTGCCGCTGTCGGTGGCCCGGCGAGCAACAGGGCTGCAGCGACACCAACAGCAGCGGCAAGGGCGGTCGTGTGAGCGAGTCGAAGGCGCATGAGTCCCGATCGTGCTCCTGGCCGGGCCACTGGTCCAGCCGTTCACGCATTCTGATCTGCCACGATCTGATCTGCCACGATGTCGTGATGCCGTCGGACGCCGCCGTACCCATGCCCGGTTCGGGTAGTTGGCCCGACCTTCCAGACCCCCTCCCTGTGCCGGTCGTCGACAGCCACTGCCACCTCGACATCAGCTATGACACCGACCGTCACGGGCCCGGGCTGCCTGTGTCAGTCGCCCTGGAGCACGCAGCAGCGGTAGGGGTGCCCCGGGTCGTCCAGGTCGGTCATGACCTACCGAGCTCCCGATGGGGGGTCAAGATCGCCCATGATCATCCGCAGGTCGTCGCGGCCGTCGCACTGCATCCGAACGAGGCGCCACGCCTCGCCGCATCCGGCGAGTTCGATCATGCCTTCTCTGAGATCACCCGACTTGCCGGCGATGAACGCGTCCGCGCGGTGGGAGAGACCGGACTCGACTACTTCAGGACCGGACCCGAGGGACGCGCGGCACAAGAGGAGTCGTTCCGTCGGCATATCGCACTCGCGAAAGAGCTCGATCGCACGTTGGTGATTCACGATCGCGATGCGCATGACGATGTCGTGCGAGTTCTCCTCGAGGAAGGTGCGCCGTCGCGTGTTGTGTTCCACTGCTTCTCCGGAGGGGTTGAACTCGCCACGACGTGCGCGAACAACGGATGGTTCATGTCGTTCGCCGGCCCCGTGACATTCAAGGCCAACGAGCATCTGCGCGAGGCGTTGGTTGCTGCACCTGCAGAACTTGTTCTCGTTGAGACGGATGCACCATTCTTGGCGCCCTTGCCATTTCGTGGGCGTCCCAACGCGTCGTACTTAATCCCCACGACGTTGCGTGCAATGGCAGACGTGCGAAACGTCGATGTGAAAGAGCTGGCGACGTGTGTGGCGGACGCCACGACTCGTGCATTCGGGATGTGGTAGATGTCACCCTCACGCTGAGGTTCACCCGTGTGGCGCACGCGTTTACACCTGTCTACGCCTGCATTGTGGGAATTCTGTGGATGACCGATTGGTCCTCGTCGGCGTCCGCCGCTAGCGTCGATTAGGTGTCTCGACGGCTTTTGTTGTTAATCGAAGGCGCCCTCGCGGTGGCCCTCGTGCTTGGCGTATCCGGATTCACGCGTAGCGACCAAGACGTTGCGCTCTCCATCGACGGTGCGGTGCAGAACGTCGAGACTCGCGCTGCCACTGTCGCCGAACTGCTCGACGAACGTGGTGTCGAAGTGTCCGATCGCGACCTCGTGATCCCTGACCCGACGACACCGGTCGCCGACGTCGATGAGGTGACAGTGCGCCACGCGCGGCCGATTGAGGTCGTGATCGACGGCCAACCCACTCGACTCTGGACGACCGAGCTCACCATCGAGGCGGCGCTCGCACAGGTGGGTGTCCGACTCGGGGACGCGGAGGTCACTGCCTCGCGCTCAGACCGGGTACCGCTCGGCGGCGCAAGAGTGGGCGTACGCATGCCCGACCAGGTCACGGTGCTGCACGACCAGACCAGGACGACCGTCGTCACGACGGCAGCCACTGTCGCCGAAGTTCTGAAGGAGGCTGGGGTTCGGCTCGACAAGCACGACCGCGTCAATGTCGGCCTGCGCCACCGAGTCGAGACCGGGCTGCAGGTCGAAGTCACCCGGGTGACGACGGCAGTGCGCCGTGATCGATACCGCATTCCGTTCTCGGTGGTCCGCCGCGCCGACTCCGATCGGTACGAGGGTTACGAGAACGTCGTGCGATCCGGGCGCGCGGGCATCGGTCTTCGGCAGACCCGCATCGTCAAGCACGACGGCGTCGTGGTGCGACGGCAAGAGATCGATCGCAGGACTCTTCGCGAGCCGGTGAAACGGATCGTCGTGTACGGCACCAAGCCGCGTCCGTACAGCGCACCGGCTACGAGCGCCGACGGACTGAACTGGGCGGCGCTCGCACAATGCGAGTCCGGCGGTAATCCGCGCGCAGTCAATCCCGCCGGTTACTACGGGCTGTACCAGTTCTCGCTCTCGACGTGGGCATCGGTCGGCGGCACCGGAAACCCGATCGACGCCAGCGCCGAAGAGCAGACGTATCGGGCGAAGGTTCTGTATCAGCGCTCCGGTGCCAGCCCGTGGCCGGTCTGCGGTCCACTGCTGTTCTCGTGACCGAAGGTGTCATGACAGCCTTCTGTTCGTGACCGCTCCTCAGCTGCTCGGGCCCTCGACGGTCCGCGAGCTCGCGCGACGATATGACGTGAGACCGACGAAACGCTGGGGACAGAACTTCGTCGTGGACGCCAACACGGTGCGTCGCATCGTCAAGCTCGCTGGTGTCGACTCCGACTCGGTGGTGCTGGAGGTAGGCCCGGGGCTCGGGTCGCTGACCCTGGGGTTGCTCGAGGTCGGTGCGGAGGTCCTCGCGGTCGAGATCGACCCCGTGCTGTCCCGTGCGCTCGGTAGCACCATCTTTCGTCAGGCGCCTGACCAGGCCAAACACCTGTATGTGATCAACAGTGATGCCATGGAGCTGACGCTTGCGTCGCTGGACGCCGAGCAGATCCCTGGCGCTCTCGTCGCCAATCTGCCGTACAACGTGGCGGTGCCGGTCCTCCTGCACCTGCTGGCCGAGTTCGAGTCGCTCGGCAATGGCCTCGTGATGGTGCAGTGGGAGGTCGCCGAACGCCTTGCCGCACCACCAGGGAGCCGCACCTACGGCGTCCCCAGCGTTAAAGCTGCGTGGTACGCCGAGGTCACGCAACAGGGCAGGGTTCCACGATCGGTGTTCTGGCCGGTGCCCAACGTCGACTCCGGCCTCGTGAGCTTCCGTCGTCGGCCACCACCGCGTACGTCGGCGTCCCGAGCTGACGTTTTCGCCTGTGTCGATGCAGCCTTTGCTCAGCGGCGCAAGAGCCTGCGATCGGCACTGGCCGACTGGGCGGGCAGCAAGGATGCCGCGGATGCAGCGCTGGTCGCGGCGGGAATCGACCCTGCGCTGCGCGGCGAGCGGCTCGACATCGAACAGTTCGCGGCCATCGCCGAGCAACGTCAGGCTGCACGCACGTGACCGTTGCTGACACACTTGGCGCGTGAGTCCGGTCACCGTGCGCGTTCCAGCGAAGGTGAACCTGGAACTCGTGGTCGGAGCGCAACGAGATGACGGTTTCCACGATCTCGCCACGGTGTACCAAGCGGTCTCACTCTTCGACGACGTGACGGCATTGCCCGGCGACCACCTCACCGTCAGCGTTGAGGGTGAAGGTGCTGACAGTGTTCCCAACGATGACGACAACCTCGCGCTCGTCGCCGCTCGGACGCTCGCCGAGCACCTTGGGGTCGAGCCGAAGGCTCACCTGCACATTCACAAGGCGATTCCCGTTGCAGCTGGGCTCGCTGGTGGAAGCGCTGATGCAGCTGGTGCACTCGTTGCGCTCGATCGTCTCTGGGAGGCACACCTCGACCGCGACGAATTGGTCGAACTGGCAGCCTCGGTAGGCAGTGACGTTCCCTTCGCCTTGGTCGGGCACACCGCGATGGGGCTTGGACGCGGCGACGAGCTCACGCCCGTGCTGGCGCGGGGCCACTTCCACTGGGTGTTCGCCTTCGCCGATGGTGGACTAGCGACACCGGACGTCTACCGGGAGCTCGATCGACTGCGGGGTGGCTCCGTGCTACCAGAGCCACGGGTGTCAGATGCGGTCATGACGGCTTTGCGGGCTGGAAACGCCGTCACACTAGGGGGAGTGTTGGCTAACGACCTGCAGCGCGCCGCTGTTGCTCTGCGACCCAACCTCACGATGACGCTGGACGTCGGAGATGAGTACGGCGCTCTGGGCGGGCTGGTGTCTGGTTCTGGCCCGACGTGCGCGTTCTTGGCCCGCGATGAGGAGCACGCTCTCGATCTGGCAGTCGCACTCACCTCGTCCGGCACCTGTCGCTCGGTTGCGTCGGCGGTTGGCCCCGTTCCCGGCGCGCGTGTGGTGGATGCATGACGACCGAAGTTCGCCTTGAGTGGGGTCCGCAGGGCCTGCGGCTGTTGTCGGAGACCTGCGACTGCGTGGTAATCGTCGACGTGTTGTCGTTCTCGACGTCGGTCACGGTGGCAGTTGGACGCGGCGCAGCGGTGTGGCCGCACAGCGGACACGAGAGGGCAGAAGAGCTGGCTCGTGCGATCGGCGCGACGTTGGTGCGTGGACGGAACATGCGTGAAGGACGCACGCTCTCCCCGGCGTCGCTGCTCGAAGTGCACGATGGCGAACGACTGATCATGCCGTCCGACAACGGCTCGGTCATCTCACACGCAGCGCTGATGTCGGGGCTGACCGTAGTTGCGGGGGCGATCCGCAATGCCGGCGCCGTCGCGCGCTGGCTCGAGGGCCGGTTCGACACTGTTGGGCTGGTGCCGGCGGGCGAGCAGTGGCCCGACGGTGCTTTGCGGGTGTGCTACGAGGACCTCATCGGAGCGGGAGCGATTGCCTCGCGGTTGCAGAAGCTCGGCGGCGACTTTGAGCTGAGTCCCGAGGCGTGTGCGGCCGCAGCGGCGTTCAACACCCGCTCCTCGTTGGCCACGGTTCCGGCGGGCCGCGAACTCGTCGAGCGTGGTTTCGCCGACGACGTGCGCCTCGCCGAAGAGGTCGACGCCGACGACGTCGTTCCGATCCTGGAGAACGGCCGTTACGTCGCCGCGGGTTGAGTCAGCTCCGGGGGTGGTCGAAGCGGGTCAGGACTCGACGCAGCAGCACGGCGAGCGACTCCGCGTCGTCCTCCGGCAGCTCGGCGAGGATGGCCCGTTCGTGCGCCAGCAGGTCGATCAGTGCGGCGTCCACCTTCGCAGCGCCGGCGTCGGTGAGCTGCACCATCACACTTCGTCGGTCGTCTGGCGATGGATGGCGCTCGACGAGTCCTCGGGCTGCCAATCGGTCGATCCGGTTCGTCATCGTGCCGGACGTGACGAGCGTCTGCTGCAGCAGCTTGCCGGGGGAGAGACGGTATGGCTCGCCCGATCGTCGCAACGCCGCGAGCA
This sequence comes from Actinomycetes bacterium, assembly GCA_036274415.1. Lineage (GTDB taxonomy): Bacteria > Actinomycetota > Actinomycetes > JAHEKZ01 > JAHEKZ01 > JAHEKZ01. Next base: position 10,489 of record DASUFV010000159.1, read on the forward strand.
CATCGAACTCCCAACCCTCGAGCCCGTGGCGTGAGAATGCCTGCCCTCGCGCACGGTCAAGATGACGGGCCAGCCGGGTCACGCGGCTGAGTACCTCCAGAGGCGCCACGTCGAGGTCGGGCCGCTCGCGCCGCCACGCCGCGACCAGGTCGTCCACCTCGTCGCGGGGTGGTGACGACGAGAGGCCGCGCTCTGTCATGGCCGCGTCAGGGGGTCGAGTCGATGCCGAACCGGTCGTTGACCCTGTCCTCGAGGCATCGATCCAGCTGCTCCTGGGTGACGGATTGGTTTTGGCATTCGCGGACATCGTCACCGAACTCATCGAACACCCACAGGATCAAGATCGTGAGCAGGACCCCCGCCACGGCAGCCAGGGCACTCACGATGGTGGCCGCAACGGCGAGTCCAACTGGACGCCCAGCCGACTTGGAGGTCATCCAAGCGGCAATGCTGAGCACGAGCGCGACCAGTGCCCCGATGGCGCCGACGAAGGGGATCCAGCACAGGACCAGGGCGAGGATCGCCACGATGAGCGCGGCGATCGACAAGCCGCTGGCGCCCTGCTTCGGTGGCTGCCCGCCGGGGTAGCCGGCGGCCGGGTAGGTCGGGGCTTGGTATCCCGGTGGTGGTGGCGGGGGATAGCCGGGCGTTCCGCCCGGTGCGGCAGGTGGAGGTGGTGGCGGCGTGCCGCCGGGAGGTGGTGCGGCGTACGGATCGCTGGGGTCCTGCGGCGGCGGCTCACTCATGAGGCGAACGCTAGTGCTGCTCAGGTGTCGGTGAAAGACGCAACACGCCCGCTGCCCGGCTGTGCCCAGACTCAGCTGGCTCAGTTCTCGGGGCTGAGTCGCGGCTTGGCTTCCAGGCCGCGCAGGCCGTTCCAGCTCAGATTCACCAGGTGCGCGGCGACCTCCGCCTTCTTGGGCTTGCGGACGTCGACCCACCACTGCCCGGTCAGGGCAACCATGCCCACGAGCATCTGCGAATACATCGGGGCGAACTTCGCGTCCAGGCTGCGCGCCTTGAACTCACTGGCCAGCAGGTGCTCGACCTGTCCAGCGATGTCGACGATCAGGCTGGCGAACGTTCCGGTGGACGTCGCGACTGGCGAGTCGCGTACCAGGATTCGGAACCCGTCGGTTTCGTCCTCGATATAGGTCAGCAGGGCCAGCGCTGCTTGCTCGAGCAGCCGACGGGGGTGGTTGCCGGTAAGGGCACCCTCGATGCTGCCGAGCAGCTTTTGCATCTCGCGGTCGACGATGACGGCGTACAGGCCCTCCTTGCCGCCGAAGTGCTCGTAGACGACCGGCTTGGAGACGCCCGCCTTGGAAGCGATCTCCTCAACCGACGTTGCTTCGAACCCGCGCTCGGCGAACAACGACCGTCCGACTTGCAGCAGCTGCTCACGGCGGGCAGCACTCGACATTCGGGAACGGCGCCGCTCCTGGGGCTGGTCGCTCACGGATGGGTCACGTACTTCACGCGCTTCACGTGCTTCACGTGCTTCAGGTACGACGGGCGTCGATGCGGGCCGGCTTCGGCCACCGGACGTCGGACACCCACCCGAGCTTCTCCATCCATGCGATCAGCCGGGCACTGATGTCGATCTGACCCTTTTCGACGCCGTGTCTGGCGCACGTGGGGTCGGCGTGGTGCAGGTTGTGCCAGCTCTCACCGAATGAAGGGATCGCCAACCACCACACGTTGCCCGAGCGGTCTCTTGACTTGAACGGGTGCTCCCCCATGACGTGACAGATCGAGTTGATGGACCACGTGACGTGGTGCACCAGTGCGATGCGGACCAGACCGGCCCAGAACAGTGCGGTCAGTGCACCCCACCACGACCACGTCAGCAACCCACCGAGAAGCGCAGGGAGCGCGACTGAGGCAAGGACGAGAAGACCAAAGCTGCCTGATACCCGTCGCATCGCTCGGTCGTCCATAAGGTCGGGTGCGTACTTGCGGCGTGACGTCTGCTCGACGTCGAACAGCCATCCCATGTGCGCGTAGAAGAGGCCCTTCATGAGTGCCGGGACTGAGTCGCCGAAGCGCCATGGCGAGTGTGGGTCGCCCTCTTTGTCACTGAAGGCGTGGTGCTTTCGATGATCGGCGACCCACCTGTCGAGCGGGCCCTCGATCGCGAGGCTCCCCGCCACGGCGAGCATCACGCGCACCCACGGCTTCGCTTTGAAGGAGCCATGTGTGAAGTGGCGGTGGAACCCGACGGTGATGCCGGCTGCGCTCACGCTGTAGAACGCGACGAGCAGAACGAGATCGACCGGGCCTACGAACCCGCCCCACGCGAGGGGGATAGCAGCGAGGACGGCGAGCAGCGGCACGATCACGAAGAAGTAGAGCCAGAACAAGTGGCCTGCGGTCTGGCGCTCTGGGGCATCGACGGCCGACGGGTCCGCGGGTGGGTTGTAGAGGTCGATCAGGTCTGCGGTCACAGGCAAAAATCCCTTCGTAAGTTACGCCACCGTAACCTACGGGACCGTAACCTGTCGAGTCGAGCAGGCCCGCTTGGGCGGCTAGCCCGGCCGACTACTCCTGCGACTCGGTCAGCACCGAGATGACGTCCTTGGCGTGCGTTACAGGCACTCTGCTGCCTTCCAGCTCAATCCGCGAGTTGGTGTCGTCATGGATCAGCTCCAGGACGCGCACCATGCCACGTTGGTGAACCACCGGCCGCAGGCCCTTGCGCGCGACTGCGAACACCAGCTGGTCAGGCTCTTTGTGTCTCGAGCGCCCGCGCATGCCGTAGACCATCGTGGGTGACACGCCGACCAGCATGAACTCGGGAAGTCCTTGCGCCTCCGACGCGGCCCGAGAGCCGGCCAGCACACCGGCGATGTCCCCGATCGCCCCACCGACCGACCCCCCGATGGCGTCCCCGGCAGTGCCGCCGATGAGTCCACCCGCCATGAACGCGCCTGACGTGCCGCGTGGCTGGAACTGTCCGGCGGTGGTGATCGTGTCGCTGATTCCGGCGTCCTGCAGCGCTTGATTCATCGCAGCAACCATGTCGTCCTCGGACATGCGGCGATGGTAGCCATCACGTGGTTATCCCGCCCGGTTAGTGTTGGCGCCCGGTGGCTCTTGCGCAGGCGGACTGTGAGCCAGCCGTCGGTCCCGGGTCGTCTAAGGGCAGGACAGCGGGTTTTGGTCCCGTTAATGGGGGTTCGAATCCTCCCCCGGGAGCGTGGGATCTGTGAGAGCTGATCGACCAGCGGCAGTGGTCATCCTGGCTGCTGGTGAAGGCACGCGCATGAAGTCGCGCCGGCCCAAGGTCCTTCACGAAGTGATGGGTCGATCGTTGCTCGGTCACGTACTCGCGGCGACGAAACCGCTGGACGCGATCACGACCGTCGTCGTTGTTGGCCACGGCCGCGACCAGGTGACGGAACACGTCGGCAAGGTCTCGCCACACGCGAAGTCGGTCGTGCAGGAGCAGCAGAACGGTACTGGGCACGCAGTCCGCACAGCCCTCGACGCCATCTCCGACACATCCGGCGTCGTTGTCGTGGTCTGCGGAGACACGCCCTTGCTGCGAGCGGCTTCATTGGGGCGGCTGCTGGAGGCCCACGAGACCGCAGAGGCCGAGGCGACCGTGCTCACTGCGGTGGTCGACGACCCAACGGGCTATGGGCGGGTGGTGCGAGCCGAGGACGGCTCTGTCGTTTCGATCGTCGAGCACTCGGACGCCGACGAGTCGGCGTTGACGATTCGCGAGATCAACTCGGGGATCTATGCCTTCAGCGCCGAAGCGCTGAGGCACTCGCTGGAGCAAGTCACGACAGACAACGAGCAGGGTGAGGAGTACCTCACCGACGTGATCGCACTGCTCGTTTCAGAAGGCCGCACGGTGCACGCACTGGCGGTCGACGACCCGGACGAGGTGATGGGCGTGAACGACCGTGTGCAGCTGGCCGACGCCAGCGAGGCTCTGCGTCGGCGCATCAACGACCAGTGGATGCGTGACGGAGTCACGATTGTCGATCCGAACAGCACCCGCATCGGTGCAGACGTACAACTCGAACCCGACGTCACGATCGAGCCGTGGACGATTCTCGACGGCTCGACGACGGTCGCCTCCGGTGCTGTGGTCGGCCCCGGCGCCCATCTGGTGGACTGCACCGTGGCGTCCGGGGCAACCGTGCGGTTCACCACGGGCAACCAAGCAGAGATTGGCGTGGATGCGAGCGTCGGCCCATACACCTACTTGCGACCGGGCACCCGCCTCGGGCGTGGTGCGCGTGCTGGTGCTTTCGTCGAGACCAAGAACGCACAGATCGGTGACGAGGCGAAGGTTCCGCACTTGTCCTATGTCGGTGACGCCGAAATCGGTGAGGGCTCGAACATCGGAGCTGCCACGGTGTTCGTCAACTACGACGGAGTGAACAAGCATCGCACCGTGATCGGCGACCACGTCCGGATCGGCAGCGACACCATGCTGGTCGCTCCCGTCACGGTCGGGGACGGTGCATACACCGCTGCCGGTTCGGTGATCACCGATGATGTGCCGCCCGGTGCCATGGGGGTCGCTCGCGCTAGGCAGCGAACCATCCGCGACTGGGTGTTGCGTCGCCGTCGGGGCACCCGTTCGGCGGAGGCAGCAGAGGCCGCACAACGCGCCGCCGAGGGCGCGCAGCAAGGCTGAGCAGGGGTGATCGTGACACCAGCGGCCTCGCAAGGGACAATGCCATCGGGGACAGCCCCACGGAGCGGCCCCGATCCTCGCCACGCTGCGGAAGGCACTGACGCATGATCGAGTCGACGAACTCCAAGAAGCTGATGCTGTTTTCCGGCCGTGGCCATACGCAGCTGGCCGAAGATGTCGCCAGCGAGCTCGACACCGAGCTGTCGCCGACGTCGCTGTACGACTTCGCCAACGGCGAGATCTTCGTGCGATACGAGGAGTCGGTGCGTGGGTGTGACGCTTTCGTCATTCAGTCGCACACGACACCGGTCAACACCTGGATCATGGAGCAGCTCATCATGGTGGACGCGCTCAAGCGCGCGTCCGCCAAGCGGATCACGGTGGTTGCCCCCTTCTACGGGTATGCCAGGCAGGACAAGAAGCACCGCGGCCGCGAGCCCATCTCTGCTCGGTTGATGGCTGACCTTTTCCGGACCGCCGGGGCAGATCGCCTCATGACGGTCGACTTGCACACCTCGCAGATCCAGGGCTTCTTCGACGGCCCGGTCGACCACTTGTTCGCCCTCGAGACGCTCGCTCACTACGTTTCCGGTCGGGTGTCCGACCGCAGCCGAATCACGGTGGTCTCGCCTGACGCTGGACGAGTGCGCGTTGCCGAGCGTTGGACCGACCGACTCGGGAGCCCTCTGGCCATCATCCACAAGCGCCGCGACCCGGACGTCCCGAACGAAGTCAAGGTCTTCGAGGTGGTCGGTGAGGTCGAGGGACGTATCTGCGTACTGGTCGACGACATGATCGACACCGGTAGCACGATCGTGAAGGCGGCCGAAACGCTCTTCGAACAGGGTGCGGCCGAAGTGATCGTGACGGCAACGCACGGCATCTTCAGCGGACCCGCGATCGATCGCCTGAAGAACAGTCAGATCTCTGAAGTGGTCGTCACAGACACACTGCCGATCGCCGACGACAAGCGATTCGACAAGCTCGCCGTGCTGCCGATCGCGCCGATGCTGGCGCGGGCGATTCGTGAGGTGTTCGACGACGGGTCCGTGACGAGCTTGTTCGACGGCATTGCCTGACAGGAGCGTCGCCCACACGGCGTAGCGCCCGGACGGCTTAGTCCGATTTCGTCCACCCACATGGCGCAACTCTTCAGGGGCACCGTCAAGCCTTGCGCCCTGCTCCCCGATGTGCGGTCTAGCCGTACATCTGCAGGGAGCACGAATGATTCACCCGATCCCCTCCGCCCGCCAGAAGGTGGTTGCGCTCACCGCCGCGCTTTCGCTCGCCGCTGGACTGGGCGTCGCTGCACTCATCGTTCCATCCTCCGCTGAGCCGGTCGGCTCGCCCGACGCGCTCAAGCGCGCAGTCCTTGGCCCGAACCTGATCCGTAACTCCGGGTTCGGCAACGGCCTGTCCGACTGGAACCACGTCCGCGAGCTCAAGGTCACCAAGGGTGGTGTGTGGAACAGCGGGCACGCCGCCGCCCTCGAGGCTCGCAGCGGGTCAGAGGCTGAGCTGTCCGACAGGCGCGACACGGCACCTCGCTCTGCGGAGGGTCGGCAGTACCAGGCATCGGTGTTCGTGAAGGCCACGAAGCAGTCAATCTCAGGCCACTTCCGCCTCACTGAGTGGAAGAACGATCGAGCAGTAGCTCGCTCCGGGGAGTCGTTCGTCGCTGGCACGTCTCGGTGGTCGCGCGTCACGTTCCTCGCCACGGCTTCCGCGGACAACAACGCACTGGTGCTGAGCCTCTCCGCCAACGGCGTTGGCAACGGAAACGTCCTGAAGGTCGACCGCGTCCGCCTTCACCCAGTCAAGGGCGTCACGACCGAGCCTGAGCCGACGGAGGAGCCGTCGCCGACACCGACCGCGACTCCGACACCCTCCCCAACACCGAGCCCGACTGCATCGAGCCCGACCGCGTCGAGCACGCCGACTTCGTCACCGAGCCCGACGCCAACCCAGACGTCGTCCAATGACGACACTCTGTTCGGAGCGAGCGTTTACGAGGGCTCCCGCACCTGGACCCAGGCGGTCGCAGACTCCAACCAGGCCTACGGCGGCATGGAGGTCGTGCGGGTGTTCTATCCGGGACTTCCCAGTGCGTGGCCGGGACGCGCCGGTGACGTGGGCGGCCCGATCGTGGTCTCGTTCAAGGCTCCGCCCAGCGAGATCCTCTCTGGACGACACGACACCTTCCTCGCGAACTGGTTCAGGACTGCGCCGAAGGACCGCGAGATCTGGTGGACGTACTGGCACGAGCCCGAGGACGACATCGCCAACGGTCACTACACGGCGCAACAGTTCCGTGACGCCTACCGCCGCATCGCTTCGTTCGCGGACGCCGCGGCCAACCCGCGCTTGCACAACACACTGATCCTGATGTGCTGGACGGTGCACCCCTCGTCCGGCCGCACCTTCAGCGACTACTTCCCCGGCAAGGCTGTCGTCGACACGATCGGTTGGGACTGCTACAGCAAGGCCACCTCGACCACGCCCTACGTCAGTCCCGAGAACATGTACACACGTGCCATCACCGTGACCCGTGACCTCGGCCTCGACTTCGGCATCGCCGAGACCGGATCACTCAAAGCCGCGACCGACCCAGACGGAACCAAGCGCGCCGAGTGGCTGCGGTCGATCGGACGCTTTCTCGAGTCCAACGATGCGTCGTTCGTCTGCTACTTCGACTCGATCGTGGGCGGGGAGTTCCGGCTCCTGGACGCACCGTCCCAGCGGGCCTGGCGAGACGTGATCACCACAGTGGGGGCGCACCACCCCCTCTGATTTGGGGCACGAACCCCTTGGCCCGTAGACTCGGCGGGTCCCGGCGAGGGCGTGTCTCCGCGCTAGCACGCGGTCGGCACCCGTTATCGACGCGGTGTTGTCTGCAGTAGGCGGCAACCGCACGAGCGCCGCCCGACTACCGACTGCAGGAGCCACCGTGTCAGAGATCGCCATCGATGCCGAGCGTCGCACCGAGTTCGGCAAGGGCGCAGCCCGCCGTCTCCGCCGTGACAAGAAGGTTCCCGTCGTGGTGTACGGCCATGGCGAAGACACCCAGCACCTCGCGCTTCCGGCGCACGACCTGATGCTCGCACTCAAGCAGTCGAACGCTCTGCTCTCGCTCAAGCTCGACGGCGATTCGCAGTTGGTCCTTCCCAAAGCGGTGCAGCGCGACCCCGTCCGTCACACCATCGAGCACGTTGATCTCGTGGCCGTGCGCACCGGTGAGAAGGTCACCGTCGAGGTGCTCGTCAAGCTCGAGGGCAAGATCGCCCCAGGGGGCCTCCTCGAGCACGTCAACGACACCATCACGATCGAGGCCGAGGCCACGAACATCCCGGCCGAGCTGGTTGTCAGCGTCGAGGGGCTGGAAGTCGGCAGCAGCGTGCACGCGTCCGACGTCGAGCTGCCCCAGGGCGTCGAGCTCGTCGCTGACCCCGAGACGGTCGTCATTCACGTTCTGAGCGCCCAGCAGGCCGCCGCGGAGATGGAAGAGATCGAAGCCGCAGCCGCCGCCGAGGCTGCCGAAGCGGCCGGCGTCCCAGAGGCTGGCGAAGAAGCAGCTCCCGCCGCCGAGACGCCGGAGGAATCCGCCTGATCGGGCGTCGCCGTTCCAGCGACAGTCACGCGTCGCCTGACGATCCGCCGTGGCTGATCGTCGGCCTCGGCAACCCCGGGCCGGAGTACTCCGGAAACCGACATAACGTCGGCTACCTCGTCGTGGAGCGACTCGCCGGTGAGGGCGCGAAGTTCAAAGCGCACAAACGCGCACGAGCGCTGACCTGGGAAGGCCGTGTCGCTGGACGCCGCGTGGTCCTCGTCAAGCCCACCACGTACATGAACGACTCTGGGCAAGCGGTCGCGGCGCTGTGCTCCTTCTACAAGATCACTCCCGACCGGGTGCTCGCGATCCACGACGAGCTCGACCTCCCCTTCGGTTCCCTTCGACTCAAGTACGGTGGGGGCGACAACGGACACAACGGGCTGAAGTCGCTGCGGAGATCCCTGGGCACTGGAGAGTTCTATCGGGCTCGTCTGGGGATTGGACGCCCACCGGGACGCATGGACCCGTCCGCATTCGTGCTTCGCGACTTCAGTGCCGCCGAACGCACCGAGGTGCCCCACCTGGTTGAGCGGGTGGCGGACGCCGTGACAGCACTTCTCGAAGAGGGGCTCGACCGCGCGCAGTCGCAGTTCAACGACTGAATGACCGACTCAATCGACTGCCTGAACCGACTGACGGAATCGACTGACGGAATCGACTGACGGAATCGACTGACACCCGACCGGCCAGCAGGGAAGGAACCCCCGGATCGATGCGACGTACGCCCGGGCGAAAGACAAATCGCAAGACCCAGTTGGTGGCTGCCTCCACCGTCGCGCTCACTTTGACCGCGTCGGCGCCTGCAGTGCTGGCACCGACCACTGCCGACGCGGGCAGAAGGATCGCCGGCGACTCCTTCGAGAAGTCGCTCGCGGGCTGGCGTGAGACGAGCGGGGCCACGCGACTCGACCGTGTGTCGAAGGGGAGGGGAGCGCACAGCAAGGCGGCAAGACTTCGCTCGCCCAAAGGTCGCAGCGCGACCGTCGGCATGACCGATGCGCCGGCGCTCGTGCGGTCGAGCCGCAAGGGCACTCGCTACGTGGCGACGGCGTGGGTGAAAGCGACGCCAGCTGCGCATCGCTCGCGGGCATTGGGAGTCCGACTGGTGCTCGGCGAGATGACCTCACGGGGCCTGGGAGTGCACGCATGGCAGTCAGCGCACTTGGGCAAGAGTCGTTGGCGCAAGATCTCGGTTCCTTTCACGGCGCGCCATCGCGGCCGACACCTTGACCTGTCGATCCGAGCGTTCGATCTGCGAGGCGGCGCGCTGCTCGTCGACGACGTCCGGATCGAACGAGTGCGGAAACCCTCGGCGTCGAACCATCGGCTTCGCGGTGTCCGGTTCGGCGCCAGCGTCGACGAGGGCAATCTCGAGTTCATGCGTGCGGTCAAACTCTCCGACCGCCGGTACTCGCGCATGGAGGTCATCCGCTACTACGAACCCATGATTCGTGACTCGTGGTCGGGACACCTCGGTGACCTCAACCGGCCGGTCACTGTGTCATTCACCGCGAGCCCAGCCCGTGTGCTGGACGGCGACTTCAACCGAACCTTGCGGCGGTGGTTCCGTGCCGCTCCCAACAAGACACCGATTTGGTGGACCTACTCGCACGAGCCAGAGGACGACATCGAACGAGGCGAACTCTCGGCTGACAGGTACCGTCGCGCGTGGCGCCACATCAATGCGATCGCTCGATCTGCCGGTACCCGTAACCTCCATCCGACGCTCGTGCTGATGGCATGGACCGCGCGCTCAGAATCCGGACGTTCGATCAGCAAGTACTATCCGGGCGACTTCATCGACGTCATGGCCTTCGACGGCTACAACCCTGTGCGTTCACACCGATACGTTCCGCCGCGTCAGATATTCGGGGCCGCGGTGGCCAAAGCACGTCACAGGGGCGCACGGTTTGCCATTGCTGAGCTGGGCAGCCTGGTCGTCCCAGGAGACGACGGCAGCCGACGGGCGACGTGGCTGGTCAAGGCCGCGAAGTACGCGGCGAAGAAGAACGCTGCCTTCGTCTCGTACTGGGACGCCAAGATCCCGGGCGAGAACTTCCAGCTGCGTGACCTACCGTCTCGACGGGCGTGGCATTCAGTCGTCAAAGACTGAGCCGGTCAGACCGCTCAGAGTCCGCGGCCGGTTCGGTGGAGCTGTCGGATCACCCAGTCGGGTTTGAGGATGCCTGAGGCGACGCCGAGAGCGAGGTAGGTCCGAGGTTCGGCCGGACGCGTCCTCAGTGCTCGCCAAGCGAGCTCAGCACCTTGCCTGCGGCTGCCTTCGCTGGCGGTCGCGAAGGCGATCTGGCCGAGGATCCGAGCCTCGCCTTCCGGAACGGAAGCAAACTCGGGGTATCGGTCGAGTAGCCAGGTCAACGCCTCACGGATCGTGGTCCAGCGCCCGGTGAAGTACGAGCCCTGCGACCAGAGCACCCGGACGCCGACCATGGGCACGTTGAGCACGGGGTGGCTGCGGGCGGCGCGAAGGAGGAACTCGTAGTCCTCGGCGTAGCTGCCGGGAATCTCTTCCTCAACGAGGCCAAAACCGTCGATCACCGCCTTGCGGCGCATCACGAACGTCGACGGATGCAGCTCGGTGAGCCGGTCTCGCAGCAGGTCGGTCAAGGTGACCTCGCGCTGGTCGAGGAGTCGTCGGTGGAAGGTTCCGGCGTACTCCACCTCGACGCCGCAGCACACCATCTCAGCGGTGGGCGCGGCATTGAGTGCCGCGATCTGGCGGGTCAACTTGGCCGGCAGCCAGGTGTCATCGTCATCGCAGAAGGCAACGAGCTCTGCTTCGGCGGCGAGCACACCGGAGTTGCGGGCACCGGCCAGGCCCGGCGTCCTGTTGTTGTGCAGCACTTCCAGCGTCCGGCCGGGGCGCAGACCGAGCGAAGCGTCGAGGTGGAGCTCGTTGTCGGGCTCAGAACGGTCATAGACGACGAGCACCCGAATCGCGCCGGCGTAGTCCGACGCCACGATCGAGCGGATGCTGTCGCGCAGAAGCTGGGGGCGGTCTCTGGTCGCAATCACCACATCGACGTCTGGATGTTGGGTCACCGAACCCTCGATCCGTATCCATAGTGGTGTTGCAGGGGCAACGTGAGCGCCGCGACGAACCGGCGCCGGGTGGTCGGCATCTCGCGTCTCCACGTCTCGTCCGATCGGATCGTGACGTTTCCGGACACGAACCGCATGGGGTTGCCCGCCACCGTGTGCGATGGCCCCAGTGTCAGCGTGTCGCCATCGAGAATGCTGAGTACGGCACTGTCATCGTCGACGCCGGCGAGCCGGGACGCCTCGACGAGCACGTCTTTCGGCGTCTGCACGAAGTCCTCATACCTGATCCTCAGGTAGGGGTGGCTCGCGCCCAGACGTTCGATCACGGCGTTCTGCACATCCCACAGGACCGCGGCTTTCGCGGGGCCATAGACCGGCATGGGCAGGCCACCGGCCTCGGGTCTGGCGACGGTCTTGGTCCAGGCGTGGGCAACCGCCCGGCTGTCTCGGACGACGTGCAGTAGCCTCAGATCGAGCGCCGGCATGCGAGAGAGCAGCAGCGCGTAGGACGCATGCTTGCTCGAGTCGATGATCGTGTGGGCGCCTGAGACCTGGGCGATCGCTCGGTACAGGCGAGTCAGGCGTTCGGCGTATTGCTCGTGGCGGCGCTCATAACGACCTGAGAGGTGGGGGCGCATCAACAGCGGCAGATAGCGATTGCGATCGACTGAGAACCGAAGGTCTACGGCGTCATCGGCGTCGAGTTGATCCCAGCCGCCGAACGCCACCTCGCCTACCTGACTCCAGAACGAGCAACGACTGAACGGCTGGCCACAGCCACACAGCTCATCGTCGCGTAGGCCTCGGTCCCACAAGTGCACCGTCTCTCCGATGCTGGCAACACCTGGCAGCTCGCCCAACGCTCGTTCGATCAGGGTGCTACCGCTCCGTCCTTGACCACCGATGAACACGACCCTGATTGGGTCGTCGCCTTGGCTGGCCATGCTGCCGTTCCGCTGGTTGAGCACCTCGCCTACCAGCTGGCCGACTCGTCGCACACCTTCTGGGATGTCGGTCACGGAAGTTGGGTCGCTGCGCGGGCGGTCGAGAGCCTGGTGCACGGCGTCATCGAGCTTCGTGATCCCAGTGCGGGTGTCGATCAGGCCCGCCTTGCCCAATCGGTCCGCGAACAGCAGCTGATGCTCGTCGACGTGCTCGCCGAAACGGGGGTCGCGCGGAACGCACACCGGTTGGAGGCCGCTCCTGCGTACGTCGGTGATCGTCGCAGGCCCGCCGTGACAGACGACAACGTCAGCGCGCGCGATCTCGGTGAGCAGCTGTGCGTGATCCAGGAGTCGGGACTGTTCTGCTGAGCGAGGCGGTCGAGCCGAGCCGTACTGCACAAACACCTCGTGCTCCGGGTGGCGCTCGGCAAAGGAGTCCGCCCAGTCGACCAAGCGCTGGAACGGGTGATGGTCGGTTCCGACAGTGACGAGGATGCGGCTCATAGCAGCGGCCCCACCAACACCGAGCCGGGATACAACTGCTGCTGCTCCTCCCACTGAACGCAGAACAACGTCGACAGGGGCCGGCAGAGCCGCCCAGTCAGGGTGCGCGAGTCGACCCGGTCGTAGACCTCGACGTAGACCGTCGGGATTCCCTTGGCGCGCCCGATCACGAAGAACGGGTACGCCACACCTGCGCCGGTCGAGACGATGACGTCGGGGGACTGTTCGCGGATGACCCGCTTGGCCAGTGCTGCGTTGCGAGCGAGGTTCGGCACGTTTCGTGTCGTGGGGTGGTGCGCCCAGGTGACGTCCTCGGCGACCAACTGTGACACCGCGTCCGCTGTGTCGAAGGTCACCCAGTGCCGGTTCTCGCGCGGCCAGAGTGGCGCGAGAGCGAGCAGCTGTGCCAGGTGACCCCCGCTAGAACCGACCAGGAGGACGCGTCCGCTTGGAGCGGCAAGTGCGTCCACGGATACCCCCGGGTATCGAGTTGGTCGGGCAGTGACGCGCGCGGTCACTGACATGGTCATTGTTTCGTGGCGTGTGTACCGATGTGGCGTCAGGGGAGAAGTG
>DASUFV010000160.1:0-12121 GCA_036274415.1 Actinomycetes bacterium
GAAGTCATCACCAACCTTCGAGTGCTGAAGCGAAGCCGCACTCAGCCGCATTCCGGTGACGTATTCGCAATGCAACTCCCAGACGGCACGTATCTATTCGGACGCGTGATCCGCGACAACGTGGCGGGCCCCGTCCCCGGAGCGACCCTGATCTACATCTACTCGGTTCAGTCTTCGACGATAAGGGCCGATCTTTCACAACTGGGCGTCGATAAGCTCCTGATTCCACCAACGTTCCCCAATCGAATGCCCTGGACCCGTGGGTATTTCGTGAATGTCGCATCAGCACCGCTGAGGGGCGAGGACTGTCTCCCGAAACATTGCTTCTGGACGGGAAAGGGCGGGTCCTTCGTCGACGAATGGGGCGATCGATTGGAGCGAGAGGTGCCGCCGACAGGCTTCTTCGGCTTGACCAGCTACCGCATGGTCGACGATCTGATCAGCGATGTATTGGGCATACCAAGGGCGCCGGACTAAAGGACCGGCACAGAGCACTCCGAGATCCACCAAAGGGCAAGCAATCGCAATGAGTGACTGCTCGATTCGAGGCGCGTCTGCCGCGTAGTGAAGACCAAATGGAGGTTCACGGTCAAGATCCCACATGGCACACGCGCAATACAGTTCGCGTCATGGAGCAAGGTGGCGGCCGAACGAACTACTACCGTAGAGGCGTTCCAGGACGAGAGACCTACACGGTCGCCGGCGAGGCGTCGAGCGAGGCGGCGCTAACGCACATCGGCATCACAGAGAGTTCGCTGGACGACATCTTGTCGATCATCGGCCGGATCCAGGATGGTGACTGATGGCCACATCAGACGATCTGTGGGGCGGCCGACTCGTCGGCGTCGCCTTCGACCCCCTGACTCACGCATGCGATCTCCGTGTGACGACCCCTCTCAATGGCGTCACAAGCGATTATCGGATCGCGTGTCGAGGTGTCTCTGAGCTTCGCTTCCACAACGCCATCGCCGAACCGTGGGCCTATGCCGAGGTCACGGAGGCTCACCTCAGCGCAGATCGGCTGGATGATCGACAGACCCTCGAACTGATTCTCTGGTCCGACGACGCGAGCCTTGTTGTGACATGCGTCGCGATCGATATCCGAGACACTTCCAAGTGAGTCAGTTCGTCGAGGAGAGGTTGTGACGCTCCGATTGCCGGTCGCTTCTCTCGAAAGAACGACGGATGGCAGCGCCGAGTAATCCCGTCACCCCCCGGTGCGATCACTAGCATCGTCAAATGACCAAGAGTCGTAGCCGGCTCCTCATAGGGCTTGTTGCCGTCGCATGTTCGACTGCGGCATGCACCGCTGGCGACGACAAACCACCGGCATCCTCTGTGGCGACTGAGGCCCCCACGTCTGTGTCCAGCTCTACGCCAAAGCAAAGGCCACCGGACAATAACTACTTTCGATGGGCGAAGGCACTTCCTCGGGGCCCGGACGCTGAACTTGCCTACGACAACAATGGTGTGATCTTCGCGCCCGGACAAAGACTGCGTTTCCCTGACGGTGGGGGCATCGCGTTCGCCTCGGTGTCAGAGGGATGGTTGGTCAGTTTGCAGTCGAGGGTCTCGGATACCGCGGCGGGAAGGCTGAGCGGTCTGCTACGACCAGATGGGTCCTTTACCCCACTTCCCATGGCCCCACTGCGCGATCACCTAACGCTGGCCGTTTCCCCCGATGGCACGCAGTACATAACTGGCAATGAGGTCCGTAGCACCGTCACCGGAGCCATTGAAGAGCGCGTTCCAGGTGTCACCATCAAGCAAAGCGTCCGCTGGGTCCAGCAGGGTTTGACCTTCCTGGGGAAAGGGGATCGTCCATGGGTCTGGCTTGGTGTCGGGCGACCGGTGCGGCTGCCAGTGGAACCTTGGGGCATCCAAGACGATGGGTGGCTTTTCAAGGTGGCTGACAAAACCTGTTCAACGGCCTACAAACTCAGCACCGGCGGAGCGTTGACCAACCAATACCAGCTGTGCGCGGACACACGGGCCGGAGTGATCGACAGTGCCTCACCTTCGGGCAAGCGCGGCATCACCCGCGACCTGCGGATCCGTTCCCTGCCGTCCGGCGCCGAGATAGCCACTATCGACCATCCAGGGCCCGGCTGGACCGCCTACCCCGTCAAATGGGAGTCCAACGACTCGATCATCGTGTGGACGCCAGGGCCTGACAGCAAGGACAAACAGACTGGTACCGCCCTGCTGCTGCGGTGTCTGGTTTCGTCAGGCGCATGTGAACGGGCCTCGCCTGTCATCCGCGATGGCTGGCCCTACATCGCCTACCTGCCATTCCCCGGGTACGGCTCGCCTATCTTCTGATTCCGAGAGACGCGCCTCTCTGACGCAAACAGAAACGGGGTTTGCAGTGGCACTGAGTCAGAATGTCTCTTGTGCGCAGAGCCGGGATCGTCGTCGTATCGCTACCACTGTCTCTGGTCGTGTTGACCGGATGCAGCGACAGACCCGAAGTGCGCCCTGACGACCCAGGTCTCGTTATTAACACCAGTTCATTTGAACCGGACACCGGAACCAGTCTCCGCATCTTTCCTGGGACGCTCGACGCCGATGAAGATGGATGCGTCTACCTCCAGACAACAAGCGACGGCGAACAGGACTTGGTTTGGCCCGTCGACTATAAGACGTCAGAAACTGCTGTGTACCAAACCCGACAGGGGACTCAGCTACGCATCGGCAAGAAGGTCAGCCTTGTCGGCATTGAACGCGCACCCGACGACGATCTGGTTTGCAGACACACCGATGGCTCAGCCATCTTCATCAGTGACTTTCTTGGCGAGACAACAGGCGGCGGCTAGGCCGTCCGCCAGCGTCCTGAGAGCAGCCCAAATGTGAAACTCGGCGGCAGCTTTTTCGGCAGGAGCGTGACGGTTGCACGCTTGGCTGAACTGTTGTGCACCCGCATCCCAGGTACGGGCCGTCGGCAACCATCACGGCGTCGATGTCGTTGCGTGGCCGGCCGGGCGTCGCCAGGTTGTTGATGCTCAGCCAATTCGTCCCGCGGTACAGGTATCCAGTCCATGCGACGCGCCTGTGGACGGTTTGAGCCGAGTAGGTATCGATGGTTTGCTCGCGGCCGTTGAGGTCGACCATTGCGTGGCCTCGGTTCGGGGCGGTTTCCATGATGGCGACGGGGTGGTCGGGCTCTTCGCGCAGCCGGTCGAGTTCACCTGCATCGTGCCCAGGAGGTCGTGGGCGAAGAGTCTTGATCGAAGAAGTGAGACGATTTGGGACACGATCGTGTGCGGCGATGAGGAAAAGATGTCTGAGTTGAGTCGAAACGGACCTGTGGCGGAGTCTGGCGGCGACGTGACTTTTGGCGCGATCGATACCGCGATTCGTTCGAACGTCACGGCGCTTCGGCAAACGGGCTACATCGAGCCGGAATCTTTCCGAAGTAGTCCAAGTGCGGTGGCGCGTATGGTTAATCGCGGCCTTGCTGACAGTGTTTGTCGTTGTTGTGGTCGCCGGGCTCATGCTCGTGCTTCCGTTCGGCAATCGGCCGTCTGCCGCTCTGGATGATTTGATACCGACACAAGTTTGGAAAACATTCGGACTGAACTCGAGCCCTGAACCGCTTTCGCTGCCCGTTTACAGTCTCCGCGGTGCCCGCGACTCCGAGACGTGGTATGCCCGCAGAGCGACGATCGCGGTTTACGAGTTCCGCTCCGCGCCGGCGGCACGTCTGTTCGGTTCACTAGCACCGCCCTGCATTGGGCAGTGCGGTGAGGATCCGCAGGAGTTGGTCGACGTTCCGATGACTTCGGAGGCAGACTGGGCTTTGGCGCGATGCGCTCCGGACGATATGGGCATTACTCAGGGTGGTGGTCCGAAGGCTCAATGTTGGCAGATGGACTATGTGGGAATCTATGACCAGTATCTGGTCTGGGTTCATTATTCGGCGCCAACGTGTCGCGCTCGACCGCCTCTTTGTGACCGCGGTGGCGAGGGCCTACAGACGATCGTCGACATAATTGATGGCCACCTTGCTGAAAGCGCGAGCTAGCCACTTCCTGTAGCAACGCGTGTAGCAACGGTCAGCAGAAATGGCCGTATGTCGGCGCACGCAGACGGATGCCAGCGGACTCGCCAAGGCTCGTGGCCTGCACAAACGGGCTTCCCGGACTCCGACGGATAATGCCGGTCATGCCGCGGCAGCCCGGCAGGTTACTGGTTCGAGTCCAGTCGCGGGAGCAGCCGCCAGGTCGTTCGTCGAGTCGATGACTCACTAACCGGTCACCGTGAAGCTCGTTGTCACACCGATGTCGGCGAGTTCAGAGGACCAGTAGGTACGGATGTTTCCGACCTGGTCACTCACGCTGAAAGAAACGACGCTGTACGTGCCGCTCGGAGCGTCGCAACCCAGCCAGAGGTGGGCTTTGAGAAAGCTCTCTTTCCCCGAGGTGGAGACGACAGGAACTCGGTAGCTCGGTAGTTCGCTATCAGATGGGCCATCCAGGGTCAGGACTCCGTAGGCCGAACCGGATCCACGTGCAGCTGCGCCCGCCTTCACGGTGATGACGGGTCGAGTCTGGCCGTCCACAGTGTCTGGCGTGAACGTCAACGACGTCAGTTGTGGTGGGTTGGGATCACCCTTGTTGACGATCCCGAGTTCCGAAGGCAATCCAAGATTCTGGAGGTCGAGCGGACCTAGTTGGCGAATGTTGACTACATGGTCGACAAGAACCACGC
The DNA here is from genome assembly GCA_036274415.1 of Actinomycetes bacterium. Taxonomy (GTDB): domain Bacteria; phylum Actinomycetota; class Actinomycetes; order JAHEKZ01; family JAHEKZ01; genus JAHEKZ01. The sequence continues at coordinate 4,711 of DASUFV010000160.1, forward strand.
TGAGCCGCCACGTCGCTGCAACGTCGTGATCGGCGCGGGCCGGGACAAACAAGTTCCCGACGAAACGGCTCGTCCCATTCTTGCGACGTAGCTCCGTCGAAACACCGTAGGAGCCGGTGCCCCACACATCGCGGCCGAATCGAACCTCGAAAAAGCGCACCGGGGAACCAATCTCTTTCACCGTAGAGGTGATGCGGACGTACTGACCGCCGCTACTGGTATCCAGGATTGAGGGCGTAAAAGACAAGTCCTTCAATTGAGGGGCCGCATCGTCAGGATTGGAGCGAACTCGGAACGATCCAGGAAAGCCGGCGGCGGTGAGATCCTCGGTGGAATGGTTCTGACTTCTTACCTGGTCGCTGACGTCGACCTCTAGGGTCCACTGCCCTTTCACGCTGAAGCGTGGGATTCGCAGCTTCCCTGTCCAGGTTCCCTGGCTGGCCGTGCCCGCGGTCAGGTTCAACTCCCTTCCCATCCGTATCCCGCTATGACCGGGCGGAGTCGCGCCGACGAAGACAGAAGTGGCCTCGTTACCTTCAGCTGTCACGCGTGCCGATATGAGGATTGACCTTGAGGCCTGTTCCACGTTGACCCGGGTTTGGTCGAGACTGAGATCCTTCAGCACTGGGGGCGTCGCGTCGAGACACGACCCAAAGTCGGTCGCTGAACCAGCACCCGGTCCAAGTCCACCAGCGCCAACTACCAACGCCACGACCAGAATTGTCCGTTTGAACAGCCGCACGATTTCCCCTTCGCTCCCCACATCCTCGGCCGTGGTACGTCTGCGCTTTAGCACCGCGAAGACGTTCTGCGCGTAACCGTCCGCTGGACAGTGACCGCGTCACCGGCCATGAGCCGAAGTCGTGCGCTCGTCATGGTCGTTCGGTCATGCCGCAAGATGGTGTGGCTACGATTCCAATGTGAGCGGTTCGAGGCGTCCGGATGCAAGAGGCGAGCGGACGCGCCAACGCATTCTTGAAGCTGCCTTCGAAGAGGTGGCCGAACGTCCATTGGCAGAAGTGCAGCTTCAGGACATCGCTCGTCGGGCAGGTATGAGCCCTGGTCACGTTCTGTATCACTTCGAGTCCAAGGATCGGATTCTGCTCGAGACACTCATCATGAATGAGACCCGGATCGCCGAGGAGCGAGCGGCGCTCCTCGAAGGCTTGGCTGATCCGTGGCTCAAGCTGACGCGTTGGGTTGTCCTCTATCTCCCTCGGCGGAAGATGGATCCCGGCTGGAAGCTATGGCTCGAGTTGTGGTTCCGCTCTGGTATCCCATCCGTGCTCGAGGAGAGTGGCAAGGCACAGGTCTTCGTCACGTGGATGAAGGATCTCCGGGACATCGTCGAGAGTGGAGTTGCGGCCGATGCCTTCGTCATGCCCGACGATCTCGACAGGTTCCTGCAGCGCACCCACAGCCTGCTGGTCGGACTGTCCATCGGAGTGCTCGCCGGGTGGCAGTCCCTGGACGACGCGGTCGGCATGGCGATGGAGTACCTCAGCTCGGAGCTCGGGCGATCGCCCGCGACCGTTCTGTAAGGCTGAGGGGGCCGGTCCGTAGACCGACCCCCTCATGACGCCGCTAGTCAGAAATCGGGATCCTTCCAAACAGTCTCGCCACCGACCATCGTCATGAGGACGTCGGTGTTGGAGATGTCATCCAGTGGGATCTGGGTGAGGTTCTGGTTGAGCACGATGAGGTCGGCAAGCTTGCCTTCCTCAATTGAGCCAGTCACCTTCTGCTGGTGCATTTGGTACGCACCGTTGATCGTCACGGCTCGGATGCCTTGCTTGAGAGTCAACCCTGGCAGCGCGTTTAGCTTCCCATCGAACTGCGGGAAGTCCGGTCCCCAGTCGGCCTCACGCAGGATCGAGACCTCAAGGTCGAACCACTCGTCGAACGGATCCAGGCAGCAGTCACTACCGAGCGAGACTCGGCCGCCGCCCTTTGTGATCGGGACGGTGGGCTCATACCAATCCCATCGATCGCCCAAATAGGGCTTGACGGCCTCGGTTGAGTCCGGCGCTGGCTTCGCCCACTGCAACCCCATGGACGCCGTCACGTCGAACCGGCCGAATCGCTTGTAGTCCTTCGGGTTCACAACCTCGGCATGAGCGATCGTTTGGTGCGCGCGAATTCCTGGGTTCTTGTAGCGGGCGTACTGGAAGGCGTCGAGCGCCGTCGTCACGGCGGCGTCACCAATCGCGTGAACGTGTGACTGGAAACCGCGCTTCTCAAGACCTGCCACAGCCCTGTTGAGTACGTCCGGATCCACATAGAGCTCACCAAGCGCGTTCGGATCGGTGCGAGGGTTGCCTTCGTCATCGAGGTACGGCTCCGACATGTACGCCGTCTGCGCGGGATATTGGACGATGCCGTCGGTGAGAATCTTCACTCCAGTGACCGCCACGCCTGGCTCGGCCACGTACTTCGGTCCCTTCTGGGGGCCAGGCCGCCATGCACGAACTGATCGTGGGAGTTCTTGCGGATTCTCGAACTTGCGAATGGCTCGGGCGTCCGCATAAATCTCCTTGGGGGTCTGCATCAACGGGTCGACGAAGACCGAGAAGTTTGCTCTCGCGGACAGTCCGCCCTCGTCCTGAAGTGCGTTGAACACCTTCATGGTGTGCGGACCCCCCGGGAACCCCGGGACGAAGAAGCTTGTAATGCCTTCCTTGCTGAACTCCTGCATCCGCTCTCCCGCGAGGTCAACCTCGCGATCGAACGAGACAGGGGGCGGTGGCGGCACGTGCTCATAGACGAGATCTCCAGCGCTGTCTTGCAGAATCCCGCTTGGCTCGCCGTCGAGGTCGTGATCGATCCGGCCCCCCACAGGGTCAGGCGTCGATGCCGTGATGCCGGCGAGATCCAGCGCTGCCTGATTGACGAGGATGTTGTGGCCAGTCACCGCCGCGGTCACGATGATCGGGCGGTTATCCGGATTGTCGAGGGCGTCCAGCATGTTCTTGTGCGGTGCTGTGCCAGCGGGACGCAAGAACTGGAAGTACAGGTCAGACACAAGCAGGAAGTTGTCGCTGGCTCCCGGGGTCGAGGTGTTGAACTGTGGGTCGTCGAGACATGCCTGCACCTTGGCTTGGAACTCTGGGACCGTCAGCGGGCCGGCACCCATGTTGCAGTCTGGGCGATCGCTCTTCGTGATCCCGTGGATGTGCCCCTCATGGATACCGGGCATGACCATTCGACCTTCGAGATCGACCACTTCGGTGTTCGCACCGATGAAGTCCCGAGCCTCGGCGTTATTGCCGACGTACTGGATTACGCCGTCATCGATGACGACGGCTTTAGCCACGGAATTGTGTCCGTCAACCGTGTAGACGAAGCCGTTGAGCAGAACCTTGTCGGCTCCGGGCGGCTGTCCTTGACCTGATGCTGGCAGCGCGCTCAACCCGACGGCGAGCAGTCCCGCCGAACCTGCCGCTATGAGGGCGCGACCCTTCCGCTCGTGTTTCCCCTTCAAGAAGCTCACGGCCCCTGCCTCCTCAGACTAGGAAGTGGATTCTAGAATCTGATTCCTAGATTGTGGAGAGCCCCTTGTCAAGGGCTTGGTGGAATGTCCGATTGGACCGAGGCTCTACATGGACAGAGCGGGCCCCTGACCTGGCCGTTTCTTTGAGCCTCGTTGTGTCGGGCCTCAACCGCGGTCGCTGACGAATCTGCCGATGGCGACGACCTTGTGCGACTGCTGGGTGACGACCCGGATTCGCCAACCTTCCTGGATGGCAAACAACCTGTGGCGGTGGAGGTGGGCGCGGCCGGTTGAAGTGACTTGCATCGTGCCGAGGCGGACACCATGCACCCGGACCACGAGAGTCCTGCCGGCCAGCCTCGAGATGTTTCGCACCTTCACGTCGAGCGCGCGGTGATCATGTCCGTGTCTTCCGTCATAATCGGCGAGGCCGCGAGCGGCGGGGAAGTCAGCGCCTCTCAACTTGGCCTGCAAGTCGTTGTGAACTCCGGCGGCGGGTCCGGCCAAGGCGAAGACGATGGCTGCAACGATGACCGTCACCAGCGAGCTCGCAGTGAGGCGTGGCACCAGTGCGCTCATGATCGAGTCATACAGACGCAGCCTCCCCACCGAGACCACACTGGAGTTCTACTTCCACCGAGTGTGACGCCAAAGGCTCGTGACGTCGAGAGCCTCGTTGTCTTCATTCGCGCCACGTTGCCCGTTCGAGTAATGAGCCTCGGAACGACCGCCCGCGGGAACCGGAGAACCGCCTTCGCCATCCAAGGTCCGACTTAGGATCTGGAGGGCCGCGAAGTGTTGAAAGCCGTCATGTCGACGCTTGCCATCGCCACGCTGTCGGCCTGTGGCCAAGCCGCTGCCGATAAACCTGGTTCCACCGACCCGGGGAGGACCCAAACTCAGCAGACCGCACCAGAGTGCAACGGAGGCGGCTACGCCCTCTTCGATGAGTACGTGCCATCGGCTGAGGGGGCAGCGAGCCCTGAGGTTTTGGCAGCCGGCTACGCGGATGAGGCTGAACAGATCTTCTGGCTGGACCGAACTAGGGGGATGGCCTCGGTAATCATTGGAACTTCCTCAGAGCCACGGATCATGCTCACCATGCACCGACAGCGCAACGGTTGGTTGGCCGACGGTGTCATCGATTGCTAGGGATTGATCGCGTTGCGATAGTCGTGTGAGTGGATGACCAGCAGCGTCCGGGGCCACGCCGTCATCGCGCGGTCACTTCGAGGTCTTGGTCGCGGCGTGGGGAAGCGTGAGTCGCGCTTTCGGTGAGGCGAACCGCCACCAGCACCAGGTCGTCACCCAACCGTGAGTCGACGAACTGTCGTAGCGACTCGATGAGCTGCGAGATCAGTTCCTCGAGCGGCAGCGCTGGCTGCCGCGCCACCAACTGCCTCAGCACCTCGTCGAATTCGAAAAAGGCTCCTTCCGCATTGCGAGCTTCAGAGAGTCCGTCGGAGTACATCAGGATCAGGTCACCGGGCTCGAGGTCCAGTTGTCCTGCAACCGGCATCTCTTCGTCCCTGAAGAGGGCAAGCGGGGGAGAGGGCGGCGTCTGGAGCCGCTGCACCTTCTCCTTACGAAATCGCAAGGGTGCCGGATGGCCCGCGAGGGCGAAACTCAGTCGGGAACCATGCAGCTGTGCCACCAGCGCGGTTGCGAAGTCCCCCGGCGCGAAGTCCCGGCGCGCCGAGCCGTTGAGGCGACACAGCAGATCCGCGAGCTCTCTCTCCTCCTGCGCCCATTCCCGGAACGAGCCCACCACTGTGGTCGCAGATCGCACGGCATCAAGTCCCTTGCCCCGGGCATCGGCGACGAGGACTCGCAAGCCGTAGGGAGTCTCGACAGCTTCGTACACGTCCCCACCGATCTGCGCCTGGACTGCCGCAGACAAGTAGCGGACTTCGACGTCCACTCCGGGGATGTCCGGTGCTTCGGGATGCATGATCGCGCGTTGCGCTGACCGCGCCACCTCGCCCAGCGTAACGAACTGGTGTGACTGATGGATGCGTCGGTGTGCGGCCCAGTAGCCGTAGATCGACGTGAAGACGATGAGCCCGATGCGGATGAGTTGAGAGGTGTCATACGCCACGCCTGTGACTTCGATCGTGAACAGGGCGGACGCGAGCGCGAGCACATCGATGACGACGAGCCGCTCCACACGTTCGATGAGAACCGCCGCAGCCAGTGGGACGATCGCCAGAGCGCCGATCAGCTGGTACGCAGCCGTGTGGGTCGTCAAGAGGTTGTAGACGGTTAACCCGCCAATGAGTACGAGCCCGCTCAACAGCCCCAGATCCCGGTACCAGGGTGCAGGGGTCAGTGGTTGCAGCATCCTCTCCTCCAGACCACAAGCCCTGGGAGGGGTCTACCCATCGATATCTGCGCGAAACAACCGAAACCCCGCACGTGCCTTCCACCTGCGACGGAGTCTCTCGGGCAAGGTATGCAGGTGACTTCGACCTCAGCTCCCTCGCCCGTTGACCGAAAGACGGGGAGCGGTCTCGTCCTCGCGATTCTGATGTCCGGGCAGTTCCTGATGACCCTCGACAGCTCGGTCATGAACGTGTCCATGGCGACCGTCGCGAACGACCTCGGAACCACCGTGACGGGAATTCAGTCCGCCATCACGCTGTACACGCTGGTGATGGCGTCCCTGATGATCACCGGTGGAAAGATCGGCGCAATCATCGGACGCCGGCGTGCGTTTGCGATCGGTTTGGTCATCTACGGCGTCGGATCCTTCACGACGTCGCTCGCTCCAAACCTCGGAATCCTGTTGTTCGGGTGGTCGCTGCTCGAAGGCATCGGCGCAGCGCTGATCATGCCGGCCATCGTTGCCCTCGTGGCGTCGAACTTTCCTCCCGAACGGCGGTCGTCTGCTTACGGCTTAATTGCAGCGGCGACCGCCATGGCCGTGGCTGCTGGCCCACTCATCGGCGGAGCAGTGACGACGTTTGCCTCGTGGCGTTACGTCTTCGCCGGTGAGGTCGTCATCGTCGTCGTCATCTTGGCGTTCCTGCGGCGTATCCAAGACACCTCCGGTGAAACGGCACGACTCGACATCGTCGGGTCCGTCCTCTCGATCATCGGCCTCGGAACCGCTGTGTTCGGCGTCCTGCGCTCGAGTGAGTGGGGCTGGGTGCTACCTCATGAGGGTGCGCCTTCCTTGTTCGGCCTGTCGCTCACCATGTGGCTGATCGGCGTCGGACTGGGCGTGGTCTACACATTCTTCCTCTGGGAACACCATCAGGAGCAACGCGGGCGGGAGCCACTGGTCCGACCCGCGATGCTCGACAACCGGCAGCTGTCAGGTGGACTCACGATGTTCCTGTCGCAGTACCTCGTGCAGGCGGGCGTGTTCTTCGCTATTCCGCTTTTCCTCTCGGTGGTGCTGGAACTGAACGCACTTCAGACCGGCGCGAGACTTGTCCCGCTCTCCATTGCACTCCTCGTCACGGCAGCCGGGGTTCCCAAGCTCTGGCCCGCCGCCAACCCTCGACGTGTGGTTCGGATCGGATGGCTGTTCGTGATTGCTGGGGTCACCATGTTGGCTGCCGGGATGGATCCCGGTGCAACGGCGGCGGTCGTGGCAATTCCCATGCTGCTCATGGGTGTCGGGCTCGGGTGCCTCGCCTCACAGCTCGGCGCGGTCACGGTGTCAGCCGTGCCGGACTCCGAAAGCGCGGAGGCTGGTGGGCTTCAAAACACCGCTATGAACCTTGGCGCGTCACTGGGTACGGCCGTCATCGGCTCGATTCTGATCGGAGCACTCGGAGCGAGCATCGCCTTGGGCATCCAGAACAACTCGGACGTGCCTGACGACGTGAAGGCGCAGGCGTCCACCGAGATCGCCAACGGCGTCCCGTTCATCTCCGACACTCAGTTGGAGTCCGCCCTTGATGACGCCGGTGT
>DASUFV010000161.1:0-9026 GCA_036274415.1 Actinomycetes bacterium
CATGTTGGTCCTCGTAGGCGGCCGCGAGCGCGAGTTGGCCGAGTATGCACGCCTGCTCGAAGCGGCCGATCTACGTATCGACCACGTCCATGAGGGCGACGCCTGTGACGTGATCGTTGCAAGCCTCAACGGATGAGAGTGGCGCCCTTCACCACGTGGCGCATCGAAGTGGCGAACGTCGAGAGGTCACCGAGCACCTCAGCGGACGCCGTTGAGCGCGGGTCGACCGAGGCGTCCACCTCTACTGCCACCAGGTCGGCATAGCGGCCTGGGGTGAGTGACCCGACCGTGTCGCTGCCGAGGCACTGGGACGCCCACAACGTGGCCGAGCGGAGCGCTGCCATTGGGCTCATGCCGAGCTCGACGTGCTTGGCGAGCTGGTGCACGTTCATGCCGTGCGGGTAGATGCCCGAGTCGGTGCCGAATCCGATCCGGACGCCGAGCTCGCGCGCGCGACGGAACGCGTCGCGCTGCGTCTCGGTGGTGTCGAGAATCTTCTGCATCGTCTCGGCGGGCCAGTCGTGCTTGCGACCTTCTTCTTCCATCCAGTCGCCGGCCCACACGTCGGCCACGAGATACGTGCCGCGCTCTGCCATCAGCGCGAGCGCTTCGTTGTCGGCGAACGAGCCGTGCTCGATCGATCGGACGCCGGCACGCGTTGCTCGCTTGATGCCCTCGGCGCCATGCGCGTGCGCGGCCACGAAGGTGCCGTAGTTGCCGGCCTCTTCCACTGCGGCTTTCAGCTCGTCCTCGGTGTACTCGGGCGCGCCGGGGTTGGTGCCGGGCGCGAGCACGGCGCCGGTGGCGATCACTTTGATGAAGTCGCCGCCGTGCGCCATGATCCGGCGCACCGACTTGCGTACCTCGTCCGCGTTGTCGGCAACGCCGATGCGCATCGTCTCTGGGATGTGGACGTCCGCCGCGAACCCGGTGACTTCGCCGCCGCCGTCAGTGGTCGTGATGTAGGCGCCGGCGCACGTCATGCGTGGGCCGACCACCCAGCCTTTCTCGATTGCCTTGCGCAATGACACGTCGGCGAAGGCTCGGAACGTTCCGACGTCGCGCACCGAGGTGAACCCAGCGTCGATCGTGCGGCGTGCGTTGTGGACGCCCATGAGCGCGGCGTCCGCCTCGCTCTCGATCAGCAGGTCACCGTACGACCCGGACTCCTCGATGCCGACCAGGTGCGTGTGCAGGTCGATGAGGCCCGGCGCAACGACGCAGCCGCCGAGGTCGAGCACTGCGCCCTCAGGCACCGTCGTGTTCGACGGCAGCACGTCGGCGACGCGATCTCCGTCGAACAGGAGCGTGACGTCTGGCCGGATGCTTCCGGCGTCCACGTCGACCAGCCAGCCGCATCGCGCAGCGACGAACGTGTCGCCGGGAACGGGATGAGCCGCTGAGTCACTCCGCGCTGAGGTCTTCTGGACGTCGTCTGCCACGCCGGCGAGCCTGCCACATCACCCGCGCCCGCCGGCAGACTCCGATGGGTTGGAACGTCCTGCTCCACCGGAACGTCACGGCACACCTTTGGGGGACTTTGCCTGTGCTATGACCCGGGGTTATTACCCCAAAGGTGTGCCGTCCGCGCAGTATCGGGCGGCTTCGGCCCATCCGGCACCGAGCGGCCCCTGACAGATCGTCACGTTGGGCAGCGCCTCGGCGGCTTCGCGGATCGAGGGCACCTCTGCGCCGTTGCTCACGAGGAAGAACCGGTCGACGTACTGCGACATCTCGAGGTCGGAGAGCGAATCGCCGACCGCGACGGCATCGGGCGCCGTGAGGCCGCGGCGTTCGAGATCGGCGGCGATGGCGCGTCCCTTGCTGATGCCCCGAGCGATCAGGTGGTAGATGTGCGGCCGCTCGTCGATGCCGTCCATCACGGTGTCGGTCAGCCGACCGTTGTCGACGAACACCAACCAGCCGAAGCCGCGGTCGTCTAGCCAGACGTTGACCTTCTCGACGTCGACGAGGCCATGCAGCATCACGTCGGTCTCGTGGCCGAGGTGCCACGGCGCGTGGTGCTCGAGGCGTCCGTCGAACGCGCCCAGCAACGCATCGACCAGACCGATCGACTCGAGCTGCGCAACGAGCGGTCCGCTGAACTCCGCTGGCGTTTCTCCGGTGACCATCGTCGAACGCCGTCCGCGGTCCCAGCCGATAATCGCGCCCATCTCGGCGATGAACCCGTCTGCGCCGAAGATGCGAGCCGCCTCCTGCAACTGTGCGCGCGTGCGGCCGGAGACGAGAGACAACACGACGCCCGCCTCGTGCAGAGCGACGAGCGCTTGCGCTGGCTCGAGGGTGGTCGAGTCGAACTCGCGCCCGCGGAAGAACGAGCCACCGCGTCCGACCATCGTCCCGTCGAGGTCGCTGTACAGGATGCGGGTGGCCATCATCCGATCAGCCTCTCGTTGTCCAGCAAGTACGCCATTGGCGGGCGTTCCAAGACCGTGACGTCATGCGTCGTGGGTGCGAAGCCGGACGCGTCGTTGTCGCTGCGTTCGAACTGCGTCACGCTCGCCGCGGACGCGACCGCCGCCGTGTCGAGACCCAGTCGGGCCGCAGCCGCATGCCAGATCTCTGTAGCCATCCGACCGAGCCGCAGGTCGTCGTGATTGCGGTGCCGTCGGTGGCCAAGATCGACCTGCGCCATCGCGTCGAGTCCTACTTCCGCCTCGGTATCGACGAGCAGCGCGAGCTCGACGCCGTAGCCGGTCGGGAACGGCAATCGCTCGAGCAGGGATCGGCGCGCTGCGTACTCGCCGGCCAGCGGCTGGACGAAACCCGCGAGCGCTCGCCAGTGCACGTTGAGCAACGGACGCGCGACCAGCTCGGTGACGCGTCCGCCACCTGACGGATGCACCACCGCGCCCTTGGCGAGTGGCCGGTCGTACGCCGCCTTCACGAAAGCGACGTCAGGGTCGGACAACAGGGGGCCCAGCAGCCCCGTGATGTACGAGACGTCGAATGACAAGAGGTCGGCGTCTACGAAGACGACGACGTCGCCGGACGTCGAGGCGAGGGATCGCCAGAGCGCCTCGCCCTTGCCAGCGATGACGGGCACGTGGGGAAGCACGTCGGCGAGGTGGACGACGCGGGCACCCGCGGCGCGTGCGATGGCGGCCGTGTCGTCGGTCGACCCGGAGTCGACGACCACGAGCTCGTCCACCAGGGGTCGCGCCAAGCGCACGAGGTTGGTGGCGATGGCGTCCACGATGCCGCCGACGGTGGCTGCCTCGTCTAGAGCCGGAAGGACGACGCTCACCGTGGTCGACGCCTTGGCCGCGAGGACGCGGTCGAGCGGCCAGTCGGACGCCCGCGAGCTGCGCGCGGCGAACCATGCCTCGACCTCTGGCTGCACGCGTTCCCCTTCGTTGGTCACCGCGCCGTCGCGGTGCGTTAGCAGCGCGTCTCGACTGCTGGAACCGGGTTTCCGCAGCTCGGACGCGTTCGGTTACCCTCGTACCTGCTCGTTCTGCTTGGGTGGTGCCTTCAGCCTCACTGAACAACCGCGCGAGCACAAATCAACCAGCATGACCACACAACTTCACACCGCTCATCAAGAGGGGCAGAGGGAACGGCCCGTTGAAGCCCCGGCAACCCCCCGTGCACGCGGAGACGGACGCAGTCCATTCCCTGCCGGGCAGGTGCCAAATCCGACCCGTCACCGACCGGTGCCGGGAGAGATGAGGAGAGTCTCCGCATGACCGCATCGTTGGACGCCGCAACTGGCGCGAGTTCCGCGCGCCCTGCCGGCGGTTTCGGCCCCGCGCGCGAACTGGTCTGTCGCGAGTGCGGCACGACCGTTCCGCTCGGTGATTCGTACGCCTGCCTGGAGTGCTTCGGCCCGCTCGAGATCGGCTACGACTTCGGCAAAGTCACGCACGCCGACATCGAGACCGGTCCGCAGTCGATGTGGCGTTACGCGCCACTGCTGCCCGTGCCGGGGGACGTGGCGTCCCGCAAGAACCTCGCGCCCGGCATGACCAGGCTGGTCAAGGCAGACAACCTCGCCAAGGCGCTGGGCATGAAGACGCTGTGGGTCAAGGACGACAGCGGCAACCCCACACACTCGTTCAAGGACCGAGTTGTCGCGATCGCACTGTCGGCCGCGCAAGAGCTCGGCTTCACCACCGTCGGCTGCGCCTCGACCGGCAACCTCGCTGGCGCGGTGGCCGCGGCGGCAGCGCGCGCCGGTCTGAACTCCTGCGTCATCGCGCCGAGCAACCTCGAGGCGGGCAAGCTTGTCACGGCGGCGGTCTACGGCGGCACGTTGGTCGCGGTCGACGGCAACTACGACGACGTCAACCGGCTCTGCTCCGAGGTGGCGGCCGACATGGGCTGGGGCTTTGTCAACGTCAACCTGCGTCCGTATTACGCAGAGGGCTCGAAGACCGTCGGATACGAAGTGGCTGAGCAACTGGGCTGGCGCTTGCCGCGGCAGCTCGTGACGCCCGTGGCGTCCGGTTCGCTGATGACCAAGGTCGACAAGGCGTTCCGCGAGCTGACCAAGCTCGGACTGGTCGAAGAGACGCCGACGTCCATCTTCGGTGCGCAGGCCACGGGGTGCTCGCCCGTGAGCAAGGCGTTCGCAGCGGGGCATGACGTCGTGCAGCCCGTGCGGCCCGACACCATCGCCAAGTCGCTCGCGATCGGAAACCCGGCAGACGGCCCGTACGCCATCGACGTCGCGCGCCGCACCGACGGAGCGATTGCGGACGTGTCCGACGACGAGCTCGTGGCAGGCATCCAGCTGCTCGCCGAGACCGAGGGCATCTTCGCCGAGACCGCCGGTGGCGTCACGGTCGCGACGCTGAAGAAGCTGCTGGACGCCGGATCGCTCGACCCCGAAGCCGAGACCGTCGTGCTCAACACCGGCGACGGGCTCAAGACCTTGGACGCCGTCGAGCCAGTGGCGTCCCCCACAGTCACGATCAGCCCGAAGTACGGAGAGTTCCGTGCCTTCGCCGAACAGAAAGGCCTTGCGTGAGCGCCACCGTCCGGATCCCGACGATCCTGCGTCCCTACACCGGCGGTGCGTCCGAGGTCACCGCTGACGGCGCCACGCTCGCGGAGGTCCTCGAATCCCTCGAGGCCGCGCACCCTGGCATTCGCGCTCGGGTGCTCGACGACGACGGGGCCATCCGGCGGTTCGTGAACGTGTACGTCAACGACGACGACGTCCGCTTCGCGGAGGGCCTTGCCACGGCCACGCCCGATGGGGCGTCCGTCTCGATCATTCCCGCCGTCGCAGGCGGCTGAACCCTCGAACGGCACGGGTTTGGGGTAACCCCTCTGTGCCATAGGCCCGGCGGATTACCCCAAAGGTGTGCCGTTGGCCGACACGTGGCCGTCACCGTTCAAGGCGGGGGCCAAATCGGCCGAAGGGGGGCGTAGGCTGCGCTTCGGACATCGGTGGACGGTGTGCCGGCCGTCGGCGCAACTGGGCGGCGGCGAAACAACAGGGAGTGACAGATGGCTCAGGGCACGGTCAAGTGGTTCAACGCCGAGAAGGGCTACGGATTCATCGCAGTCGATGAAGGCCCCGACGTGTACGTGCACTACAGCCAGATCCAGATGGAGGGCTTCCGCGCCCTCGAGGACGGCCAGCGCGTCGAGTTCGAGATCTCCCAGGGTCAGAAGGGCCCGCAGGCCGACTCGGTCCGCCCGCTCTAGCCGCCCGGGCGGACGAAGCTAGCGCTCGTCAGGGTCTTCCGGCAGCTCGTCCAGGTCGACCCGGTCTGACTCGACGATCTCCTCTTCGTCGACCATGTGTACGGCCGACTCCTCGGCCGACTTCCAGGCAGTGTCGCCCTCGGCGACGCGCGCGACGGCTTCTTTGGTGGTGTCGCTTCGGACGCCTTCGTCATCTTCGACGAGGCGACCCTCGTGGACATGCGGGTCGCCGGGGCCGTAGGCCTCGTCGTAGTTGTCGTCGTCCTCCGCGGACACAGGCCGGCCCTCTGGATCGACGAACCATGGGTGCTCGCTCATGACGCTCCCTTCAGGCCGGAGTGGTACCCATCATGACCTGAGTTGACGCCGAAGCGCACTCCGCCCCTTCCAACCGTGAATAACGGTCCCTTCACAGGGCGGTGTGGCGTCCAGTGCTTACCAGACGCCACACCTCGTTAGCGCGGCTTACTCGGGCGGGCAGTTGTCCTTGGGGCTGGTCGCCTCGAAGGAGATGATCGCCCCGAGGGGGCGGTAATCCCTCGCATATGTGCTAATCGCCGGGCCCAGCGTTGTGGGGTCGAACGTCGTGGCCGACTGCGCGACGCAGCTCGGAGTGGCGTTCGCCGCCGGCGCCAGTGCGATGGACGCCGCGAGGAGTCCCGCTGCCGCTGCGGCAATAGTGAACGTGCGCATTGTCATCACCTCACTTGTACTTGGTTGAGTTGGCTGAACAGCCGGGCGGTGTCGCACAGTGGCCAGTACTCGGCCACCTTGCCGTCCTGGATGCGCAGGACGTCGCAGCTCGGAACGTCGATCTGGTTGCCAGACGCGGGGACTCCTGCAAAGTCGCCGGTGTGGGTGCCGGTCATCGTCATGCGGACGGCGACGCGGTCGCCGTCCGCGATGGACTGCTCGACGTCGACACGCAGGTCCGAGAACGCAGCCAGCATCCCTTCCAGATCGCGGCGCAGGGACGCGCGGCCCTCATCACCGAAGCCGTGCCCGACGTAGGTGTCGGACGTCATGGACTCGATGGCGTCCAGGTTGCGGTGGTTGAGGTGGTCGTAGAACGACAGTGCGACTTGGCGGTTCGGGTTGGTCATGGCTCCTCCTTTGGTGGGCTTCCACGGTGGCTCGCCAAGGGCACCGGGAGCATGGGGAGGAATCCCTCTCTTGCGCCTGACCTCGGGCCCCAAGCTCGAGCCGAGCCGCGGAGCCGGCCCCGCGGGGTCAGTCGACCGGCGCCAGGTAGTACAGAGCGGCCTCGGTGCGGCTACGCACATTCAGCTTGGTGAGGATGCTGCTCACGTGGTTGCCAGCAGTCTTCTGACTGATCACGAGCCGCTCCGCGATCTCGGCGTTCGTCAGGCCGGCCGCCACGAGCCGCAGCACATCCTGCTCGCGGTTGGTCAGCGACGCTGCGCCCTTCGCGCCGACTCGCGACCGATCGCCGAGGTCGCGCAGCAACGCGGCTGCTTCGTCGGCGCGTTGGGTCGCGTTCGCTGCCTCGAACGAGCGCAAAGCCGCCCGCGCTTCGGTGCGGGCGAGGTCAGGGTCATCTGCGCTGATCTGCGCCAGCAGGAAGTGTGCCTCAGCTGCTTCCACCGAGCCGCGGACGCCGGAGGCGTGGTCGACTGCCCGCTCCAACGCTGCACGTGCGGCGTCAACGTCGGCGGCTGCGTACGCGACGCGTCCCCGAGTCAACGCCGCGAGAGCCTGCGCCCTCGGGCTCGTGTTCTCGACTACGGCGTCCAACTTGCGGACGCATTCGTTCGCCTCCGCGTGACGTCCCTGTTGGGCCAGGGCAGTTGCGCGCATCGCCAACGCGTCGACCTCCTGCGAGGGGTCCTTGGCAAGGCTCCGACCCACCCGCTCGGTCAGGGCGACCGTCGTGGCGAGGTCACCGCGCGCCAGCGCCAACGACGCCAGAGCGAGCATTCCGGCATCGCCCGGACTGTTCTCGGCCAGCAGCTCCGCTTCTTCGTAGCGTCCTTGCAGCACCAAGAGACGGGCGAGCTTGGCGTCCGGCGGAAGGCACCTGGCGGCGTATGCCTCGTCGTGCAGTCCGACCACGGCCGCACGCAGTTGCTGCTCGACGGCGTCCCAGTCGCCTCTGCTGGTTTCCAGTTCGGCGCAGCACGTGGTGCAGAAGCCCATCACGGACGGGAACCCGTGACGCTCGACGAAGTCGGTGACGACCTCCGACCACTCGGCGAACCGTTCGATGTCGCCCGTCAGCTCCGTGGCGAGCACGAAGTCGCAGCAGAGCTCGCCGAATGTGCGCAGTCGACTCAGCCCGCCCCCGGTGGCGGTCGCGAGCGCCGTGTCGAAGCAACGCAAGCCCTCGCCGATCTCACCCGCGCGGATCTGCTCGAGGCCCCAGGCGGCGGACGCGAGCACCTGCAGGTCTTGATCACCCGTCCGCGTCGCCACCGCGAGCGCCTGCTCGGCGCCGCTGCTTTGGGCCAAGGCCTCGGCCAGCCCGAGCCATGCCGCGCCGCTGCCCCCCTCGTCCTTGATGGCGTCCGCCCACCCGCTGGCACGAGAGAGCCACCCTGCCGCGACTGATCCGCTGCCGAGAGCGAGGTACTCCCGCCCGACCCATGCCGCGAGGCGGACGGCGTCGTCCATTTCGCCACTCTCGTGGCTCAGCTCTGCCGCACGACTCCATGCGGCGATGGCGTCGGTCGGACGCCGCTGCCACCACACGCTCTCAGCGAGCAGCTCAAGCGCCTCAACCGAAGGTGGGTCGACGTCGGCCAGGGCGCGCTCGGCCTCCTGCCACTGGCCAGCGGCAAGGGCCCCGCGTCCGAGCTCGTACAGCTCTGAGAGCTGCTCCACGCCGCGATGCTAAACCTCCTGGTTCCACCCGT
Organism: Actinomycetes bacterium; assembly: GCA_036274415.1. Lineage (GTDB taxonomy): Bacteria > Actinomycetota > Actinomycetes > JAHEKZ01 > JAHEKZ01 > JAHEKZ01. The sequence continues at coordinate 8,553 of DASUFV010000161.1, forward strand.
CTGCGTCTCCGTAGGCGTATACACAAGTGAGACGAGGGGGTTTGATGACCGACCGGTACGCGGGATTCGCTGAGTTCGTGGCCGCACGCGGTCCGGCGCTGATGCGCACGGCGTCGTTGATGACCCCCGACCACGGTCACGCCGAGGACGCGTTCCAGGAGGCCCTCATCAAGGCGGCGATGAAATGGCCGTCAATCAGCGGCAATCCCGAGCCATATGTTCGACAAGCCTTGTACTCGGTCGTCATCGACCGATGGCGGTGGCGCAGTAGGCGTGCTCAGGAATCCGCGGAAGAGCCACCGGACGCCGGAATCCCCGCGGACGTCATCGCCGACGCGGATCGGCGGCTCGTCCTACGAGACGCATTGGCCCGTCTGACCGTTCGTCAACGACAAGTCCTGGTGCTGCGTTTCTACGAGGATCTCACCGAGGTGCAGACCGCACATGTGATGCATTGCTCGGTCAGCACGGTCA
>DASUFV010000162.1:0-12100 GCA_036274415.1 Actinomycetes bacterium
CGGCTGCACCGGCAACTGCTTCGGCGACCACGTGCACGTCGAGTACCACCCGGGCGGCGGCGACGCAGCCGACCCGGTCGCGTGGCTGCGCAACCACGGCGCGTTCTGAGCGTCAGAGCTTCTCGACGGGCGCGTAGCGCAACAGCAACCGCTTGATCCCAAGGTCTCCGAAGTCGATCGTCGCCTCTGACTTGTCTGCGGCACCCGCGGTTGCGACGACTGTGCCCAGACCGAACGTGTCGTGAGTGACTCGGTCGCCGGGTGACAACGCAACGATCTCGCGAGTTCCCGGTGAGCGCCCTGGTACTGCTGTTGCCCTGGCAATGGTCGGCTCTGGCGCGGTGACGCCGGCGTCCTCGCGTTGCCAGTCGATCAACTCAGCGGGCACCTCTTCGAGGAACCGTGACGGCGGATTCCACTGCGGAGAACCCCACGCCGAGCGCATGACAGCCCGGCTCAGGTACAGGCGCTCGCGCGCCCGCGTGATGCCGACGTACGCCAGTCGCCGCTCTTCCTCGAGCTCGGTGGCGTTGCCCAGCGACCTCATGTGAGGAAAGACGCCGTCCTCCATGCCGGTGAGGAAGATGACCGGAAACTCCAGGCCCTTTGCCGTGTGCAATGTCATGAGCGTGACAACACCGCTGTCGTCTGTGGCCTCGGGGATCTCATCGGTGTCGGCAACGAGCGCGACCTGCTCGAGGAAGTCGGCAAGCGTCCCGTCCGGAGCAGACTCCTCGAACTCGTGGGCCACCGCCTCCAACTCGCTCAAGTTCTCGACGCGGGACTCGTCCTGCGGGTCGTGGGACGCCTGCAGCTCGGCGAGGTAGCCGGTCTGCTCGAGAACGGCCTGCAGGATCGTCGCCGGCCCAGTGCCCGCGTCCACCAGCGTGCGAAGCGACTCCATCAGCCGCACGAATCCGTTGATGGCGTTGACCGAGCGGGGCTGAAGGCCGATGACGCGATCAGCTTGCTGCAGTGCGTGCCAGAAGCTCGTGCCCTCTCGGTCCGCGTGCACCTCGACAGCAGCGACCGCTCGATCGCCGATGCCTCGCTTGGGAGTGTTCACGATGCGGCGCAGCGATACGACGTCATCCGGGTTGGCCAGCACGCGCAGGTACGCCAACGCGTCGCGGACCTCACGACGCTCGTAGAAGCGGACGCCACCGACCACCTTGTACGGAAGGCCGACGCGGATAAAGACCTCTTCGAACACACGCGACTGTGCGTTCGTGCGGTAGAACACGGCGACGTCACGAGGCTTGGCGTGCCCGGCATCGTTCAGCGCATCAACCGACTCGGCCACGAAGGTGGCCTCATCGTGCTCGTTGTCGGCGACGTACCCGACGATCGGCCACCCTGACCCGGCGTCGCTCCAGAGGTTCTTGGGCTTGCGATTCAGATTTCGCGAGATCACCGAGTTCGCTGCCGACAGAATCGTCTGGGTCGATCGGTAGTTCTGCTCGAGCAGGATGGTGTGCGCGTCTGGGAAGTCTTCCTCGAACTGAAGGATGTTGCGGATCGTCGCACCGCGGAATGCGTAGATGCTCTGGTCGGCGTCGCCGACAACAGCGAGCTCCGCCGGCGGCACGTCACCACCGGGCGGCCCAACAAGTTCCTTCACCAGCACGTACTGCGCATGGTTGGTGTCTTGGTACTCGTCGACGAGCACGTGCCGGAAGCGTCGCCGGTAGTGCTCAGCTGCCTCCGGGAACGCCTGCAGCATGTTGACGGTCGTCATGATGAGCTCGTCGAAATCGACGGCATTCGCCTCAGAGAGCCGTCGCTGATATGTGCGGTAGATCTCGGCGAGCATCTCTTCACTCGGTGTCGCCGCTTGGCTGGCGTAGGTCTCCCAGTCGACCAGCTCGTTCTTGAGATTGCTGATCTGTGCGCCCATGGACCGCGGCGGAAAGCGCTTGGGATCGATGTCGAGGTCGCGACACACCATGGTGAGCAGACGCTGCGAGTCCGCCGCGTCGTAGATGGAGAACGACGACGACATTCCCAGCCGCTTGCTCTCGCGGCGCAGAATCCGGACGCAGGCGCTGTGGAATGTCGAGACCCACATGGCTTTCGCGCGGCCCCCGACGAGGGCAGCCACCCGCTCCTTCATCTCGCCGGCAGCCTTGTTCGTGAACGTGATCGCGAGGATCTGCCCTGGTTGGACGCCGCGGGCAGCCAGCAGGTAGGCGATCCGGTGGGTCAGGACGCGCGTCTTGCCCGAGCCGGCCCCCGCGACGATCAGCAGCGGACTGCCCTCGTGCTTGACCGCAGCGCGCTGCTGGTCGTTGAGACCCCCGAGGAGTGCCCGCGTGTCGATGGCGGGCCCGGACGACGACCCAGACTTAGCCGGCTGCGCCTCGGCGAAGCCAGGCAGGTCGTCGAAAAGTGAGGTCACTGACCGGAGTGTAGGAGCCCCCTGAGACAGCGTGCCGTTCCCGTGCTGGTGGGGTCTAGTGGAACGAGCCCAGCACAGTGATCTTCAGGTCGGGTGCTTGCGCACCGCTGTTCTTGACCTGCACCTTGCGACCGTCTCCGACGAGCGCGATGACGGTTCCGGTCACCGCTCGTCCGGGTCGCATCGAAAGGTCGATGGTGCCGGGCTTGGCTGTTCCTGGACGCCAGAAGGTCAACGACCCGGCCGACTTGGCGTTCTTCGCGGTGACCTGCAGCAGCACGGCCTGCGCGCCACGGGGCACTGAATCGCCGAGTGCGAGCGTCTTGCTCGCCCCGTCGCCCAGGCTCGAGAAGCCCAGGCCCGAAGCAGTGTCGACCACCTTCTTGGGCTGCTTGCGAACCGCAAGGCTCCGACCGCCATCGAGCGCCGCGGGTTCGTACGCGCCGGAGAGGTCAACGGTGACACCGCGACTCTTCGAGCCGTCGTTCTCGACGACGATCGACCCGCCGCGGCCGATCGGCACCGTGGTCTGCACCGTGGTGGCGGACTTCCCGTACGTGACGACGGGGATCTTCGGTCGTTCCTGCCCAGCCGCGTACACGTACAGCGACCCATGACCTGCACCGGCCTCAACCGTGACGCTCACGGTGGCCGACGACGAAGCCGGGTCGGTGCCCGCTACGCCGGCCACAGCCACCTTGCGGCTTTCGGTGCGACCAAGCGTCAGATCAGCGACCCGCTTGGGGTTGATCCCGTCGAACTGGTCACCTCCGTCGGCGGCAATCTGACGCCGGACCGACAGCGGGGCGTCGGGATCGACGTAGTAACCGACCACGCTGACCGCCAGATCGGTGGCGCCGAAGTCGCTGAAGAAGCTGACCTTGCCGTCAGCACCCACCGGCAGCACCATCGACGCGGTGCTGACCTCGTTCTGCTCCGCCGACACCCTCTTCACCGACGGGATGTCACCACCGGCAGGGCCGGCCGTCAGTGCCGAGCGCCAGTTCGGACGCCGCATGGCGACGTTCAACGCAACCGCGGCGACTCCATTGCCCGGCACGGGACCCGCACCGGCCACCTGCACGTCAACGCGACGCCCTGAGCCGTGGAAAAGGCGGCACCTGCCGCTCAGCATCCCGGCACCCGACTCGGTGGATGCCAAGCGAGTGGGCGCGACAGACACGTACCGCATGGGGTCGGTCTCGACCTTGGGGGCGGACGTCGTGAGCGAGCCGTTGGCGCACGACGAGCCGAGCGGCTTGCCGGTCCAGAACGACGTGCGGCCGGTTGAACCGTCATAGCTCAAGCTGATGTGAATGTGGTCGGTGTGCGGGTTCGTGCCGCTGTAGGTGCCCCAGTGCCCACCGTCGTAGGCGCGCCAGATCTGGCGGTTGTGAATGATGTACATCACGCCGAGTCGGCGAGCCATCGCGTCCTTGTTGCCTCGCCCGTCGGTCGCCAGCAGCCAGTCGAGGAAGGCGTTGGCCTTGGCGCGTCCAGCGCGAGTGGTGGCGTCAACCATCCAGTCGAGTGCGCGCCCGTCGTTGTGCTCGGAGGTGGTGTAGCACGCGTTCCGGGCGATCCCGATGGACTCGTCCGACCCGTAGGTGGCCCGGATCAGCCGAGCAAGCTTCTTGGCGCCGGGAGTGTCGACCGGGTCACAGAACTGTCCACCCTCGTAAGGCGCGTACCCCTCGATCGCCTTCCCGAACTTCGGGGTGTCCGGCTTGGGTGGCGCAGCATCCGCGGTGGTGACCAGCAGCAACGGGAGAGTCGCCAGGAGCAGCGCGAGGAGTACCAGGTGTGCTGGCAGTCTGAGGGCGCGCGTCGAGGAAGGCATCATGGGTACGTTCGGCGTAGCGGCGTCATCGCTGAAGGCTCCTGCCTACCATGGCGCGAACCAGATCACCCGAACGGCGCACTCCCACGAGGCTCGAATCGATGATCAACATGTGCCAGAGAAATGACACCGGAGAGGAACCCGCGTGATCCAGCCGATCCCCGACGCCGAGGTCGAACGGGTCCTGGTGGTCACTGCCCACCCCGACGACGTCGACTTCGGAGCTGCCGGAACTCTCGCCACCTGGACCGCTACCGGGATCGCGGTGTACCTCTGTGTCATCACCAACGGGGACGCCGGTGGCTTCGACCCCACTGTGCCAAGAGGCGACATTCCGGGCATTCGGCAAGCTGAACAGCGGGCCGCCGCCGCGCACTGGGGAGCGAAGGAGGTCACCTTCCTTGGCTACCGCGACGGCGAGCTGACCGTCTCGCACGACCTACGTCGTGACATCAGCCGGGTGATTCGCCAGGTGCGGCCCCGACGGATGGTGATCCAGTCCCCCGAACGCAACTGGGAGCGCATTGCCGCCTCGCATCCGGACCACCTCGCGGCGGGAGAAGCCTCGATGCAGGCGGTCTACCCCGACGCCCGCAACCCCTTCGCCCACCCGTCGTTGCTCTCCGACGAAGGACTTGAGGACTGGGCAGTGGACGAGGTGTGGGTCATGGGAGGGCCTCGCCCCGATCACGCGGTCGACGTCACTGGCACCGTCGACGTCAAGCTCGCCGCGCTGCGGGAACACGCGTCACAGACATCGCACATGGACGACTTGGACGAGCTCATCCGTAGTTGGGGCGGGCGCCTCGCGGAGCGGTTCGGACTTCCCGAAGGGCGACTCGCGGAGGCGTTTCAGGTGGTGCGCACGAACTGAACCTGCTCGGCAGGCACATGCGTGCGCTCACACGATCCTGCGATCGGACGCCCAGCGCGCCAGCTCGTTGCGGTTGCTCAGCTGCAGTTTGCGCAGGACGTTCGACACATGCGTCTCGATGGTCTTGATCGAGAGGAACAGCTCGCTCGCCGCCTCGCGGTACGTGTAGCCGCGAGCGATCAGTCGCATCACGTCGCGTTCCCGCGGTGAGAGGCGGTCGAGCTCTTCATCGACCTCGGCGATCTCGACCGATCCCGCGAACGCATCGAGCACGAAGCCGGCCAGTCGTGGCGAAAAGACCGCGTCGCCCCCCGCTACGCGCACCACCGCGTCCGCAAGCTCCTGGCCGCTGATCGACTTGGTGACGTACCCGCGGGCACCCGCACGAATGGTCGCGATGACGTCCTCAGCAGCGTCGGAGACCGACAGGGCGAGGTAGTAGGTGTTGGGCGCCTGGTCTCCGACCCGGCGGATCACCTCAGGTCCGTTGCCACCCGGAAGGTGCACGTCGAGCAGCACGACATCCGGCTGAAGCTCCACGATGGCTGCGACCGCCGTGTCGACGTCCTCAGCCTCACCCAACACGTCGACGAGTTCCCCGATCTCGGCTCGGACGCCGGTGCGGAACATCCGGTGATCGTCGACCAGGACGACGGTGGGTCGGCCGCTGCTCATCGGGTCTCCATCACAAGCTCGATTCGGGTTCCTTCGCCTGGGTCACTACTCAGGCGAGCTGTCCCGCCGTGCCGCTCGAGGCGTCCCAGTATCGACTCGCGGACACCCATGCGGTCTGGCGGCACCGTAGCCAGGTCGAAACCGCGTCCCCTGTCGCGGACATGGACGGTGAGCGACCGATCGTCCATCTCGGCGTACACCGAGACGATGTTCGCGCCCGAATGTCTGGCCGCATTCGAGAGAGCCTCTCGAGCCGCGTGCAGCAAGGGAGTGGTGCGCTCGGACGTCTTGGCGTCGCCAACGCAGACGACGTCGACGCGAACGCCATAGGTGTCCTCCACTTCCGCCGCCATGTCTTCGAGCGCCTTGCGCACGGACGACGACGACAGTCCCGACGCTGGGTAGAGCCACCGACGCAGGTCACGTTCCTGCGCACGGGCAATGCGACTGACCGCGCCGGCGTCCGAGGCGTTCTTCTGAATCAGTGCGAGCGACTGCAGCACCGAGTCGTGCACCTGCGCTGCGATCTCCGCGCGCTCTTCACTGCGGATGCGCGCACGCCGTTCGTCGTCACGCTCACGCCAGAGCCGCAGCGCGAACGGACTCACGACCAGCGCGATGCCCACGACGACAACCGCCACGGCGACCAGCAGCGTGCCAGCTTGCGTGAACCCGACCCCGCCGACACCGAAGGCAATGAGGCCGACGAGCACCAGCCCGACCCCGAGGACCACTTGCAAGATGCCAGCCCGCTGCGGGGCGACGCGGCCCACACCACTGCGAAGCCGCTCGCGGTGATCCTCGTCCGCGCGGAGCCAGATCAGAGCCGCACCAGCACCGGCCAACGCGAGTGGCACGAACCCTCGAAGATCGAGCCCGGCGAGGGTGGCGAGCAGAAGAAGGCCGAGCAGGACGCCGCTAGCGCCAAGGACGAGCAGGATGGCGCGTTCAGAGCTGGGACCACCGGTGGACGTCTTGCTGTCCGCGTCGGGGACCGTCGCGTCGTCCAACGGAACCAGAGCCCAGAGGATCGCGTAGCCGAGCACTCCAGCACCGCTGATCAGCGTCAGCCCGACAAACCCCAAGCGCACCCAGATCACTGGGATGCCGAGGTGGTTGGCGATCCCTCGCGCAACACCGCCGAGGACGCGTCCGGACGAGGCACGCCGAAGTTGGGCGACCTCAGGTGCCGGAGCGTTCGGAGCGGTCACGCTCCTATCGTGGCCTGCTTCTCGACCCGCTGTCCTCAGGGTCTGACCCTGCCCGACCCTGAGCGCGCTCGGCCAGACTCAGGGACGCCTCAGGGCCAGTGCCGGATGTGATGACAGCTTCGCGAACGCTTTCCTGGGTGCCATGAGCGACAACGACACCGGTTACGCACCTCCTCCTCCTGGCTACGCACCGCCTCCGCCTGGCTCGGCTGCCCCGGCGCGTCCACCTCTGCGGCGCACCACGGGCAACGACAAGGTGATCGCGGGTGTGTCAGGTGGCATCGCGCGGACCCTAGGCATCGACCCGATCCTGGTCCGCGTCGCGTTTGTCCTGCTGACGATCTTCGGCGGAAGCGGCATCGTGCTCTACGGAGCCGGCTGGCTGTTCATCCCCGAAGATGGCGAGCACGACTCACCCGGCGAGCGGTTCTTTCGCGACAACAACGCTCTCGTCATTGCCGCCGCTGTCGTGATCGGCGTTCTCGTCGCTGGCCCGTTGCTCGCGTGGGGCATGTGGGACGGCGGTGTCGGCTTCGGTGGTTTCGTCCTACTGCTGCTGGTGATCGCAGGCGTCGTTGCGCTCACGCGACGGAGCAGCGGAACGTCGTCGGCGACTCAGGTAACGGAGCAAAACCCGGCTCAACAGACTCAACAGACAGAGCCACAAACTGGGTCGCAACCCGGACCGCAGACGGGACAACAGACGGCAGTTCTCGGGACGCCGACTGCCGTCATCGAGCACCCGACCGCTCCGATTCCTCCCGGCGGGCAGCCGCCGATGCCGCCGGGACCACCTACTTCCCCGGGGTCGTCCGGCGTGCCGCCGGTGCCCCCTCCGGCGCCGACACCGCCCCGCGAGAAGTCGGTGCTCGGGCGGCTGACCGTTGGCGTTGCACTGCTGGTCGCCGGTGCGCTCATCGCGCTCGACCTGGCGAACGTCGTGTCGGTGAGCGCGGTGGCGGTGTTAGCAGCTGCCCTTGCTGTCGTCGCCGTCGGACTGCTCGTCGGCACCGTGATGGGTCGTTCGCGCGGCCTGATCGTCTTGGGTGTTGCCCTCGTGCTCGTGCTGATTCCCCTCAGCGCGGTCCCGAACGGGCTGAACTGGCACACTGGCGATGGCGCAGGCGATCGCACCTACCGCGTCCGTTCGTTCGATGCACTCGAGTCTGAGTACTCCCTCGGAGCCGGCAAGCTGACTCTGGATCTGCGTGGTCTGCAGGCAACGCCGCTGGACGACTCGGCTGACGTCGAGGTCTCGGTTGGCGCAGGAGAAGTCGTGGTGCTGCTGCCGTCGAACGACGACATCGGGGTTTCCGTTGACGCCGAAGCCGGGGTCGGCCAGATCGACCTTCCTGGTCAGCCAGAAGAAGGTGGCTTGGGCGCACAGGACTCGTGGCAGCGAGAGGTTGACACCTCAGCGGCGTCCTCGGATTCGCTGAACCTGACGCTCAGCGCTGGCCTCGGAAAGGTCACTGTCATCGACGAGCCACCGGTTCCAGTCTCGTCCAGTTCTGAGAGAGGAGCGGGTCAGCGATGAAGAAGCACTCGTTCGACATCACGTCGTTCTTGTTCGGCATCATCTTCGGAGCTGCTGCGGCGGGGTTCCTGCTCGCAGAGGGCTTCTCATGGGACGTCGATGGTCGCTGGGTTCTTCCGAGCGCACTGATCATCTTGGGCGTCGCTGGGATCGCCGGAGCCATCAGCGGTCTGCGACCTGCGAACTCCTCAGAGGACGCCGAAGAGACTCCGGCCGAGGACCCAGCTGCGAGTGAGACGACAACCGGCGACCCCCGCGACACCGCCTACGACGAGGTGAACTGAAGCCCACGTGACGCGATCGGAGTGAGCGTCAGGTTGCGGACCTCGTCGAGGGGTACCCACGTCGGAGTGTCAGAACTGCCGTCCGCGTCCACCACCGTGAGAGGTCCCTCGCTCTCGACCGAGAGGCGGTACAGGATGCGGACAGCGTGGTAACGCTCGAGCACTTCTTGGTCGAGGTAGTGCTCACGGAAGTGCGAGTCGACGTCCAGGAGCTCGACCACTCGTCCACGTAGGCCGGTCTCTTCGTGCAGCTCGCGGATCACCGCGTCCGCTGGGTGCTCGCCGTGATCGATGCCGCCGCCTGGCAAGGACCAGGATCCCGGCGATGGTGTGCGCGAGGTGAGCTTGACGAGCAGCAGCCGATCGCCGCTCTGGACAAGGCCGTAGGCGGCTACTCGCTGGACGTCCTGGATGGCCTGCACCACACCCGCGATCTTGCCATCCCGTACCGAACTGAACCCTGAAGCGGATCTGGAACTGAATTCGGGGCGCCGGGACGGCGGGGGCCCGCACGGCTCACGCCGAACGGGCCCGCCAGCCGAGATACCGCAAGTAGCTGCGGCTTCCGATGCGCGCGACGGTCGGCACCTGGCTGACCGTCCACCCGCGACGCTCGAGGTAGTCGAACCAGTCCTGGTCCGGTTCGCCGGCCATCGCCGGCCAGTCGAATCGCTGCCAGTCCATCTCCGACCCCCTCGTGCTGTGGGGCTTGCTGATTCAGGTGTTACGCGGGTCGTGCGGGGAAGGGCCCTGGGAAGGGTTTCTCCTTGATTCGGACATCCCGGGCTAGTTCTTTAGGACTAGGGCTCAGCAATTTCCTCGGGTTCGTCCACGCCCTGGGGGCGGTCGGCAACCTCTGGAGCGGCTGGGGCCTCCGCCAACTCGAAGCGCGCGATGGCCACCGTGAAGTCGTCGGCCAGCTCGGTGATCTCAGCTGCGGACGCCGAGGTCTGCTGCGACCCGGCCGCGAACGCCTTCGACATCTCCGCAACCTGGCCCATGGCCTGCACCACCTGGTCGGACGCCGACCGCTGCTGCTGCGTGGCGACCGAGATCTCGGCCACCGCCGTTGTCGTCGAGTCGACCTTGCCTGCGATCCGGTCGAGGGCTGCCGAGGCAGCGCCGGCGACCTCGACTCCCCTGCTCGCCTCACGTGCACCGGCCTCGGACGCCAGCACCGTCGTTTGGGTGTATGCCTGGATCTCGGTCACGAGTCCCTGGATCTGAGCGGTCGACTCCTGGGCGCGCTCGGCGAGTTTGCGCACCTCGGCGGCGACGACGGCGAATCCGCGACCGTGCTCGCCAGCCCTGGCCGCCTCGATGGCTGCGTTGAGCGCGAGCAGGTTGGTCTGTTCACTGAGCTCGTCGATCAGCTCAAGGATGCGTCCGATCTCGCTGACCTTCTCGCCCAAGGCCGTCGAACTCGTCGAGATCGACTCAACCGTGTCGGTGATCCGCCCGATCGCGGACACCGAGTCTTGGACAGCAGCAAGCCCATCGCTCGTCAACGCCAACGTCTCCTGCGCGGACTCTGCAACCACCGACGCCGTGTCCGCGATCTGCGCCGCGGTTGCAGCGAGCTCTTCAACCGTTGCCGTCGTCTCGGTGACTGACGTCGACTGCTCGGACGCCGCGGCCGCCTGCTGCGTCGCGGCTGCGCGCAGCTCCGTTGCCGACCTCGCCAAGCGCTCCCCGCTCGCCTGAGCCTGGGTCACGAGCGCCCGCAAGTGGGTGAGAGTCGTGTCGAACGCGTGCGCCAGCTCGGTCATGCGTTCGTCGCCGAGGTCAACGTCGACCGTCACAGACAGGTCACCGGACGCAGCTCGCGCCAGCGCCTCCGACAGCTCCGCCATTCGTGCGTCGAGCCGGTCACGTTCGGCGCGCACTCGTGCTTGCTCTGCCTTGTGTCGGCGTCCAGCACGCGCGAAACCCACCAGGCCAACAACGATGAGCGGAACTCCCAAAGCGAACAGGGCCACGATCAGCGGCGTCAAATTGGCGGCGATACCCGTTGCAACGACCGGCGCGGACGCCGTCACGAACCACTTGTTGATGTTCTCTGCGGTCAGCACGCGCCCGGGTGGCATCTGCGTCGTGCTCACTCGCTCGTCGCCCAGCGCTTCGATCGTCTGATGCGACACATCGAAGCCGACAAAAGTCGTGTCATCCGGATTGCCCAGTGGGGCGTCCAATTCTTGCGGCTGATCACCGTCGATGACAACGCTTCCGGTGAGCTCGTCGACGACGCGGATGTGCATTCCGGTTTGGTCCGCCACCAAGGCCTCGCGCAAGCTCTCGATGCTGACTTCGAAGTGCGCGATGGCAACCGGCTTGCCGTCGATCCACACCGGCGTAGCCGTCGCCACAACCCACTGACCAGTGTCGGCAGACTCATAGGGCAGCGATTGATACGGAATGCCCACCGGCTGCACTGAAGCGGCGTCGAAGAAGGGCGCCTCCTTCTCATTTGGAGACAGCTCATCGGGCGACGCGACAACCCCGTCTACTACGCGCGCGATTTCGCGTCCGGTATCGATGTCGATGTAGCACGCCTCGCTGACTGCGCCCGGGTACACGTCGCCGACGGCGGCAAGGCCAGCCTGAATGTTGCGGACAACGCGAGTGTTTTGCTCGATCTTCGACTTCAATGACCCCGGCGTCTCGTAGACGCGAGTGAGGGCGGGCTCAGAAGCAAGCTGAAGGTCAGACCCCACCGCACGGTCGAAGAACTCCGACAGCAAGGTCGCCGAGCTCTGAGATGCGCGCCCGAGATTCCGGTCGAGCTCACTGGCTGCTTGCGCCGAGTCGCGGACGCCCACGTACAGCAGTCCCGACGCCGTCAGCGTCAGGACTGCACCGGTCAAAAGCGCGACCGTGCGCCACGAACCCCTCATACCTAAACGTTCGGCCGAACGGGTGAACTCCTTGAGGGTTTACGCTTCATTGAGCCCGAGGAGTCGACCGGGCCTCGGGGTTTGTCGGAGGGACGATGTCGCGAGACAGGGACGTCGAACCCGATCCCTATCGCTGCCGACTGGGGTGGGGCCCAGCAGCGCGCCTCAACGCCGCAAGCCGCATCAGGAACGCTATCGCCAACAACAGCGGGCTGCTGGCGGTCAGCGAAGCCGTGGCCGAGGGATGCTCGACCTCTTCGTGGCCTACGCCGCCAGCATCACCCTGCTCGAGGAGGCCGGCTACCGGGAACTCGTGAACGTCGGCTACCTCGAACCTGGTGAACAGCGCTTCCCAGACGACCCGCCCTACGAAGTCGCCCGGTTCCC
>DASUFV010000163.1:0-3467 GCA_036274415.1 Actinomycetes bacterium
CCTGATGACCGTCGACAAGAAGTCAGTGCTCTCGGCATCCGCGACGCCGATCACGTTGTAACCCTTCTTGGTGAGCTGTCCGGCTGCCCGGGTCGCGGCTCCGTCGACACCGCTGCCGTTGAGCACACGTACCTGGATCGAGCTGGGTGGAATGGCGAGCGGCTTGCCGTCGACCACCGTGGGGTCTGGTGGCTCCGGGGGATACTGCTCGTCGTTGATGATGGCGTCCCACAGCTGATCGGTCTTCGCGGTGTTCCACACCACCGTGTTCGGATCCTCGGGGTTGACCACCCACGGTGTGGTGATGAAAGTGATGTCCCTCAGCGGGATGTTGCGCACTTCTTGAGCCAGTTGACGGAGCCGGTTCAGGCTGGCGAGCTCGGGGTCCGTCGTCAACGATTTGGTCGCTGCTTCCAGGAAGCGCACCAGCCGCACGGGGTTGAGCAGCGTGCCAGAGCTCTTCGCTTTGTCGATCAGCGAGGAGATGAACGCCTGCTGACGGTCGATCCGGTCGATGTCGCTGCCCGATCCGATCGCGCGAACGCGGACGAAGGCCAACGCCTGATCACCGGTGACGGTGGTGACGCCTGCGTCGAGGTCGAGCCCGCTCTTCGGTTCGTACACCGGCTCGGGAAGGCAGACGTCGACGCCCCCGAGCGCGTCAACGATGTTGTTGAACCCGCTGAAGTCGACGATGACGAAGTGGTCGATGAACACACCGGTGTTCTGTTCGACCGTCTTGATCGTGCAGGCCGGTCCGCCGGTGGAGAACGCCGAGTTGAAACGGTCGCGATAGGGAGCCGACTCGCCACTGTCGGTCTTGCACGACGGGATGTCCACGATGGTGTCGCGCGGGATGCTGACGACCGTGGCACTCTCACGGTCCGCCGGCAGGTGCACGAGCAGCGTGGTGTCAGAGCGCGCACCGGTGATCTCGGCCGCTGGACCGTACCCCTTGCCCTGACCCTGACGGGTATCCGACCCCATCACGAGGATGTTGAGTGGCTCGCGCTCGGCCTCTGGGTCTTCGGGTGCCTTCGTCGGGCGGTCCGAGCCGAGCGCGTCGGTGACGTCGAACTCGGTGATGTTGCCTTCGAATCGTTTGTACAAGTAGAAGCCGGTGGCCACTCCTGCCAACAGGAGCAGGGCGACGATGATGGCGATCCATTTCAGGACTCGCCGCAGTCGGTGATGTCCTCCACCCGGGGCATCGTTGGCCAGAGTTTCGGACATGGTCTCCTCGTTAGGGGCCTGACTCCGGCCGGGGTGGGCGGCTTTCCCGCCAGAGCAGGATACGGACTGGCCAGGTGCCGTCGGACCACAAGGGCTGTTTCCGTGCTCGGGCTAGCTGAGAACTCGGATGTGCCCTTGCTGCTGGACCTCGGCGGGTACCGGCCCGAACACCGAAGTGACGTGCTCCTGTTGCCAGCGTGCGGCACAGAGGGCGAGGTCTGCGTGCCGTGTCCAGACCGCGCTGCCGTCGGCCTGGAGTGGAGCCAACACCCCTTGGATCAGATCCTCGACGGAGGCGGCGCCTTCCGGCGCAAGCGTGGCAACTCGGTCGTGTGCGGCGAGTCCGAGCTCGGTGGCGCGTAGCGCAACGCGGTCGGCAAGCAGGCTGGCCCGCTCCGGAGCGACGACGAGCTGATCGGGCATCGTGCGAACGTCGGCGAGAAAGTCGCGCAGATGTGCCGGGCATCGTGCTCCGAGCGGTTGTGCCATCGGAGCAAGCGAGACGGCGAACGCCGCGTCTGGGTCATCGGTGTGATCGGACTGCGTGACGTGCACCGAGCCGTATATAGAGCTGTACATAGCTCCCTGATGATCAAACCCGGCCGGCGCCTCCCCGGACGGACCAAGATCGTCTGCACTGACCGGAGTGCCGACCGCGTCAGCGGCGATGATCCAGACCGCGGTCAGCCAGTGCAGCGGCAAGTGGAGCGACACTCGCGTCCGCTCCTCCACGTCGACGTCCTGCACGAGCAGGTTCATCGTCTTAGTGACCCAGTTGGCCAACGTCTGCGCCGAGAGCTCGACCCGCTCACCCGTTGCATCGTCGTAGTACGTCAAGCGTGGGCGTCCCGGATCGCTGTTCAGCGCGACCTGCAGGTACGGCGGCAGATGCGAAGTGTTCGACGTCACGGCGGTTAGGGTAGGGACCCGTCTCCAGCCGGGCAGCAACTCGGCCGATGGCACCAGTAGGGCACCGTTGGCGACCGCCGAGGGAGGCCCCCACCCGGACCAGCGACTTCCCCGGAGAGGTTCCTTCGTGCGCTTCCCCCGTCCGGCACCGACCGGTGCGTTGCTGATTCTTGCTCTCGTCGTCCCGACCGCAGTCGTCGCGCCGACGTTCACCACGTCGCGCCCAGAACCGCACCCAGTGCCGTCGACGATTCAGCAGCTCGCGCTCGACGGGGTCGACCACGAGTCGCTCGACTCGGCGCCGGTTCCCGATGGGCTGCGCCAAGCCGTGCGTGCACTCGACGATCCAACGACCGCCACAGCCAAGCGCGCCGCGCTTCCATCAGTCGACCAACGAGAGCCGTACGTCCTGACCGAGCCGCTCAGCACCGATGAGTACCGCATGCTCGGGGTGACGTGGCGGCGTGCCGCTCCATCGCCGGACACTGCGGTGATCGTGACGGCGAGATCGCACGCGGAGTCCGGCTGGTCTGACTGGTTCGAGATCCCCACCATGGTCGACAGCGGCACCCAAGCCTCGCCGAACGGCCGCTTCGGGACCGAGCCCTACTGGGTGGGAGACGCTGATGGCGTTCAGATCAGGGTCGACACCGTGGGTGGGGTCCGACCGGTGGATGTCCGTGCCGACCTGATCGAGCCAGGCACTTCCGACGCCGACGCGACGATCACCGGTACGTGGCAGGGGTCGACCGCGGCCGCGTCGACTGACAAGCCCCCGATCGTGACACGCGCTGAGTGGGGAGCGGACGAGTCGCTGCGCGACAAACGACTCGAGAACAACCGCACCGTCAAGGTGGCGTTCGTTCACCACACCGCAGGCAGCAACAGCTACTCGCGTTCAGAAAGCCCTGCAGTCGTGCGCGGCCTCTACAGCTACTACGTGCGCACGCTGAAGTACGCCGACATGGGCTACAACTTCTTGGTCGACAAGTACGGAACGATCTACGAGGGGCGCGCGGGAAGCATCACCAAGCCGGTGCGGTCGGCGGCAACCGGCGGGTTCAACCGCGATTCGCTCTCGATCGTTGCCATGGGAAACTTCGAAACGGCTAGGGCGTCGGACGCCATGGTCGCGGGCATCGCCAAGGTCGCGGGCTATCGACTGTCGCGCTTCTACCGCGATCCCTTCGGTCGAAAGACACTGACCGCTGAGGTCGGTTCTTCGCGGTACGACGCGGGGCAGAAGGTGAGCTTCAAGGTGATCTCGGGTCACCGCGACGCAGGCTTCACTGCCTGCCCAGGAGACAAGCTCTACCGGCGACTGC
>DASUFV010000164.1:0-5453 GCA_036274415.1 Actinomycetes bacterium
AGAGCCGCGAATGGAGTCAGCGATATCTCCTGCCCTTCCACGTTGACATGCAGCAGGTGTGACTGACCCGTCCAGGCAATTGTTCCGGCATCGGCGAGGCGTTCTGGGACTTCCTCTCGCACCTTTCCCCCGGCTCCAGAAACGACGTACGTCAGGCCGTCGACCTCGCTGATCTGGAAATTGTGCTCATGCCCCGCAAGCGCGAGGCGGACTCCGCCGCGCTGGAACAGGGGCACAAGG
This sequence comes from Actinomycetes bacterium, assembly GCA_036274415.1. Taxonomy (GTDB): domain Bacteria; phylum Actinomycetota; class Actinomycetes; order JAHEKZ01; family JAHEKZ01; genus JAHEKZ01. The sequence continues at coordinate 241 of DASUFV010000164.1, forward strand.
TCTCTGATCATCTCTTCGTCGTCGTGGTGCGCTGGGCCAGCACAGAAGCACGGGTGATGGGAGAACGGAATTCTCCACTTCACGTCGGGTCTCTGGAACACATGCTCGAGCCACGCACGGTGCTCGGAGTCCTGAAAGTATCGATGAACGTCTTCGTTCTCCTCGTCCTGCGACGTGTCAATGCACACCAGCTCCACGTCTCGTCCGAATGAGAGTCGATAGAACAATCCGGGGTCGACCGAGGATCGGTCGGACTCGTTGCCAAACCGCTGAGCGATGTGGAAGTTGTCCTCCATCTGAGCCCTGTCATCGCTCCCCTCGGTGTCGCTCGTGTCGTGATTGCCAATAGCTGGGAAGAACGGGACCCGCGCCAGGGCATACCGGTAGGGCTGGAAGAAGCTCGAGTACCAGTCGTCGTCCTCACCGCCACTCTCGTCATCCACCGCACCCAGTTCGCCTTGGTAGATGTTGTCTCCCAGCGACAGCACGAACCGGACGTCGTCTTGTCGGACCAGGGCGTCCAGCACCTCTGCTACCCGGCGCTGCCTGCGGCTCGACTCGGCGTCCGACCGAATACCAACGCCGTAGTCACCTAGGGCGATGAAAGCCAAACGCGGTGTCTCGGACGCGGGATCGGGCCACGTCCTGAAGGAGAGGTCGTACTCGCGGCCAGCCAGCCGTAGGTCGTACCCTCCCCGCTCGACTGGCACCCAGTCACGTCGCTCGCCATGCGCCCATGGCTGCCCGTCCACGGTCACCTGATACGTGTACGGCGTGTCCGGATTGAGACCTTCGACCCAGAGCCAGCATTGGTCGGCGGTCTCGCCTCGCGACACCAGCCCACCCGAAGAATCGAATATCTCCACGACTGTGTGGCCGAACGGCTCAGCACTCGATCCGATGCACGTGTGACGTCCTGCGGCCTCAGGCAGTTGCTCGTCGTCCACGATCGTCCACGGGCGATCGGCCTGTTGTTTGTGGAACCAGAAGGCTCCCCACGCGATCAGCGCACGGTCGTGAGAAAGGTCGACGAGGTGGATGAAAGGTTCTTGAACGATCTGCTGCGGCATGACAGAAGCAGATACCACAGGACAGAGGTGCATGCGCGTTCGAGCAAGCCAGGTCGTCCTCGGTCTCTTCAGTGGTGGACATCAGTAGCCAATTGGACGGATCGGTCGCGCCTTCAACGCCGGAAGCCGAGGCTGCCACCGGGTGAAGACGAAGCCGGTCAACAAATCGAGTGGGGCTCGACTCTTCCGTTCGCTGGTCGTTGGCAACGGTCGCTCGATCGGGCACACTGTGCCCGATCCGACCCCCGCCATTGGTCCGGGCTGCGCCTCACGCCCCCCAAAGGAGGCCATCGCCTATGAGTCCACTCCTCGTCTCACGCCGGCGTGTTGGGTGGCCAGTCAGGTGGCCAACGAGCCTGATGCTCGTATCTCTTGCAGTCGTAGCCACCGGCATCAGTACCGCGCCCCCCGCTTCCGCGGACGACGAAGTGGTGGCTTCCACGACATACGAGGCGGATCCCACCTCGAATGTCATCAAAATTGAGTTGCAGCCGAACGAGTCGATTCTTGTAACCAACCCGGGGTTGGCGGTTCCACTCGCGCAGGGATGCCTCATGCTGCCCAACGAGGCAACGCTGTGCGTCGGAGGGCCCGATCAGGGCAGATCGATCCAGCAACCACTCACGTTCAACGGGTTGGACACGATGCCCATGATGGACCAGGGGCCGTTCGCCTGGATCGCGGAGGAAGCGGTCAACGTGGTTGCCGCTCTGCACGGAGTGGCAGCCGACGACATGGTACGTGGCTTCGCGAAGGCAGAGATCCGGGCCTACATCTACGTGCGGCTCCTCGACATCCTTGACAAGTGGCTCTACCAAGAGCCCATGACGCCCGACGAGAGGGACGCCGCCGCATGGATCATGAGAATCCTCGAGGTTCGCGAGCGAAATAAGGCGGTGCGTGCCTACAAGGAGTTCACCGCGTGGGAAGACAACCCATGCGGGTATAACGTCCCGCCGCCTCCAACTCCCGACTTTCCTGGCACGTCGAATCCCATCGCGAAACTGGCAACGTGTCAGAAGGGCACCCTGGCGCAGACCTTTGAGTTCACGTCGAACATGCCGCGGGCCGCAACGTTCGAAAGGTGGGCCTCTTACCGAAACCCGAGCGATCTTGCCGTAATGACGAAGCTTCCAGCTTTCCGCGAGGCAATCGCCTCGACCAACAGGGCGCTCGCCTCACTGGCAGCGGTAGCTGGCTCAGTCGCAGCCGCCGCGCTCGTCGGAATCTCCATGGCAGGGGTCACCGCTCTCGTCAGCACCGGCCTTACCAGCATGCTGTGGCTGACAGCGGGCATGACCGGATTCTCCCTGTTCACGATCCTCAGCACGACGACGATTGTCGGTTTCGTCCTCTTGGCCCTCGCTGTCGCTGCGGTCGGCTTCTGGCAGATAGCCGAGGACATAAAGACCTGGGAGACCCTTCGTGACCGCGCTAAGACACCTGTCGAGGTCATTCGTGACGATGACCTGGACAACTATGCGGGCCTTGACTACATGACGCGAGAGGAACCGGGCGATTCGTCGAAGATCGCTTTCATACACACCGACAAGTTCCGGGAGTCGCTCTTTACATGGCTCATAGAGGAAGGCCTGGTGAGCGTATCGGGCAAGTTGATCTCTGACGCTCCCCCCGATGGCTATACCGAACCTCAGCACACCGCTTCGGACGACGTCTTCCACGTAACCTCCATCGTCGACACCGGCACTGAGACACTCACCGAACCGGTCACCAAGGAATGGGTTCCGGTACGAGCTCCGAACGGCACTTATGACGGCGCAGGAAACCTGATTTCTGGTTACAAAGTGTGGTTTGCCCGCGGCTGGCTCATGGTGAGCCCGTTCAAGAACGGCGCATATCAGCGCGCACGGCCGCAGCTGTCGCTCGAGTACGTGGAGCCCGACGGCGATGACGCGCTGATGACCGTCATCGAGCGCAAGGATGAGACCACCCAACAGGTGATCCGTCAGTTCTCCCTGTCCAGCAAAGGCGGGGACGCCACCTTCAGCGACTCCTGGGCATTCAAGAGCGGGCTCGGAAGGGAGATGACGACTGAGCTTGAGATCGTCCCGCCGCGCACGCCGAAGGTTTCGCTGCTGCCCACGGCGACGGGCCACCTCGTCACCGGGTCGAACGTCACACTGGCCGCGAACGTCTCCTCTCCGGGCGCATCGGTGGACGGCGTCTACTCCTGGTCTATTGACCGCTACGAGGACGGCCGTGTGGCCCAAACTTGGACGTGGGGAGAAGAGGAGAACCTCACCGCCTTTCAACGTAAGTTCAACAAGCCCGGCCATTACGTGGCGCGCGTGCGCTACCGAGGGACGGAGGGAGGAGCCGCCTTCGACACGTCCGGAACGGTGGCCTTTGACATCACGCCGCCAGTGCCTGAGCTCTACGACACGAACCTCGACGAGCCACGCCTGTATGACGACCTCGTGCTGAACGGGCGACTCTTCCTGGATCTACGGATGATGGAGCCGGTACCCTCGGACACCTTCGACGTGGCTATCGAGTGGGCGAACTCCGGATCTGGAGACCGCATCGTGCGCCATTACACCGTGAAATGCATTCCAGTCGGCGACGGCACCTGCGAGACCGGCGCGCTCGTGTCGCCGGCCAGCGCCCCAGTCAACCCGCAGTGGTCGTCATCGCCCTCCTACAAGATTCCGATCGACCAGACCTTCCTCCCCAATATCTTGGTCAGAGTCACTAACTCGCAGGGCGTCACCGTCGAACGCGTCTTCCAGATGCCCGGCGAGCACAGGCCGTCGTTCGCGGACGCGGCACCGACGGCAGAGATGGTCGCCGGTGCGTTCTCCCGCGTCCGTGTTACCGAAGCGATCCCATCCGCTCTCCTTCCCGACCAGGGGCTGAGCATCTTCCAGTTTGTGAATCAGATCCAGGCGCAGCTCCCCGAGGGAACACAGCTCGAGCTGGTAGAGGACGCCGGGCATACCTACGTGGAGATCTTCGGTACCCCGCTCGGCGACCAGATCGGGCCGCACCTGATCGAGGTCCCGATCGAACAGCAGCCAGTCGGGTCCGGCTATCTCGGTAGTCCCACCACTGTGCTGCTGGACGTGGTCTCAAGTGTGGATCCGGGCTACCGCGCGATATTGAGAAATACTCCGACGTCGCCGATTGATCGTTCGTATCGCAAGGGATTCCCCAACTGGTATGTGCAAGTGGCCTTGAGGGCAGACCCGATGACCCAGAAGCGCTTCAAGGGCACGGTAATGTGCAAGCTCACCCGGTTCGGCGCTGTGGTCTTCGAGAAGCCGTGCGAGCAGGATGCGCTTTTCCCGTTCCCGAAGGATCGCGATGGCGACTACCAGGTAACCGTGTGGACCGAATCTGCGACTCAGACCGTGGCGGGGCCACCGTTCACCGTGAACTTCAGTCTCGCCAAGGTCTGGCCATCGCTGACCGTCAAGCCGCCGCGGAACGCCCGCCGGGACGCTGTTGTTCGCCTGGAGATCACCGACCTGATGTACAACGGGACTGCGGTGCCGATCCCCACGCCCTTCCGCGAAGCGGGCTACAAGGTCTGGTGCTCGGTCGACGGCAAGAAGAAGGACCGATGCCTGGACTCCGGCAAGATGCGTATCCGCAAGGCGGCAGGGCGGCACGAACTCGCCATTGAAGTGCGCGCTCCTGACGGAACGACAGTGCGCGACCGCGTGAAATGGCGAGTGCCCGGGTAGTCAAGCCGTGAGTCATGCGCACAGTGGTGTCAGCGTCATTGATACGCGGAGTTGGCAAGCGGTGGGGCGGGTGGGACTCGAACCCACGACAAGACGGATTATGAGTCCGCTGCTCTAACCAGCTGAGCTACCGCCCCGAACGGCACACCTTTGGGGTAATCCCTCTGTGCCATGACCCGTGAAAGTTACCCCAAAGGTGTTGGATCAAGGTATGCGCCTCACCCCCACTGAGAGAGACCGTTTGCTCATCGCGTCCGCGGCCCAGCTTGCCCGTCGCAGACAGGCGCGGGGCCTGAAGCTCAACGCACCGGAAGCCACCGCGATAGTGGCTGATGCCGTCATCGAGGCAGCCAGGGACGGCGCTCGGCTGCGCGAAGCAGTCGAGGCCGGCCAGCACGCGCTGTCAGCGGACGACGTGATGGACGGTGTCGCAGCC
>DASUFV010000165.1:0-3455 GCA_036274415.1 Actinomycetes bacterium
CAGGCCTGCCAGAAGATGAGTGCCGCTACGGCGATGAGCAAGGCGGCGTTCGCGACTGCAGCGAGGATCTCAACGCGGTAGTACCCGAAGGTCCGCTCGGGGGTGGCAGGCCGGGCCGCGAACGACACCGCGATGAGCGCGAGTGCGATTCCCGCGACATCGGTGAACATGTGACCAGCGTCCGCGAGCAGCGCAAGGCTGTCGGTGATGACGCCACCGATGACTGACGTGATGACGACGCCGCCCGTGATAGCCAGCACGAGCACCAGGCGTCGCCGATGCTGCATCGCCGCGCTCGCAGGCAACCCATGACTGTGTGACTGACCCACGTTGTGTCCGCTCGTGCGTTTGTCTGTCCGCGTTCCCGTCGTGCGCTACGACCCGGGGCAGAACTCCGACTTCGGCGTCTTGCTGCCACCGAACCAACCCATCGGGTCGTACGGTACGCCGTTGACGTGCACCTCGAAGTGCAGGTGCGGGCCGCTCGAGTAGCCGGTCGACCCGACGTACCCGATCACCTGACCCTTTGAAACGCGGTCGCCGACGTCTACGGCAAAGCCGGACTGGTGGGCGTAGAACGTGGAAAGACCGTTGCCGTGGTCGATCAGCGTGTTGTTGCCGTACGGCCCGGTCAGCTCTGACTTCGTCCAGATCACCGTGCCGCCACGGGCGGCGATGATCTGGGTGCCGCTGGGAGCCCCGATGTCAACGCCGGTGTGGCAGCTCCGGTAGCCGTAGACCGGGTGGACGCGCCATCCAACACCTCCACCACCGTCATAACCAGGCATGGGCCAGATCAGGCTGCCCGTCGCGGTTCCAGTGGACGCCGCCTGCGCGATCGCCGCCTGGATCGCCTCCTGCTGGGCCTCCAACCGGGCAAGTCGATCCTGCTCGCGCTGCTTCTCGTCCTCGGCGACAGCGAGAGCGTTCGCCCTCAAACGGACCAGCTCGGCAATCTCTTGCTTAGCAGCGCGGGCCGCGGCGAACAGTTCGCTGAGACGGTCGACCTGCTTTTCGGCCTCTGCCTCGGTTGCCTCGATCGCCTCTTCGGTGACCTGCATCTGCTGTTCGCGCGCGGCGAGCACGGCCTTGTCGGCGTTGAGCTGGTCGATGATGTCGGCCTGCGACTCGGTGACCGACTGGGTCGCCATGACACGCTGCACGAAGTCAGTGGGTGACTCGGAGTCGAGCACGACCTGCAGCTCGGCGTAACCACCGGTCTGGTACTGGTACCGGACGATGCGGGCGATCAACGTCTCGGACCGGGTGATCCGGCGCTCTGCCGAGTCGATCTCTGCCTGGACCTTCTCCTGCTCGGCGCGCAGCTGACGGAGCTTCTGACGAATCAGTGCGAGGCGCTCACGGGCGACCGTCAGCTCATCACGTGCCCGCGCGTACTCGGCCCGAGCGGCCGGGAGCTTTGCCTGCGCACGAGCGAGCTGGGCGGCCGCTTCACGCAGGCGGGCTGATGCGCCCGCGAGGGCGTCCTCCGTGGCTTCGATCCGGTCGCGGACGGCGTCCGCGTCGTCCTCGAGATCCGCAGATGCCGGCGTCAGGAGGCTCGCGAGGAGGGTAGCGGCGGCCAAGCCTGCGACTACCGCAGTACGTGCACGCACGATGTCCCTCCTTCCCTCCCAGCATCGGCCAGACCCCCGAGGGACTTCACATCAGACCCGAAGGTACTTCAGCAGTGTCAGGTACGAGACCACAATCGAGACGATCAACCCGATCGCCATCACCAAGCCACAGGTGATCAACACGTGGTTCCAGCCGATCCAGCTGGCCTCGTTGAAGGCGAAAGCGCCGCGGAAAAGCTGGTCGATCAGCAGGTACTTGCCTAATGCGAGCCCCAAACAGGCGATGAGTCCTCCGACAAACCCGGCAAATGCCCCTTCCAGGAGAAAGGGCAGCTGGATATAGAGGTTGGACGCTCCCACCAGGCGCATGATCGAGGTCTCGCGGCGCCGACTGAACGCTGCGACTCGGATGACCACCACGATCAGCAGAACGGTTGCCACCAGAGCAACCACTGCCACACCGAGTGCTCCAACTTGGAATCCGTTCAGCACCTTGAACACCGTGTCGAAGAACGACCGCATGTCGACGACGTTCTCGACACCTGGGCGTCCCTCGAAGGCACTCGCCACGATGTTGTAGTCATTCTCTGGGTCGACGAGTTTGGCGCGGAACGACTCCTGCATGTCGTCCACTTCAATGTTGTCTGCGAGTTCAGAGTTGGCGAACTGCTCTTGGAAGCGCTCGTAGGCGTCCTGCTTCGACTCGTAAAAGACGTCACTCACTTGTGGCAGATCTTGCAAGTCCTGCTGGATCGCGATCCGCTCGGCGTCCGTCACCGCACCGTTGGGGCAGGTCGGTCGGTCGCTGTCGATGTCACGGCAGAGGAACAGCGACACCTCGACCTTGCCCAGCCAGAACCGCTGCATCTCGTTGATCTGCTGACGGATCAGGTTGGCCGTTCCGAGCAGGGCGAGGGCGATGCTGATGACCAATACTGCTGCCACGGTCATGGTGAGGTTGCGCCGAAGACCAGTGGCGGCCTCGGTCACGACAAGACTGATACGCATGGTGTCCCTTCGACCTCAGCGGGCGTAGCCGTAGACGCCGCGCGCTTGGTCGCGTACCAGGTGACCGAGCTCGAGCTCGATGACGCGTCGTCGCATCTGATCGACGATGTCGGCATCGTGCGTGGCCATGACGACGGTGGTTCCGGTGCGGTTGATGCGGTCGAGCAGCTTCATGATTCCCACGCTGGTCGTGGGGTCGAGGTTGCCCGTCGGCTCGTCCGCGATCAGGATCGCCGGCCGGTTGACGAACGCCCGCGCGACGGCGACGCGCTGCTGCTCGCCACCGGACAGCTCACCGGGATAGCGATCCTCTTTGCCGGCGAGCCCGACCAGTTCGATGACCTCGGGGACCACCTTGGTAACCAGGTGGCCGGGACGTCCGGTGACCTCGAGGGCGAAGGCGACGTTCTCGTGCACCGTCTTGTTGGGCAGCAGCCGGAAGTCTTGGAAGACCGTGCCGATCTGGCGGCGGAGCTGAGGGACCTTCCAGTTGGACAGGCGAGCAATGTCTTTGCCGGCCACGTAGACCGTGCCGGACGTCGCACGCTCTTCGCGCAGGATGAGGCGCAGCAGAGTCGACTTGCCCGACCCGGATGCGCCAACCAAGAAGACGAATTCGCCTTTGTCGATTTCGAGCGAGACGTCGTCCAGCGCAGGCCGGGCCTGGCTGGGGTAGACCTTGGTGACGTCGTCCAACCTGATCATGAAGTGGTCCGGCCGGGTCGGGGACAGGGGAAGCGGGTTCAGAACACCAGAAGCGGACCGAACCCGTGTGCGACCGGGGTGCTCAGTCTAGAGGGGCGCTACCGGCGGGTCGGTCAACCGGGCCGGGCCCGCGTGGCGAGCGGCGACGCGGCGCGATCAAAGGCA
>DASUFV010000166.1:0-2423 GCA_036274415.1 Actinomycetes bacterium
AGTACACGGTTTCCCAGTGCTGGTCGGGTGACATGCTTGCCGCCCGCTGGTACCTGCCGAAAGACACCCCGTTCAGCGTCGTCGGCTACTGGACGCCAGAGGACGTCTCGCAGCGAGTGATCGGCAACGACACGTTCGCCATTCCATTTGCGGCAACCAAGCCCGTGCTGGCACACCTGTTCATCAACAACCTGCTCGACCCCGATGTTGCGGAGCAGAACTTCAACTGGAACGGGTACCAGCCACCGCTCACGAAGATTTCGGTACCGTACGCGCTGAAGCAGGGCTATATCGTCGAGAGCCTGGACGCCGCCATCGTCGTTCCCGAAGACTTCGAGAAGGGCAAGGTGGGGGTCGAACAAGCTCCGGCGATCGAGGCGATGTGGCGTACCGAGTGGGCGAGGTTCAAGGCTGGTGCCTAAGACTGTTGAGCAGGTCGACCGAACGACTCGGCGCCTGTGGCCGGTTCTAGCGTTTCCCGGTGTTGTATGGCTGGTGCTGCTGTTCCTGGTGCCCGCCTACGCAGTACTTGCCATTGCGTTCAGCACCCAGATCGACCTGCTCAATGGTCAGCCCATTCCCATTTGGAACCCCCTTGACTGGGACTTCACCAACTTCTGGAAGATGGTGGAAGCCTCAGTCACGGGGGACCTCCAAAGGACCTGGGTCCGTACCTTCGTCTACACCTTCATCGCGCTGGTCCTGTGTGTGCTGATCGGATACCCGGTCGCGTACTACGTAGCGAGGTTGGCGGGTCGCCGACGGGGCCTGCTTCTGGCATTGCTCTTGGCGCCCTGGTGGATCAACTACATCACTCGGATGCTGGCATGGATCAACCTTCTGCAAGACGACGGCTACGTGAACCGCATCTTCGGGTTTGTCGGGTTGCCGGACGACACCGCGTGGTTGTCCGGCAACCCGGTCACCGTCGTCATCGCACTGGTCTACGGCTACCTGCCGTTCTTCATCATCCCGCTCTACGCGTCGCTGGACCGGATCGACCAGCGACTACTGGAGGCGTCGCGCGACCTGGGCGTGGGCAGCGTTCGCACGTTCTTCCACGTCACCCTGCCGCTCTCGAAACTCGGTTTGGTGACCGCTCTCGTTCTGACCGCGTTGCCCATGGCAGGTGACTACTACACCAACCAGCTGGTGAGTAACTCGCCCGGCACGAACATGATCGGTAACTCCATCGAGTTCTTCCTGCTGCAGGGCCCACTGAAGAACCAAGGGGCGTCCCTGGTGATCTTGCTCTCGCTGGTCTTGCTGCTGTTCATGATCTATTACCTAATACTCACGCAGCGCGCGGCTAGGGATGCACGATGAGCGCTCCGATCCTGACTCACGAGCCCCCCGACGTTCCCCGAGAGGCGTCCGGCGGCGCGATCAACCGATCCAAGTCGCGACAGCGCATCCCCTTCTGGCGCAACCCCTGGCGCAAGCCGTACTTCCTCGCGACGGGCACCTGGCTCTACATCGCGTGGTCGCTTATTCCGGTGCTCATCGCCATCCAGTTCTCGTTCAACGACGGTCGCTCGCGCAGCACCTGGCAAGGATTCTCGACTCAGTGGTACTGCTGTGCCGATGGCTCGCTCTGGACCGACAAGAGCCTGATCACCTCGCTAGAGAACAGCCTCATCCTCGCTTTTCTGACCGTGCTGGTCGCCACTCCTCTCGGCGTCCTACTGGCTCTTGGGCTCACGAGGTGGCGGTCCAAGGCGGCGAAGGCGTCCAACGGGTTGGCGCTCGTGCCCTTGGTCACACCCGAGATCGTCCTGGGAGCCGCCCTCTACCTGGTGATCCTCAACCTGTACCAGGGCCTCCCGTTCGGACGTACGGCGCTGCTGCTGGGTCACGTCACCTTCACCCTGTCGTTCGTCCTGGTCATCGTGCGATCGCGTCTGCTGGCGATCGGCCCTGACTACGAGATGGCGGCGCGCGACCTCGGTGCCACGCCGATGCAGGCGATCAGGACGGTGCTCGTTCCACTGCTCATGCCGGCGGTCGTGGCGTCCGCGGCCATCACGTTCGCGACGTCGCTGGACGACTTCGTGGTCAGCTCGTTCCTCTTCGGCGACGCCTCGAACATCACCGTCCCGGTGCGGCTGTACAGCGCTGTGAAGGCGGCTCCGACTCCCGGGCTGAACGCTCTGGCCACCGTGCTGCTGGTCGGCTCGTTCCTTGCCCTGATCGTGGCCTACCTCGGGCTGCGCCTTCGGCGTCGAGGCGGCCAGTCCGCGCTCGAGGAGCTCACGACGTTCGAGACCTGATCGACGGAGCCAGCATCGACTGAGTCAGCATCGATTCAGTCGGGATCGGGTAGATCAGGCAGGAACGGACTCGGCATCCGCAACGGGATGCAGGTCGGCGATCAGCACTCGCAGCGAGTCCGGTGACAGCGTCGCCGTGACTGGCGTCCCGGA
>DASUFV010000167.1:0-9193 GCA_036274415.1 Actinomycetes bacterium
CTCCTCGCCCTCGGTCTTCAGACCGGACCGGGCGATCAGGCCGTCGGCGACGGCGTCCGCGACGACGCGGGTCAGCAGGCCGACGGCACGGATCGCGTCGTCGTTGCCCGGGATCGGGTAGTCGACATCGTCGGGGTCGCAGTTGCTGTCGAGGATCGCGACAACCGGGATGCCCAGCTTCTTGGCCTCGTCGACCGCGATCGACTCCTTGTTGGTGTCGACGACCCACAGCGCACTGGGAATCTTGGCCATGTCGCGGATGCCGCCGAGGCTGCGCTCGAGCTTGTCCTTCTCACGACGCAGGACCAGCAGCTCCTTCTTGGTCAGACCCGAAGCGGCGACGTCGTCGAAGTTGATCTCCTCGAGCTCCTTCAGACGCTGGAGCCGCTTGTGCACGGTCTGGAAGTTCGTGAGCATTCCGCCGAGCCAGCGCTGGTTCACGAAAGGCATGCCGACCCGCGTGGCTTGCTCGGAGATGGCTTCCTGGGCCTGCTTCTTGGTGCCGACGAACATGACGCTGCCGCCGTGCGCGACCGTCTCCTTGACGAACTCGTAGGCACGGTCGATGAACGCCAGCGACTGCTGCAGGTCGATGATGTAGATGCCGTTGCGCTCGGTGAAGATGAATCGCTTCATCTTCGGGTTCCACCGACGGGTCTGGTGCCCGAAGTGGACGCCGCTCTCGAGCAGCTGCTTCATGGTGACGACGGCCATGGCCGTGCTCTCCTCACCCGCGCACTGCGCGGTCACTCGGTTCCTGTCCACAGCGGGTGCTGCGAACCCTGATGCCTGTCAAGGCCGTGCCGCTGGGTCACGACCGGGTGGTCGTGGCCATACGGACCGAGTGGCCAACCCCTGTCTCGTTGGGTCATCACCGAGCGGTGAGAAGTCCCGAAACAGGACGGGACGGGCATGCGAAGTCGTCCGGCACAGTCGCTGGACGCTGCGGAAAGTCTACGGGGTGCCCTCGCACCGGCCTAATCGCCGCCCGCACGGGCGTTCACCGGGCCGTCCACCGGGCCGTCCACCGGGCCAATCCGTCCGCGGTTGTCCCCAGCTGACTCCGCCAGCGCCACGAGCGCGCAGCCCGGGGCCGATCCTCAGGCAATGACCCCTCTCACGATGGGCACGGCGGGCGTCCTTGCCCTGACTGCCGCGCTCGGCTCCCTCGGCGCCCTGGGCCGCGACGTCCCGACAGCGCCCACCGCTCCCGTAACGCCCCACGCCACTTCCCCCGCCACCTCTCCTGCCACCTCTACCGCCACCTCTACCGCCAGGGCGGTCCAGACCAGCTGGCCATTGCTCGGCGCCCCCGTGCTGACGCCCTTCGACGATCCCCCGACCTATGCGCCGGGTCACCGAGGAGTCGACCTCGCCGGCTCGGTGGCCCAAACCGTCGTGGCGGCACTCGCAGGCCAGGTGACCGTTGCAGGCAACGTGGCCGGTCGGCCGGTGGTCGTGGTTCAGCATCCGAGCGGGGTACGCACCACGTACCTGCCGGTCACGCCGCTGGTACGGGTCGGCGAGACCGTTGCCGCCGGCCAACCCATCGGACGCCTCGCGCCGTCGCCGCCGCACTGCTTCACGACGCCGTGTCTGCATTGGGGCGCGCGCGACGGAGACCGTTACCTCGACCCACGACGCCTGGTCGGCGGACCGATCGTGCTGCTCCCCCTCGAGAGTTCGAGCGTGGGCGCGGACTAGGCGCGCACTAGCTGTCGACCGGATCCGCGAGTCGTCCGCGCAGCTGCAGCACCGCCTTGGTGTGCATCTGGCAGATCCGACTCTCGGTCACGCCCAGCACCTGTCCGATCTCGGCCAGCGTCAAGCCCTCGTAGTAGTACAGCGTGACGACGATCTTCTCTCGCTCGGGCAGCTGGTTGATGGCCTTGGCGAGCAGGTACTTGGTCTCTTCGGACTCGAAGGCCGCAACCGGGTCTTCAGCCTTGGTGTCCTCGAGCGTGTCGACCAGGCTCAGCTTGTCACCTTTGTCGCCGCCCACGTTCAGCAACTCGTCGAGCGCAACCACATTGACGAAGGACACCCGGCTGAAGATCTGGTGCAGCTCGTCGAGCGTGATGCCCATTTCTTCGGCGACCTCTGGCTCGGTGGGCGTTCTGTGCAGCTTGGCCTCGAGCGCTGCGTACGCCTTCTCGACCTCGCGCGCCTTGTAGCGCACCGACCGGGGGATCCAGTCGATGGCGCGGAGCTCGTCGATGATCGCTCCGCGGATTCGGCTGATCGCGTAGGTCTCGAACTTGATCGCGCGGGAAAGGTCGAACTTCTCGATCGCGTCGATCAGGCCGAAGATTCCGTACGAGACGAGATCTGCCTGCTCGATGTTGGGCGGGAGCCCCACGCCGACCCGACCGGCGACGTACTTCACGAGCGGCGAGTAATGCAGGATGAGCCGCTCGCGCAGATTCTGATCGCCGGTGTCCTTGAAGTCTCGCCACAGCTGTTGCAGTGCCGCCTCTGCGGCGGCGGCCTCGTCCACCTCATCCACCTCGTCGACCACCAGGTCGGTCGCGGACGTCTGAGCGGCTGTTTTCTTCGCCGTCTTCTTTGCGGTCTTCTTCGCTGGACTCTTCGCTGTGCTCTTGGCGGGGCTCTTCGTCGTCTTTGCCGGCTTCTGCGCTGGCTTCGACGCGGCGGCGCCCTTGGGTGCGGCCTTCTTGGCTGTCTTCTTGGCTGTCTTCTTGGCTGTCTTCTTCGCTGTCTTCTTCGCTGTCTTCTTCGTTGCGTTCTTCGCCGAGGCGGAGGCGGCCTTGGAACGGCCGGTGGCCTTGGCAGCCTTCTTGGCTGCCTTCTTCGCCGCCTCCTTCGCGGTGGCCGTCACCGAACGCCGACCTGATCGACTGGATGGGCTGGAGGACGACCGGGACGATGCAGCGTCCGGGTCAGGCGCGGGGGTGCGCTTTGTCATACGCCCTCTTCAGTCGGTCAACGGAGACATGAGTGTAGATCTGGGTCGTCGCGAGCGTAGCGTGACCAAGCAGCTCCTGGACGGAGCGCAGATCGGCGCCGCCCTCCAGCAAATGCGTGGCCGCGGTGTGCCGCAGCCCGTGCGGACCGAGTTCGGGTGCGTCGTCGACCGCGCTGAGGTGCTCATGGACCAGGGTACGAACCGTCCGGGGGTCGATCCGACGCCCCCTCCTCCCGAGGAACAGAGCCGGTCCGCTCCCCGATTTGGCCAAGGCCGTGCGGGCCCCGGTGAGCCACCCGTCCAGGGCCAGCTGCGCCGGCACCCCATAGGGCACGGTGCGCTCCTTCGCGCCCTTTCCGAACACCCGCACGGTCCGCCGGGTGGCGTCGACGTCGTCGAGATCGAGTCCGCACAGCTCGCTCACCCTGATACCGGTGGCGTACAGCAACTCCAAGATCGCAAGATCGCGTACTGCGACCGGGTCGCCGTCGTTCGTCGCACGGTCGGACGCCGACGCCATCAGCTCGTCAACCTCTCCTTGCGCAAGCACGTGCGGCAAGGTGCGATGTGCTTTCGGGCGCGCGAGCCGGGCGCCGACGTCACTGTTCGCCCGTCCCGTGCGGGCAGCCCACTTGGTGAACGTCCGTGCCGCGGACGCCTTGCGCGCGACGGTGCTGCGCGCGCGCCCGGTCGTCTGCTGCAACGCGAGCCAGCTGCGCAGGTCGGCCAGCGACATCTCTTCTACCGAGGTGCGACCCTTGCGAGACACGTGCTCAATCAAGCTGTCGATGTCGGTCGAGTAGGCACGCACCGACCGTGGTGAGAGCCCGCGCTCCACCGAGAGGTGTCGGGCGAAGGCGTCAGCCGACTCCTGCAGGCTCTCCCCACCCGCACCACTGGGACCGCCGCCGCTCCGCCCGCTCACCGGTCAACGGTGCGTCCCCGATCCGCTGCAGGCAAGCCCCCGCGCCGCGGGAGGACGATGTCTGCTGCTCCGGCCACGCGTACGTAGCCGTGGGGGTGCTCCCTGACCAGGCCGGTCGCCACCAGCTGCAGGAGCACGGCGCTCAGCGCACCGGGGTCGATCCCGGCAGTCACCGAGAGCCCTGGTAGGTCGATCGGTCCTTCGGCTGGCATCGCCTCCAGCACTCGTTCGGACGTGGGGTCCAACGAGTCTCTGACGCGCATCAACGGGGTCGGTTGGTCGGCCAGTTCGCCGATCAGACCGACTTCTTCGATGATCTCCGCCGCGTCGGTGACAACGCGGGCCGGTTCGTCCGCTCGTGCCAGCCTGTGGCACCCGGCTGAGTTCGCCGACGTCACTGGCCCCGGAACCACCATCACCGTGCGCCCCAGCCGCCGGGCGTGCGCAGCGGTGTTGAGCGCCCCTGAGCGCAACTGCGCCTCGACGACCACCGTCCCCCTGGTGAGTGCTGCAATGACACGGTTGCGCTGCAGAAAGCGCGGCTTGGTAGGAGTCGCACCGGGTGGTAGCTCTGCGACCAGGACTCCGCCCTCGGAAGGAATGCGTTCGAACAGTTCGGTATGCCCCTTGGGATAGACCGTGTCGACACCGAACGCGAGGGCAGCGATCGTCGTGCCACCCGCGGTCAGCGCCCCGCGATGAGCGGCGGCATCGATGCCGTACGCGCCGCCCGATACCACCGTCCAGCCGCGGAGGGCAAGGTCGGTGGCCAGCTCACTCGCGACCACACCGCCGTACTGGGTGGCCGCACGGGCGCCGACCAGTGCCACGGAGCGCACGGCGGCGAGTCTGAGATCGGCGCCGACGACGTACAGACCGAGCGGCGCGGCATCCCCCAGCGCTTCCAGCTGGGTTGGCCACTCTCCGTCGCCCGGCACGACGAACCGACCGCCGATCTCTGCCAACTGGTTGAGGGCGCGCTGCGGATCGACCGAGAGCCGGGCCCGGTAGTGCTCGGTCCCCGGTAGGGAGTCGGGAAGCGATCCGCCATCGACGATCTCAGCGAGCACGGCTTCGGCCCCGTAGCGTGCGACCGCAGAGCCCAGGCGCTCGTCGCCCGGCTCTGCTAGTTGCGTCAGTCGCAAGCGCGCATCACGGTCGGTGGTCATGCCACCCACGGCAGCCCTCCTCCGCGCAGTGCGACCGCGGACGCCACCTGGGCAGCGCCCGGTTGATCGACGCCGCCGAGATCGGCCAGCGTCCACGCGACCCGCAGTACGCGATCGACTCCGCGTCCGGTGAGCCGCCCGCGTCCGACCTCGTCCAGGACGATGGCCATGCCGTCAGGGTGGATGCGGTGCTCAGCCCGCAGCGCCGGCCCGGGCACCTCGGCGTTCGTGGTCCACGGCTGGTCGGCGAAGCGGGCCCTCGCCCGTTCCCTCGCAGCCAGGACGCGCTCGCGAACGGTGCTGCTCGGCTCGCCACCTCTTCCGTCGACCAGCTCTGCGCGGGTCACCGGGAGCACCGGGACCTGGAGGTCGACCCGGTCCAGGAGTGGCCCGCTGAGCCGCGCTGCGTACCGGCGCTTCTGGTCGGGCGTGCACGAGCACTCGAGTGCGCGTGCACCACTGCGACCGCAGGGGCAGGGGTTCGCAGCGAGGACGAGCTGGAAGCGCGCCGGGTACGTGACGGTGGCATCACCCCGCGCCAGCTGTACCTCGCCTCGTTCCATCGGCTGACGCAGCGTGTCGAGGACAGAGCGCTGGAACTCAGGCGCCTCGTCCAGAAAGAGAACGCCGCGGTGGGCCAGGCTCACCGCCCCAGGTCGGGCCACACCGACGCCGCCTCCGACCAGCGCGGCAGCCGATGCGGTGTGGTGCGGCGCCTGGAACGGGGGACGCACGACCATGGGGCAGTCCCGTTTGAGCGCGCCGGCGACGGAGTGAACCGCGGTGACCTCAAGCACCTGGCGCTCGCTGAGCTGGGGCAGCAATCCAGGAAGCCGTTCGGCCAGCAGACTCTTTCCAGCTCCAGGGCTTCCGTGCATCAGCAGGTGGTGCCCGCCGGCAGCTGCGACTTCGACAGCCAGCCGTGGGGTCGCCTGACCGTTGACGTCCCGCAGGTCTGGCGCGTCTGTCAGGTCGAGGTCGGGGGTCACTGCGTCGGCCCAGCGCGGTTGCCGCTCGCCCCGAAGCACCGCGATCGTTTCTGTGAGGTCGGATACCACCGCCACCTCGGCGTCGGGAACGAGCGACGCTTCTCCGCCGGACGTTTCTGCAACCAGCAACGTGCGGCGTCCTGCTGCGACGGCGGCCAGAGCCATTGGCAGCACGCCCTGCACCGGCCGGACCGCACCGTCGAGCCCGAGCTCACCGATCAGTACCCACGAGCTGACCGCGTCGTTGGGAAGCTCGTCGAAGGCGGCTAGGCAGGCACACGCCAACGCCAGGTCGACGCCGCTGCCTCGCTTGCGCACCGATGCAGGAGAAAGGCTGACGGTGACTTTGCACGACTTCCAGCTGGCGCCGCTGTTGCCAATCGCGGATCGAATGCGGTCACGCGCTTCGCGGATGGCGGTGTCCGGAAGCCCCACGAGCGAAAGTCCAGGAACGCCGGGCGCTGCGTCCACCTCGACTCGGACGATCGTTCCGTGCACACCCGTCAGCGTCACGGTGAATGCGGTTGCTGTACTCACCCTGCGATCACCAGACCGCTCCACGCACGTGCTCGATCTCGGGCTCACCACTCGAGAGAACGACGCCGACCACGTCGATCCGGATCTCGCGCGGACGCACGTCGTGCTCGGTGACCCAACGCGCCGCCAGGCGACGCAGCCTGGCCACTTTGGTGGGCGTCACTGCTTCGAGCGGGTCACCGAATCGCCGACTGCTACGCGTCTTGACCTCGCAGACGACCAACGAGTCGCCCTCGCGAGCGACGATGTCGATCTCACCTACGTCGCAGCGCCAGTTGCGGTCGAGGACGATCAGACCCGCACGGATCAAGTGAGCAGTTGCCAGATCCTCACCGAGCCGCCCCCGCGCGTCCTTAGCGCGCATGCGCACCACCTCCGAGCGGGGACTCTGGCGTGAAGCCCCGACCCGTGAGTGGAGGTTGGTCAGTGGTTGGGGAGAACTACCGCGTCAAGCGCTGCTGTGGACGATTGCGCGGTGGACGGATCCTCAGTCGGGACCTCGGAGGGGTCGAGCAAACCGAGCCGCCACGTTCGTCGGTGGTGGTCACACGGCCCGGTCGCCTGAAGCTGGGCTCGGTGATGGTCTGAGGCGTAACCCTTGTTCTCGTCCCATGCATAGTGCGGATGCTGGGCGGCGAGGTCGGTCATGATGGCGTCTCTGGTCGTCTTCGCGAGCACGCTCGCGGCCGCCACCGATGCGCACGCCATGTCCGCCTTGATCTGCGTCACGACGCGCGGCACCTGACACGGTGGCCAGTCCGGGCCAGGCGGCGTTAGCTCGGTCAGGTCGATCTGCCACATCGCTGTCTGCTCGTCCCGGTGTGACAACCAGTCGTACGAACCATCGAGCAGGACGACGTCAGGTTTCAGCCCGAGTGCCGCGAGCGCTCGATGACCCGCCAGTCGGAGTGCGACCGTGAGTCCCCACCTGTCGATCTCTTCGGGGCCCGAGTGACCGACCGCGTATCCAAGACACCAGCGCTTGATGGCTGGTACGAGGGCCTCGCGCCGCTGCGGAGTCAACAGCTTGCTGTCAGCCAGCCCCTTTGGCACCCGCCCGATCGTTCCGTCAATGACCACAATGCCCACCGTGACTGGGCCAGCGAGCGCGCCACGACCTACCTCGTCGCATCCGGCGATCAAGGCGCTGCCTTCGCGCAGCATCGACTTCTCACGGCGCAAAGAGGGACGCACCTGGCGCGTGTCGCTCACGGCATCACCGCCGGACCGACCTCTACCGGGGTGCGCGGTGCTCCATCTCGCAACAGCACGGCCAGCTGAGGGCCAAGGTCAGGAGGGGCGACCAACTCGTCGAACGCCGCGAGGTCGTCGACGCTGAACCACCGGTGACCTGACAGATAGCGACGTTCCAAAGGTGTCTGACGCGACTCGTCCACCTCGTGGCGTTCCACGCGCAGCAAGTAGAACACCTCGTCCTGGTCGTACTGCACACCGTCGAACAGGAACTGAAACCTGCGCGTCCACACCACTGGACCAAGCGCGGTTGGCTCGGTGAGCTCGAGCCCGACTTCCTCCGCGAGCTCGCGGCACGCCGCATGCTGCGGAGACTCGCCCGGGTCGATGCCGCCTCCGGGGGTGTGCCACACCGCCGGCCCAGGTCGCTGCGGATCCCCGCCACGTAACAGCAGAACGCGATCAGTGGCGTCCACGACCACCACACGCGCAGAGGAGCGACGGACCGGTGACACGTCGGCCAGCCTAATCAGGCCCGGTAAGGACGCGGCTCAGGAGAGGGAGTCGAACGCGTCCGGTGTCTTCAGCAGTCTCCAGTGTGATCCAGGCCAGATCACGACCACGGCCTTGCCGCGCACCAGGTCCTCCGGGACGAACCGCTCGACGTCCTTCTGGCACCGCGAGTCACTCGACACCGATCGATGATCACCCATGACCCACAAGTATCCGGCGGGAACCGTGACGTCGAACTCGCCGGAGCATCCCACAGGCGCGTCACCCGGCTCGTCGCCGGGAAAGAGATAGTCCTCGACGAGCGGTGTGTCGTTCACCTCGACGCGTCCGTCGGCGTCGCAGCACGTGACGTGATCGCCGCCCGTGCCGATGACACGCTTCACGAGGTCACCCTCGGCGCTGTCCGGTGCGATGCCGACGAACTCCAACGCGCGGCGGAACGGGTTGTCCGCCTGGGGTGTCACCTCGAGCCAACCGCCTGGGTCGGCGAACACGACGACCTCACCTCGGTCGACTGTTCCGAACTCGGTGCTGAGCTTGCTCACGACGATCCAGTCGTCTTTGTGCAGCGTGTTCTCCATCGATCCGGAGGGGATGTAGAACACCTGAGCGACGAACGCGCGCACGAGGGCGGCCACCACGAGGGCGATGATGACAATGAGCAAGACCTCGGTGAGCCAGTGCATGCGGCGTGACCGCGAATGCGTCACCGTCATCGGCCACTCACGGGCTGCTCGATCCCGACTCTTGCTTCACCGGGCGCTCGGTCTGCGCCGCGTCGATCGCGTCGTTGTCGATACCGTCCGGCCGAGTGAGCAGACCCATGTCGCTCACCGGCCAGATCACGACGAACGCCCGGCCGACAACGCTGTCGATCGGAATGGCTCCGCCACCCGGATCACCGATGTGCGCCCGCGAGTCCGCTGAAGCGGCTCGGTGG